>JBLHWG010000155.1:0-11598 GCA_047629055.1 Halioglobus sp.
GATGCTAGGTGACAAAACCTTATGGCAGCCCGGCTGTGATCACGCGGGCATTGCCACGCAGATGCTGGTAGAACGCAAACTCAATAGAGAAGGCAAAACTCGACACGATCTGGGTAGAGAGGCATTTCTCGAAAAAGTCTGGGAATGGAAAGAAGAATCCGGTGGCACCATCTCGCAGCAACTCAGACGCTTGGGAACATCTCCAGACTGGTCTCGCGAACGCTTCACGATGGATGAGGGAATGTCCAAAGCAGTCACGGAGGTATTCGTCAAACTGCATGCCGACGGTCTGATTTACCGCGGCAAGAGATTAGTTAACTGGGACCCGGTTCTGCACACCGCCCTGTCAGACATCGAAGTCCTAAGCGAAGAAGAAAACGGATATCTTTGGCACTTTCGCTACCCACTTACGGATGGGTCAGGTTCACTAGTCGTTGCAACCACACGACCTGAAACCATGCTTGGCGATACCGCTGTAGCGGTGCACCCAGACGATGAGCGGTTTGCACACCTAGTCGGAAAAACAATCACGCTGCCTTTAGTGGGTCGAGAAATTCCAATAGTTGCAGATGACTATGTTGATCCGGAGTTCGGATCTGGTTGTGTGAAAATAACACCTGCACATGATTTTAACGATTACGCCCTGGGCCAACGTCATGACCTTCCTGTCATCAATGTACTCACGGACGATGCTTCACTGAACGAATCTGTCCCAGAATGCTACCAAGGACTGGATCGTTACGTGGCGCGCAAAGTTGTTGTCGCTGATATGGACAAAGCCGGCTTACTGGTTGAAGTCAAGGACCACAAGCTAATGGTGCCTCGGGGCGATCGATCGGGAGCTGTGGTAGAGCCCTACATGACCAATCAATGGTATGTAGACCTGACTCGTAAAGTTCAAGAAGATGGACGTCCTGGCGGACATACTGCGATTACACAACCGTCTCTTGACGCCGTTGCCGATGGAAGAATCAATTTCGTTCCAGGAAATTGGGCAAATACATACAATCAATGGCTGGGCAATATTCAAGATTGGTGTATCAGTCGCCAGATCTGGTGGGGACATCGCATTCCCGCCTGGTACGACGATGCTGGAAATATCTATGTTGGCAAAGATGAGGCTTCCGTTCGAGAAACTCACGCACTCTGTGAAGATGTAGCCCTGCGACAGGATGAAGACGTCCTGGACACCTGGTTTTCATCGGCGCTCTGGCCGTTCAGTACGCTTGGCTGGCCTGAGAAAACTGACAGTCTGAAAACGTTCTATCCCGGATCAGTTCTGGTTACAGGATTCGACATTATCTTTTTCTGGGTTGCCCGTATGGTGATGTTTGGAACCCGTTTCATGGACGGTGAAGTACCGTTTAAGGATGTCTATATGCACGGCCTAGTGCGAGATTCATTAGGACAGAAAATGTCCAAGTCTAAAGGCAACGTGCTCGATCCTCTCGACATTATTGATGGCATCGATCTCGAGTCGCTAGTGACTAAGCGCACCACGAATCTGATGCAAGATCACAAAGCTGCTGAGATTGAAAAGCAAACGCGTAAAGAATTTGCCGACGGTATTCCAGGTTTTGGAACCGATGCACTGCGGTTCACATTCGCCTCCCTCGCCTCCAACGGACGCGACATCAGATTCGATATGAAACGGGTTGAGGGCTATCGCAATTTCTGTAACAAGCTATTTAACGCCACTCGCTATGTGCTTATGAATACGGAAGGATTGGATCCAACCGACATTCCTGAAGAACTTAATCCGATTGACCGGTGGATAATTTCCCGTTTACAACATACCGTAGCAGCCGTCGCTTTTCATATAAATGAATATCGTTTCGATCTTGCTGCAACCGCTCTGTACGAATTCATCTGGAATGAGTACTGCGATTGGTACCTGGAGATGGCAAAACCGATATTGACAGGCGATGCCACCGATATTGAAAAACAAGCAACTCGTGTCACGTTGGTAGGAGTGCTGGAAGCCACTCTAAGACTGGCACATCCTTTCATGCCGTTCATTACTGAAGAGCTTTGGCAACAAGTTGCACCATTGGCCAATAAAACCGGTCCAACCATTTCTTTGCAGCCCTACCCTATCATTGACGACTCTAAGATCGATGAACAAGCGCTCGTCGAAATTGAATGGGTAAAGCAAGTCGTGATGGGCGTGCGTCGCATTCGATCCGAGATGAATATAAACCCAGGCAAGCGCTTGCCGTTAATATTCTCTCAGGCTAACGCAACCGACCTAGAGCGCCTTGAACGACAACAAGCGTTGTTGGTGTTTGTTGCTCGACTAGACACCATTTCGGTCATTGAAAACGAAGACGATGCACCCGAGTCCGCCGTGGCCTTGGTAGATCAACTGAAATTGATGATTCCTATGGCTGGGCTTATCGATAAAGATGCAGAGCTGGCTAGATTAACCCGGGAAACAGAGAAGCTCACTAAAGAGGTTGCACGCTTAAGCGGAAAACTGGGAAACCCGGGGTTTACGGCTAAGGCACCGGCAAAAGTGGTAGAGATTGAGCAACAAAAACTCGATGATGCTCAATCGTCTTTGACGGAACTTGAAGCTCAGCGCGTTCGCATAGCGGCACTTTAGATTAGAGAGTTATAAAGGCGGGCCTTGATAAGCCCGCCGCGTATCTACTGTGCTAACTAGTGGCTAGCAGGTACTGTACAACCAACCAAATAACAAACAAAAGCAGCAGTGTTCCAACCACGCCACCGACGATAAAATGGATAGGCTTGCCGTGGGTAAAATCGCGCTCTTTATTCTTGCTCGACTGGACACCGATCATCGCTGCAGCAACACTCTGGACAACACTCCAGAAGCCAGTCCCAGATCTGATGTCGGCCTCGGAACCTTGCGACGTACCTGATTCAATGCCTAATGGTTTTGACAATTGCCGCTCTTGCTCTTTGTCCGTCATTAAAAACGAAATCCAAATTTTGCTGAATAAGTACGGTAACCTCCGGTTTCGTCAGCTTCCAGTGTTAACGCGACACCGAAATTTATGGTGAGGCCAACGAACATTTTTTTCTGATCAAAACTCACTTCTGTCAGCTCAGCTAAGTCCTTCGGAGTCACTGTAGATTTAACGATTCCTGCGCCTATGTAAGGCATGATCATGACAAAGCCTTTGGATGCCGTAATCTCCAGAGCAGAAGATGTCATATCAATATCTGACATTCCCTGCACAATTGCGTGGCTTGCACGTATGCCGACAGAAGGACTCAATGTTCCACCCGAAACTAAGGCGTAACGAAGCTCACCTGACACCACTTTTATATCCGAGCCGGGGATCACGCCCAGCGCCGCACCAACATCCAAACCAAACGGTAACCCCTTATTCAAATGAACCCTGGGAATAAGCATCTCTGAGGTTTCAAAATCACCTGAACTGGCCTGATTGAACAATGCGTCGTTGATTTCAGTGGATGACAGTTCGATCCCTAAATCAAACCCGATAAGACCTAGTGGTTCCGCGGGCCCAACACTTTTGTAATGGATCGCAGCTGCAATGTTTTCCGAAAGCAGTAGAAAATTCGCCTGGCTCAACGCCTCCAGGGAATCAAAGGATTCCGCCTGCGCAGATACTGGCAGTAACATGCTGAATACCAACGCAGCAATACCAGCTTTTAATTTGATGCCATAACGCATAACACTCACTCCAAGCACATCGCTAATCGCAACCATTAAATGTAGCTTGTTCTAACGCTTCCATACTCTCAAGTAACCGTTCTTCAATCATTTCTACGTTTTTTCGGGCGCCGACCTCCTTATTGAGTAGCTCCGTTAGCGCTTGTTTTTTGTTTTCCTCATAAATTCCTTCAGCACCGAGTTGCTCACGAATCTGTGCCAACGCCCCCTCAGCTTTGACCAGGGCTTTCTCATCTTGAATGACTCGTTTAGTCAGTGGTGCTAATCTCGCGCGCCGCTCCGCATTCTCACGTTTCTGTTGCCGACGATCAATCTGAGGAACAATCGCAGCATTATCTGGATCACCAGATTGTCCAGACGACACGACATCCTTGCTA
Organism: Halioglobus sp.; assembly: GCA_047629055.1. Classification (GTDB taxonomy): domain Bacteria; phylum Pseudomonadota; class Gammaproteobacteria; order Granulosicoccales; family Granulosicoccaceae; genus Granulosicoccus. Next base: position 4,045 of record JBLHWG010000155.1, read on the forward strand.
TCAGCGAGCTCCTGCCTTCTGGTGGCCAGCCAACGCGCATAACCGTCCAGATCATCTTCAAACGGCTGCAGAGAGCCTTCGGCGACCAACCATAAAGAATCAACCACCGAACGTAACATGGTTCTATCGTGCGAGATCACTAGCAGCGCACCTTCAAACGAGACGAGCGCATCGGCAAGAGCTTGACGCATAGTGATATCGAGATGGTTGGTCGGCTCATCCAATAAAAGCAGATTGGGTCTTGAATGGACAATAAGAGAGAGTGCTAATCGTGCACGTTCGCCCCCTGATAGAGTCTCAGCCGACTGCAGCGCCTGATCACCTTGAAAACCGAAAGTACCCAGAAACGTGCGAGCCTCACCTTCACTTAAGCTCGGGTCATAGGACTGCAAAGCCTGTAACGGCGAATGATCATCACGTAACTGATCAACCTGATGCTGTGCAAAGTAGCCAATTTTTAGCCGCTGAGCAGGAATTCTAGTTCCTTTTTGTGGAACAAGATCTCCGACCAGGGCTTTGACCAATGTTGACTTACCCGCACCGTTAACACCCAACAGGCCGATACGATCGCCACTCTGAACAGACATTTTTACATTGTTTAACACGGTTATTTTATCGTAACCTAAGTCACACCCTTGCAGTACAACAAGAGGACTAGGCGTTGCCTCAGGCGTTTTAAAACCAAACTTAAATGGAGACTCAATACGTACCGCTTGAGTCTCCCCCATTCTTTCCAGCATTTTTAATCGGCTTTGAGCCTGCCGGGCTTTAGTCGCCTTGGCGCGAAATCGATCAACAAAACTTTGTAACTCTTTACGCCTAGCCTGAGCCTTTTCGTGGGCAGCCTGCTGATTTCCCAACCGCGCTGCACGCCATCGTTCGAAGGCGGTGTAATTGCCTGTCACCAAGGTCGCAGTCTCATTTTCAATATGCAGGGTGGTGTTGGTCACTGCATCCAGGAACTCACGATCATGAGAGATAAGAACTAAGGTGCCGTCACGCTGGCGTAGCCAGGATTCAAGCCATAAAACAGCATCCAAATCCAGATGATTAGTGGGTTCGTCCAGTAATAGCAGTTCATTTGGACTCATTAGAGCTTGCCCTAGATCCAACCGCATTCGCCAGCCACCCGAGAATTGAGAGACAGGCCAGCTGTGTTGTAGCGTGCTAAATCCTAATCCGTTGAGGAGTGCACCTGCCCTAGATTGCACCGTGTATCCATCTGCCTGGTCTAGATCCGCCAGCAGGTTAGCGAGTCTTTCCCCATCATTTTCACCGCATTTATCAATTCCGGCTTGTACGGCTCGCAGCTTTTGATCACCATCGACAACATAATCCAATGCAGATCTTGTTGACGCCGCTGTTTCTTGGGCAACGTGCGTTATTCCCACTTGTTGCTGCAAGGATATTGAGCCATTATCAGGCTCTAACGTCCCCTGAATCATCGCAAACATACTGGATTTCCCACAGCCATTTGCGCCCGTGAGGCCGACTTTTTGTCCAGCGTGAATGACGCAAGTAAGATCAGCAAAGAGCACTTTGCCGTCGCGTCTGCACGCAATTTCATTAAAACTAAGCATAAGGGGAAGTTTACGCGGTACCGAGCTGACAGCGGGTAATAACTGTTCTGCTATTATCGCAGCCAGAGAGATACATCACCATTGAGGAATGCCCCGTGATTAGCAAACCGTTGCAAATATTTTTTGTCCTGAGCGCCCTACTGGTGCTGAGTGGCTGCGGGATTAATAACATCCCAACCTTTGATGAAGCCGTCAATGGTCGTTGGAGCGAAGTACAAAATCAATATAAACGTCGTGCAGACCTCGTGCCGAATCTTGTGAGCACTGTTGAGGGATTTGCAAAGCAGGAACGTGATGTTCTTCTGCAAGTCACTGAGGCTCGCACTAAAGTCTCTCAAATGAACATTTCTCCTGAAATGTTGAGTGATCCAGCGGCTTTCGAAGCGTTTCAGGCAAATCAAGGTGCTTTGACATCTGCATTGCAGAAACTCATGGTCGTCGTCGAAGCTTATCCGGATCTGAAGTCCAATGAGAACTTTCTTGCGCTACAACAACAACTGGAAGGAACGGAAAACAGAATCAGTGTTGCACGTAGAGACTACATTTCCGCCGTGCAGCGCTACAACACAGAGCTAAGAACCATTCCTGGTCGTTGGTGGGCACGTTTTATGTACCCCGATATGGTTAACAAAGAGAATTTCACTGTTAGTGAAGCGGATGCAGTCAATCCCACTGTGAATTTTAATAACTAGTTAGAAATCATAGGCGAGTTGAATTTCCTTATGCCAAACAATCCGGCGAACGAGACTAACGGGCTGTCACACGATAAGCGGGGCATTTCAACAAGGTTACTAGTACTGTTGTGTGTCAGCGCTTTTGTAGCTTTGTTCGTTACATCGCCGGTACTTGCTCAAGAAATAGGCTTCCCAGCCCTCACCGGCCGGGTTGTCGATAAGGCAGGCCTTCTTGATGAACAAGTCGAAGCCACCTTAACGGCAACCCTGGCTGCTCACGAAGCACAATCCAGCAACCAGATCGTCGTGGTCACCCTGTCGTCTCTGAATGGTTACGACATCGCCGACTACGCTAATCGTCTAGGACGTCATTGGAATATAGGAACCTCAGTAGAGGACAACGGCATCCTACTGCTTGTCGCCCCAAACGATCGCAAGGTAAGAATTGAAGTGGGCTATGGTTTGGAAGGTGCCCTGACTGATTCACTGTCCAGCATCATCATCCAGCGCGAGATACTTCCCGAATTCAAAAATAATAATTTCCCTAAAGGTATCCTGCAAGGCGTTGCTGCCATTACCCAAGCTATTCAAGGTGAATATACGGCCCCAGTGACTACTGCAAGCAACCGTAAGACTGATCCAATCTCGGAAAAATTCGGCAACTACTTGCCTCTCATATTCATCGCTATGATCGGCATACCACAATTGCTGAAACGTTCAGGATACCGGAAGGCATCAAACGGGGCGTTTCCAGCAGGATTTGGCGGACTCGTTGCCACACTCGCTTCTGGCAGTTTACTTATCGGACTGGGTATCGCGATAGCCTTGTTCTTATTTATTTACTTCAAGGGTTCAAGTGGCGGTGGCTCAGGTGAGGGTGACACTCGAACGCGTGGCTTCGCAAGTAGCGGCGGCTTCGGTGGCGGTGGAGGATTCAGCGGCGGCGGCGGTAGTTTCGGTGGTGGCGGTGCGTCAGGGAGTTGGTGACATGGCATTTTTAAGTGAAACTGAAAAAAAGACTTTGTCTGCAAAGATCAATCATGCGGAGTCTCGTACCCGTGCAGAAATTGTTACTGTAATAGCGCAGACAAGTGATGGTTATCGCTATATTCCAACATTATGGGCAGCTTTAATTGCACTGAGTGTTCCTGGCTTACATTACCTTTGGCTTGCACTCAATGCTGATGGATGGGCAACAACCGAAATAGCCGAGAACGCACCCCATTGGCTTTATTCAATACAAGTCTTAACCTTTTTAGGCTTGGGAATGATTTTCCAGATACCTAAAACTCGCCTATGGATGGTTCCTAAAAGTGTTAAGAGGCAGCGTGCTGCACGCCATGCACGGGAGCAATTCTTTTTGCAAAATCTGCATGAAACACGGGGGCGAACAGGCATTTTGATCTTCGTCTCCGTGGCCGAACAATACGTGGAAATAATTGTTGATACGGCAATAGCCGCTGTTGTCGACAATCAGGTGTGGCACAAAACTGTCGAGGAATTTATCCAGCACGTGCGCAAAGGCGATATTTCAACAGGTTTTGAATCCTCCATCGAAGACTGCAGGCAGATTGTTTGGGAGCATTTCCCGGCACCCGAAGGTAGACCTGATGAACTACCCAATCATTTGATCGAAGTCTGAGCACTGCCTGCCAGCACGAGAGGCCCCCAAACGGGCCACTCGGGTATTCGGAGAGACCGATCAAGCTAGCGAGCCTTCGGCGTAACTTCCTTTGCCAATAAAACAGTCATCAGTGCAACGGGTGCGAGCATAAGCAACGCTACCCGCAAGCCCAGCAACTCAGACACAAAGCCGATGATCGGCGGCGCGATCAAGAAAGCGCTAAATGACAGCATGTTCAAAGCGGCTACATTATCTGCTGAGGACCTACCTGGACGGTTAGCGGCAGCGGTAACAGCCAGCGGGAAAACAATGGCGACACCTGCTCCCGATAGTGCAGCTCCAGCAAATGCCCATGGAATCGATGGCGCTAGCGCAAACAGCGCAATGCCAGCAGTGGATGCAATACCCGACACCCTGACGATGTTCAGATCTCCAAAACGGACAGCGAGAGAGTCTCCGAACAAACGCACAGTTGCCATAACCAAAGAAAAAGCCGAATAAGTAATACCTATAAGTAAAGGTTCAGCCGACATTATGTCTCTCATGAACACTGCCGACCAATCAATAAAAGCGCCTTCGACCATCATGATACCCACCGGCATGATGCATAACAGAATAATTGAACGCGCAGGCCAGCGGAATAATTTCGACGGCTCAGCCGTCATTGCTTCTTTGAGAACATCCTTACCTTTATGCTCTGATATCGCGAGATCATCCTCAGTCGATGCTGGTATTGCAGTAGCAGCGAAGTAGCCACATAAGGCAATCACTAGCATTGCCACTAAAAAATGCTGGGTAACAGGAATGCCCCACTGAGCTAGCGCACCCCCCGTTAAAGCGCCGAACATAGTGCCTAGACTCCAGAATCCATGACATCTGGACATCAATCGCGTACCTGAATTTCGTTCAATCTGGGCAGCCTCAGTGTTCATTGCTGTCTCTATCATCCCCACAGCAATACCGCAAACTGTCAGTGCAATAAACAGCTGCGAGAACGTTTGCGCAAAAGCAGGACCAATGAACAGCAACGCCCAAGCTGGCAAGAACACGCGACAGGCAGTTCTTAATCCGAGACGCTCAATAATTCTTCCGACAACAGAGAATCCGATCAATGTGCCCAGTGGTAACGCTAACAAAGCCAAACCAAGTTCACCATCTGAGAGGGATAATGATGCCTTTATATCGGGTATACGGGGAATCCACTGACCTAGTACTGAGGACTCAAAAAAGAAGACGAGAAAGATGGCGAAAGCCGACGATTGTGAACGCACTGTGCCGAGGTTTCCGCTTGCTTTGAATGACGGGAAAGACTGCTAGGTACTCTTTTGGACGGAGTAACTAGGTGCTAAGTGTTAGTTGGAACGCACAAGTTTCATTATTTTTCCGAATTCTGATTCATGCAGCTCATTCAGATATTTCCGAAATTCTTCACCGACTTCTTCGTGTTCCAGCGCAAATTCCACTTGTGCTTTCAAGTAGCCCATCTTGCTACCGCAATCGAAACGTTTGCCTTTAAAATTATATGCAAGCACGCGCTGCTCTTTCAACAGCTCGGCAATGGCATCGGTCAATTGAATCTCGTTGCCAGCACCCTTTTGGGTATTTTCCAATAAACCAAAGATACGTGGCGTCAGAATGTACCGACCAACAACGGCAACGTTACTCGGCGCCGTGTCTACAGAGGGTTTTTCTACGATGCCAGAAACTTCCATCAAATCTGGCTTTAGTTCCACACCCTCGACAACGCCATAAGAGCTAACGTCTTCCATAGGTACTTTTTGTGTGCCTAGTATCGAGCAATGCTGAAAGTTGAAAAGATCGACCATCTGGGACAGGCAGGGCTTTTCATTAAAATTAATGAGATCGTCGGCAAGAATAACAGCAAATGGCTCATTGTTCACAACAGGCTTAGCACACAACACCGCGTGCCCCAACCCCAGTGCTTGAGATTGGCGAATAAAGACGCAGTTAACATGTTTAGGCAAAATGTTTCTGAGAATCTCCAACATCTTGTTCTTTGACTTGGCCTCCAGCTCTCTTTCCAATTCGTAGGCAGTATCGAAGTGATCTTCGATTGATCGTTTGTTCCGGCCAGTTACGAATATAAGCGTCTCAATGCCAGCAGCGACCGCTTCTTCAGCTGCATATTGTATGAGTGGCTTGTCGACCACCGGCAACATTTCCTTGGGATTGGCTTTGGTAGCTGGTAAAAACCGAGTGCCCATTCCAGCTACTGGAAAAACCGCCTTCTTGATAGCCTTCATTATTTCGTCCTTGTTCTACTATGACTTATGAGCCGCACTCGCCGACACTGCGCTATTATTACATCTTAACCGTAGCATTATTGCCAGATGGGATTTACCCTCTGGTCAGAACACCGCTAGTTGTAATTACTGCTAATTTGCTAACATTTGCAACTGTCAAGCCAACACAGAGAACTACTCATGACATTCGTGGTTACCGAAAACTGTATCAAATGCAAATACACCGATTGTGTAGAAGTGTGCCCCGTGGATTGCTTTCACGAAGGCCCCAACTATCTGGTTATTGATCCTGAAGAATGTATCGACTGCTCACTATGTGAACCGGAGTGCCCTATTAACGCTATTGTTGCCGAAGAAGACATGAAACCCGAGGACGAACCATACCTTGCGCTGAATGCAGAACTATCGGCCATATGGCCAGTTATTACTGTGCAAAAAGACCCTCCAGGCGACGCAAAAGAGTGGGAAGACAAAGCAGACAAATTACAATACCTGGAACGATAAGATAGCAAAACAGAGGTGGTCCAGTGGATCACCGCCGTTATGTGGGTTACAAAAAACGCCAGTTAGTCAGTATACTGGCGACACCCTCTTATTGATGTTAAAAGCTCGTAATTAATAGTGGCCGCAGCCTTAGCAAGCTGATCAATATCAGCCGCTGCCCCCCAGAATTGTGCATGGGCACCTGGTTTTATATTGCTAACGCCCCGCAGGTCAATGGCAATTGAATCCATCGACACACGACCGATGATGGGGCAGAGCTGACCATTGATTGAGACAGTGGCATTTTTGTCGAGCACTCTAGGCAAGCCGTCACGGTAACCTAGCGCGACATACCCTACCGGCATAGCTACGGGACAATGCCACGACTGCGCGTATCCCACTCCAGCACCTGCAGACAGAATTTTCACGGATATTAACGGTGCCTCCACATTCATTGCTGGGACCAGGTTTACTCCTTCGGGCAGTTTTCCATCAAGCGGGTTACACCCATAAAGCATAACGCCAGGTCGCACCCAATCCTGATGTGTTTTTGGCCACGCGAGAGTAGCCGCAGAATTTGCCAAGCTTTTGAACATCCCTGCTCTGATGTTTACTTCATTAAATTTTGATAACTGGTGTTCGGTGAATGGATTATTAGGCTCATCTGCACAAGCGAAATGAGTCATCAAACCTATCCAGTTAACCCCGTCATCGGTATGAAGAATCCGATTTGCATCTTCAATACTGACACCCAATCGCCCCATACCCGTATCGACTTTCAACCAAGCGCTCAACGATTGCTTAAGGTTTAGTTGTCGATACCATTCATACTGTTCAAGATCATGAATAACTGGCCATAAATTCTCTTGATGCATGAGTTCACAGGCATCGGGAGACTGGGGCCCTTGCAAGACTAATATTGGCTTAAC
>JBLHWG010000156.1:0-11562 GCA_047629055.1 Halioglobus sp.
CATGGTGGCTGACATCTTGTCGATAATGTTCTGATAGCGGGCCTCCTTGGCCTTTCCAGTGACTAGCTGGTACAACTCCGGGTCTTGCAGGTCTAGCAAAGTTACAAAATTTTCACGCTCCTGTATGGGCGCGCTTTCGTAATGATTGTCCAGATAGGCACGCATGGCTCTGTCCAGCTCACGCGTGCCGCGTCGGCACCGCCAACGCATTTTTGCAAGATGTGATGAATCCATGCTTATTCCTAAGTAGTATTGCTAAAGCTTGCGCATAACCATCATTTTTTTAGTTTCTGCAATAGCCTTGGCAGGGTTGAGCCCCTTTGGACATACCTGAGCACAGTTCATAATGGTGTGGCAGCGATATAGCTTGAAAGGATCTTCCAGGTCATCGAGACGCTCCCCCGTTGCATCATCACGACTATCGACCAACCATCGATAAGAGGCTAAAAGAGCCGCAGGGCCAAGAAAACGTTCAGGATTCCACCAGTAACTTGGGCAGGCAGTCGAGCAACAAGCACACAAAATGCACTCATAAGCACCATCAATTTTTTCCCGGTCCTCTGGTGATTGTAATCGCTCACTATCCGGTGGAGCCGGCGTATCTGATTTTAACCAAGGTTCAATGGATGCGTACTGAGCATAGAAGTGGGTCAGATCTGATACCAAATCTTTGATGATCGGTTGGTGGGGCAGGGGGTAGATTGTGATATCACCTTCGATATCAGCAATAGCCGTGGTGCATGCCAGTCCATTTTTCCCGTCTATGTTCATCGCGCATGAACCGCATATGCCCTCTCGGCACGAACGTCGGAACGTCAGGGTTGAGTCCATGTCGCCTTTGATCTTGATGATGGCATCAAGAATCATTGGGCCACAGTTCTCCACGTCTACGTCAAACGAATCGATACGCGGGTTTTCACCACTATCAGGGTTGTAGCGATACACTTTAAATCGACGTGTATTCTTGGCACCGTCTGGCGCAGCAAACTGCTTGCCGTTTAGCTTGACGATGGAATTTGCCGGTAGCGTAAATTCTGCCATGGTTCTACTTGTTTCCGTTGCTGTCCGTTATAGCCGAGAAGGTTAAATGCATTTAGTAGACACGCTTTTTGGGCGGTATGACTTCGCATTCGTCTGTCAGGGTGTACATGTGCACGGGACGGTAATCAATTGAGACATTGGCCCGATCGTCGGTCCATGCCAGTGTGTGTTTCATCCAGTTCTTATCATCACGATCTTCAAAATCATCACGTGCATGAGCACCACGACTCTCGAGGCGATTGTGAGCACCGTGAATAATGGTCTGAGATTGAGCCAGTAAATTTTCAAGCTCAAGAGTTTCTATAAGATCAGTATTCCAGATCAGATTTTTGTCATCAACTCTTACATCATCAAATTCATCGACAATGCCACGCATCTTCACGATGCCTTCTTTCAGGCTGTCACCCGTTCTGAAAACGGCAGAATGTTTTTGCATGGTACGTTGCATACGGTCGCGAATATCGGCAGTACCAGTTTCGCCATTGTTGAATCGAACTTTGTCTAAGTGATCGAGTGCAGGCGTCGTAGCGTCTTCACCTAACGGCTTATGTGGAGCACCAGCCGTGACCAGCTCCGCAGCTCGCATAGCCGCCGCACGACCAAAGACTACAATATCGAGCAGTGAGTTACTACCTAGCCGATTAGCGCCGTGTACCGATACGCAAGCGGCTTCACCAATAGCCATAAGTCCCGGAACAACCGTGTCAGGATTTCCGTCTTTGAGTGTGACTACTTCGCCGTGATAGTTGGTTGGAATACCGCCCATGTTGTAGTGAACAGTGGGTATCACCGGAATCGGATTTTTGGTGACATCTACGCCTGCAAAAATCTGAGCCGACTCGGTAATACCTGGCAGGCGCTTTTCAATGACATCGCCACCTAGGTGCTGCAAATTAAGGAAAATATGATCGCTGTCAGTCCCCACTCCACGACCGGCATTAATCTCCATGGTCATGGAGCGGCTAACCACGTCGCGTGACGCTAAGTCTTTCGCATTAGGTGCGTAACGTTCCATGAAGCGCTCACCGTCGCTATTAGTAAGGTAGCCACCTTCACCACGAACACCTTCGGTGATCAAGACGCCAGCGCCATAAATGCCAGTAGGGTGGAACTGTACGAATTCCATGTCCTGAAGCGGCAGGCCTGCGCGAAGTGCCATGGCGTTACCGTCTCCAGTACACGTATGGGCGGATGTTGCTGAGAAATAGGTTTTGCCACAGCCGCCGGTGGCCAAGACCACTTGGTGCGCACGGAATCGATGCAGCTCACCGGTTGCCAAATCGAGTGAAATAACCCCTCGGCAGACGCCGTCGTCCATGATGAGGTCGGTGGCGAAGTGCTCAATGTAGAATTCGGCATTGTGCTTTAGCGATTGCTGATAGAGCGTATGAAGTATTGCATGTCCGGTTCTATCAGCCGCAGCACAGGTTCTTTGTGCGGTTCCTTCACCAAAGTGTGTAGTCATGCCGCCAAATGGACGTTGGTAGATCTTGCCTTCGTCGGTGCGAGAAAAGGGTACGCCAAAATGCTCCAGTTCGATGACTGCCTTCATAGCGTTTTTGCACATATATTCAATGGAATCCTGATCGCCTAACCAGTCAGACCCCTTGATGGTGTCGTACATATGCCACTGCCAGCTATCTTCACCCATGTTACCCAAAGCCGCACTCATACCGCCCTGCGCGGCTACTGTGTGCGAACGGGTTGGGAAGACCTTGGTGACACAGGCAGTAGAGAGGCCTTTGGCAGCCATTCCCAGTGTTGCGCGAAGCCCGGCGCCGCCAGCGCCTACAACGATGACGTCGTAGGTATGGTCAATGATTTTGTATGCGTTCGTCATAATCTGTTGTCAGTCTTGTCGTCAGTAAGGGATACGTATCAGCCTGCGAATGCGATTCGCAGGACTGAAAAGACACCCGTTACCCCGAGTGCTGCGGCAATGAAATTCACCGTGATGATGGCTGCTGTGCGGGTTACGTGGGAGCTTACGTAGTCTTCGATGACTACTTGCAGACCCAATCGCGCGTGATGGAAGCCAGCAATGAGAAACAAAATCATGACAATGGCGTTGAATGGCTGCGACAACCATTCTCTAATTGCCAAGTAATCCATGTCAGCTAAAGAGGCAATGGAAAACGCCAGCCATATTACCAAAGGCACCAGTGCTATAGCTGTGAGGCGCTGTGTCCAGAAGTGACCCGTGCCCTCTTTGGCAGAGCCATGACCTTTCGCTCTTTTAAGAGGAGTTCTGTAGTTACTCATACTAATGCCACCAACCATGTGATAACCGACATAACGCCAGCTGCGACTAAACAGACATTGCCCGATTTTTTAGCAGTCTCGAGATCAAGCCCTAAGCCGACGTCCCAAAATAGATGTCGAATGCCGTTAGCCATGTGGTAGTAAAGCGTGAGAGTGAAACCAAACAGAACAAGCTTTCCGAACCACGAGTTGGCAATGCCTGCCATGGACTCGTAGCTTTCAGGTGATCCGGATGCGCTCGCAATCAGCAGGACTAGAAGCACAATTGCCATACTGTTAACAATGCCCGTAGCGCGGTGAGCAATGGACAAGAAAGCGGTCAGCGGCAATTTGTAGATTTGCAGGTGAGGCGAGAGCGGGCGCTTGTCATTCCAGGCCATGTTGATCTATATTTCCGAATTTGTTGCTTGGCGATTCTTTACCAAGAGGTTGATGTGGAATTTTAGTAAATCTAAGTAACGTTAAAAATCAGTACAGCGACCCTTTTTTTCCCAATCCCCGTATCTTGTGGGGTCCAGACCTGCTTGTCCGCCGCTCTCTCGAGCTAGCGTTGCCGGAAGGTCATGACTAGGCGCCACGGCATTCTGCGCGACGTGTAAAGAGTTTTCTAATTGGCCTTTTAAAAGATCTTCAGGTATTTGCTGCTGCTCTACATTTTCAACGATACTAGTTGAGCAATTTAGAGCAGCGTCGTGTGGTTTTTTAGTCATAATCAAGAATTAAGAAATATCTTCAGTTATGAAATACATACGAGGATATTAGCAAGTCGGTACATTTCATGTTTCTGCAACAGCGAAGTTTGTGCCGATTTAATGTTGAAACTAAGGATAAGGATCCGATCTTATGAGTAATGAATGGGTAGAAATGCTCAAAACGCATGAAATTGAACCTGCAGAGGCTGATACCGCCATCATGGCTCGGGCTAAGCAATATTCTCAGGAAGTTTCGCAAGTTGTTGATTTGTCAGGATTTGCAGTAGTCGAAATATCGGGTGAGGAAGCGCCAGTATTTCTTCAGGGGCAATTCTGTAACGACCTTCAGCAGGTCTCGTCCACTCGTGCTCAAATTACTGGGTATTGTACGCCCAAGGGAAGGTTACTTGCGTTGCCAACGATAGTTGGTTTCGAATCAGGATTCAGATTGTTGGTTCCTCAGTCTGTAAAAGAGGCCTTCATCAAGCGCCTGAGCATGTTCGTCATGCGTGCGAAAGTCAGTATTCGAGAATCGTCGAATATACGATGTGTGGGTTTTATCGCCGCCGATGATGATTCCGTTGGCTGTATTCAATCGCTTTGCGATTCTGTGCCAGTGGCGCCACTGGAAGTTTCAACCTCTCAATCTGTACAAGTTATTCGCTGGCACGACGATCATTCAGTTAAACGACGCGCGCGTTTTCTGGTCATTGCTGATAATGAGACAGTTACGAATTTGTGGAATCAGGAAGGAGAATTAGTTAGATCAGGACAAAGCGCGTGGCGTCTAGCCGACATTAGCGCCGGGGTGCCGTCGATTACTGGTGGGGTGGTCGAAGCCTTTGTTCCTCAAATGATCAATTTGCAATTGCTCGATGGTTTAAGTTTTACTAAAGGGTGTTATCCAGGCCAGGAGATCGTGGCACGGATGCATTATCTGGGTAAATTGAAGAGGCATATGCGACTTTTTCGTTTGCCACTCGACGCAGCGTCCTTGGTAACTGCACCGGGCCCGGGTTCGGTGCCGGATCTGGCCCCGGCTGCGGGCTCGAAACTATCTTGCGGAACCGATCTGGAAGCTGGAGTAGTTGTTGACGCCGCGCAGATGGGTGACGACGTGGTCCTGATACTCGCAGTGGTAAAGGTATCCGCCAATCAGGGCACGCTTCAATATGAAAATCATGACCTCGTAGCGGGTGACTTGTCCTACGATTTACCGTCGCTGATTAGCGAACAGCCAGACGCTGTTTAATCGCTATGCCTCTGATTTATAACGCTGCTAATATCGTCGAGGCCCAATTAATTGTGGATGAGCTGCAAGCAGGGGGAATGCTAGCCCACGTCACCGGCTCTTATTTAAGCGGCGCCATCGGTGAGCTACCGCCATCAGATGTTATTGGTGTCTGGCTGAATGAGCCGCAACATACCGATCGCGCGAGAGGAATTATTGATGCGTTTGAAGCCAGTCGCAATAAGCCTGAACGCGACTGGCGATGCAACGCATGCGCTGAGGAAGTAGGGCGTGAATTCGGAGCTTGCTGGCAGTGCGGGCAAGCTCGTCCTCCAGGTTACTAAATTACTATCAGATTAATGCAAAGCTGCAAACAACTTGCGTCGGTATTGACCCACTAGCGGGTCATTGCCTAGGACATTAAACAAAGCCAACAATTTATCACGTGGTGCACCACTGTTGTAGCCAGGGTCTGTCTGCACCAGTTTCAGCAGATGGTCCATTCCCGTTTGCATATTGCCCGCAAGCGCTTCTGAGATTGCAAGTTTGTAACGTAGTTCACTGCTGTCAGGCTTGGTATCAAGCTGCGCCTGGAGTTCCTGAGGGCTAGCCGTGGAATCGCTTTCACGAGCCAATTCCAAGGTCCCAGCCAAACGGCGACCGGATGTGCTCTCACGCTGCGCGTCGGGAAGGGCTTTCAAGCAGCTTTCTGCCGTATCCACATCTCCTGTGCTGACACAGATTTGTCCAAGAGATAGCAGGATATCCACATTTTCAGGGTCGCTCGCCTGTGCCGTTTGCAGCATTTGTCGAGCTTCCTCTGCCTTGCCCTGGGCGAATAGAGCCATTGCCGTGTCAATTAACGACTCCTCAATCACTTCCTCTTCAGGAACTTCTGCCTCCAAGGCGGGGCCTACATGGGTTTCCAGAAAAGTGCGAACCTCACTTTCAGGCAGCGCACCCATGAATTCATTGACGAGTTCTCGATTCTTAAATAGTTTTACTGTCGGCAAGCTTCTGATGCCCAGCTGCTGTGCAATGCCAGGATTGGCTTCAGTGTCCAGCTTCGCCAGAATGAAGGCGCCGTTGTATTCAATAGCCAATTTTTCGAGGATGGGCATGAGGTTTTTACAGGGCCCACACCAGTCTGCCCAGAAATCAACAAGGACAGGCGTGTTGTCTGAGCCCTCTACAACCACTTCCATGAAGTTTTCTTCGCTCAGTTGAACGATAAAAGGTGAGTCGGCCATGTTTATCCGAATAGTAATCAGTTAGAGGAAGGTACAAGTGTGTCGTCTGAATGCGTTTAATTCAAGAGCGGCGTCTTAAGCTACACTTCATGCGTCGGAGGTGCGAGGTCTTTCGCATTTTTTTTATGGCATACGTCACTGTTATTTTTAGTGGGTGAATGCCTTCAGTCGCAGCTATCAGATACCTTAAACGTGAGCGATCAATACAATGCTTCGTCCATTGAAGTTCTCAGTGGGCTCGATCCGGTGCGAAAACGCCCCGGTATGTACACAGATACACAGCGTCCTAACCATCTGGCGCAGGAAGTCATCGATAACAGCGTCGACGAGGCGCTCGCAGGACATGCCTCTGATATTCGGGTAACGCTTTTTAAGGATGGTTCGCTAGAGGTGATTGATGACGGCAGAGGTATGCCCGTCGATAAGCACCCTAAGCTTAAAAAGCCAGGGGTAGAGGTCATTCTTACGACTTTGCACGCGGGCGGGAAATTCTCCAACGATAATTACCGCTTCTCTGGTGGTCTTCATGGCGTCGGCGTGTCTGTCGTTAACGCGTTGTCAAAAAAACTTGAAGTGTCCATCCGCAGGGCCGGAAATGAATATTTTGCGACATTCAGGGGTGGAAATGTCGACGAGAAGCTCAAGAAAATCGGTGCCGTAGGACAGCGAAATACGGGCACGAGAATCCGCTTCTGGCCAGATAAAAAATACTTTGATGCTGACAAAATTTCTCTGACCCGTCTTAGGCACCTATTGAGGGCGAAAGCCGTTTTGTGCCCACGGCTAAAAGTGCGTCTGCTCGATGAGGCCAGTGGTGATAAGGACGAATGGTATTATGAGGACGGCCTTGTTGATTACCTGACCAGTGCTATCGATGGTTTTGATCGACTGCCAGAAAAACCGCTCTCTGCCAGTATGGCTTCCAGTACGGAAATGGCGGATTGGGCGGTTGCCTGGTTGCCAGAAGGGGGCGAGGGGGTTCATGAAAGTTATGTGAACCTGGTGCCGACGGCGCAAGGAGGCACTCATGTGAATGGGCTGCGTACAGGCCTTACCGATGCCATCAGAAATTTTGCTGATGTACGCAATCTTCTTCCAAGAGGTGTAAAAATTGCCCCTGAAGATGTGTGGGACAAGGTGAGCTACGTTCTCTCAATAAAGCTAGAAGATCCGCAGTTTTCCGGGCAGACAAAAGAGCGCTTATCCTCACGAGAATGTGTTGTCTTTATATCTGGTGTTGTTAAGGATCATACGGCGCAATGGCTTAATCAGCACCCCGAAACAGGTGATCAAATTGCCGCTTTAGCTATCGCCAGTGCACAAGCTAGAGCGCGTTCTGGCAAAAAAGTGATCCGCAAGAAGCTCACTAGTGGGCCTGCTCTACCTGGCAAACTTGCTGATTGCAGTTCCACAGATCTGAGTCTGACGGAGTTATTTCTCGTGGAAGGGGACTCAGCAGGTGGTTCTGCAAAACAGGCTCGGGATCGTACATTTCAGGCCATCATGCCGCTTCGTGGCAAAATCCTGAACACCTGGGAAGCAGATATTGATCAGATTCTAGGTTCTCAGGAAGTTCACGATATCTCGGTCGCCATCGGTATGGATCCGGGCTCACCAAGTCTAGAGAAGCTCAGGTACGGGAAAATTTGTATATTGGCGGATGCGGATTCTGATGGCTTGCACATCGCAACACTAATCTGCGCATTATTTGTCAGACATTTTCGAGCCTTGGTGCAGGAAGGTCATGTCTATGTGGCAATGCCGCCGCTGTATCGGATAGATGTTGGCAAGGCCGTTTTCTATGCGGTAGATGATGCTGAACGAGCGGGTATAATGGCTCGCATAGAGGCAGAAAAACTCAAAGGCAAAATCAGTGTTACACGATTTAAGGGGCTTGGAGAAATGAATCCATTGCAGTTGCGCGAGACATCCGTTGCGCCTGATACGCGTCGTTTGATCCGGCTCACTATTGCTGATGGCGACGACACTAATAAGACCATGGATATGCTGCTGGCTAAGAAACGCTCGGCTGATCGTAAGCGTTGGTTGGAAAGCAAGGGTGATTTGGCGGATATTCAACTGTGAGCTCATTACCGCATAAACACGCTGGCTTAACGTTTCCTTTCGCCGACAAGCCCGCCGATGGTCAAGGCATACGCGTTGCTGAATCCGTTGAGTGGTTCCGACTATCGTTACCGTTTGCGCTTGACCATGTCAATTGCTGGCTCTTAGGAGAGGCAGGCGATCAAGTGCTGATCGACACCGGTGTGGCTAATGAGGATACCCGCTCGCGATGGCAGGAAAATCTTTCTCAGTTTTCTGCAGACGCGTCAGCACCCCCTGTAGAAAAACTGCTGATTACACATTTTCATCCCGATCACATGGGTCTTGCTGGCTGGTTTCAACGAAGTGGGTCTCAGCTATTAGGCACAAAAGTAGAGACCGATTTTTCCAGGCTGCTGTGGCACATTGAAGATCAGGACTATGCTGATTTTTATGTCAACTGGTACCGTGGGAATGGATTGCCTGATTCCACCATTGCTGCGGTTCAGAAAAATGCCAATACCTACAAGAAGCTAGTAGACCGGCCGCCGCCACAGGAGGCTTGGACACTTCTCGAAGAAGGTGAACATGTCGTCCTAGGTGGGCATGAATACGAAGTCATGATAGGTCGTGGTCATGCGCCACATATGATTATGTTGTACCGGGCAGCCGATCACGTGCTTATAGCCGCAGATCAGGTGCTACCAAGCATTACCCCTAACGTTAGTGTAATGCCAAGTGCAGAAGATCCCAATCCGCTGAAGAGCTTTCTTGACTGTCTGTTGCAGTTGCGTGAATTGCCCGAGGACACACTGGTATTGCCATCGCATGGTGAACCTTTCCGGGGGCTGTGGACAAAATTGGATGCTTTGGCAGCGCACCACGATCAACGACTGGAAGAAGTGCTTGGGGCCTGTGGAACGCCACAAACAGCATTTGATTTGTTCGGAGTGTTATTTCGCCGGGAGCTCGATGCCCAGCAAACCTCCTTTGCGCTAGGCGAAAGTTTGGCTCATCTTCACTATCTAGAATCAAAGGGCCAACTGCGGCGTCAGCTAAAGGATGGGGTGGTTTACTTTATTCGAGCCTGATCGTCATGAATCCAACTCTTTGCAAGTAGGTAACATAGCGGTGCAACGAGGTGGACAAGGTCGATGCAGGACGAGTATTATTAGGCACCTTATTGTTGGGGTAATTCGGCTTAACTAGCGACTTTCTCCTTTTTTGTATGTGCAACGCTGGAATCTTTCACACCCGTGTCCCGACCTGCCATTCTCGTACTTGCCGACGGCACCTGTTTTGATGGAATAGCTATCGGTATCGATGGCCTGTCAGTAGGTGAAGTTGTTTTTAATACGGCCATGACTGGCTATCAGGAGATCCTCAGCGATCCTTCCTATGCACAGCAGATAGTTACGCTAACCTATCCCCATATAGGAAGCACGGGCGCAAATCCTGAGGACATGGAATCGTCGTCAGTTCATTGTGCTGGCCTTATCATTCGTGATTTGCCAAGACTTCACAGTAATTTTCGGGCAACTCAGAGTCTGAGCGAGTTTCTGAATGATCAGCGGGTAGTGGCTATCAGCGATATCGATACGCGTGCATTGACGCGGCATTTGCGTGAACATGGCGCACAAGGCGGATGCATTATGGCCGGTCCTGATATCAGTGAGGCAACAGCTCTAGCAGCAGCCAATGGCTTTCCCGGTTTGGCAGGTATGGATCTGGCCAAAGTGGTTTCGTGTTCTGAACCCTATTCTTGGACATCCGGAAGCTGGTCGCTAGATCAAGACTCGTTAAAAGTGCCGGTACCCGTAACGCCACAACAACATATCGTAGCCATGGATTTTGGCGTGAAGCACAACATTCTTCGATTGTTTGTAGATCGAGGTTGTAAGGTGACGGTCGTACCTGCCACTTATAATGCTGAACAAATTCTGGCACTAAGTCCTGATGGCCTTTTCCTATCTAACGGACCGGGTGATCCTGAGCCGTGCGACTACGCGATTACTACCATTCGCGAACTGCTTGCCAAGCAATTGCCAACCTTCGGCATCTGTCTGGGACATCAATTGTTGGCTTTGGCATCTGGTGCAAAAACAATAAAAATGAAATTTGGTCACCATGGTGCGAACCATCCAGTGCTGGATACCGCAACGGGCAAAGTCATGATTAGTAGTCAAAATCATGGTTTTGCAGTAGATGCCGATTCATTGAACGACACTCTAGCGATAACCCATATTTCTCTGTTTGATAACAGCTTGCAGGGTATTCGAAGACTTGATGTGCCCGCCATGGGATTTCAAGGACACCCTGAGGCTAGCCCAGGCCCTCACGACGTTGAGGTATTGTTCGACCAATTCATGAAACTTCTGCCCGTCGCCTAAGGCGATATTTCGATTACTGGTTTTTTCTAAACATGCCAAAACGCGCTGACATAAAAAGCGTTCTTATCATCGGTGCCGGTCCTATTGTTATTGGCCAGGCCTGTGAATTCGATTATTCCGGCGCTCAGGCCTGTAAGGCCTTACGTGAAGAAGGATTTCGAGTCATTCTTGTCAATTCCAATCCGGCAACGATCATGACTGATCCTGCTATGGCCGACGCTGTTTATATAGAGCCTATCGATTGGCGGGTAGTTCGCAATATCATCGAACGTGAAAGACCCGATGCTCTTCTGCCAACGATGGGTGGTCAAACGGCACTAAATTGTGCGCTTGACCTTGCTCGCGAAGGAGTGCTGGAAGAATTTGGCGTTGAGATGATAGGCGCACGCCCTGAAGCCATCGACATGGCTGAAGATCGCGACAAGTTCCGCAAGGCGATGACAGAAATTGGGTTGGATACTCCCAGAGCGGCCATCGCACACACGATGGATGAAGCCTGGGTAGGGCAGGAAAGTATCGGATTTCCTTGCATCATTCGACCTTCCTTCACTATGGGTGGGAGCGGCGGTGGAATTGCCTACAATCGTGAAGAATTCGAAGACATTGTGGCACGTGGGCTCGACTTGTCCCGTACCTCTGAAGTCCTGCTGGAA
>JBLHWG010000157.1:0-11534 GCA_047629055.1 Halioglobus sp.
ATACCGTGATCAATCCACGCATGGCTCTTGATTCACGAGAAAACAATCAATGAGCGACTCAGGCGATAACCCGAAAGAACAAACAGTTGAATTGGCAGAGGTGTCGGATCGAGCAGCAGCGATCAATTCTGTGGACTATTTTCGTGCGCTACTGCGTGACAAAGTGACAGCAATTGCGGCACTGTTTTTACTGGTGTTACTCATCGCTGCAGCCGGAGCTGAGTTTTTAGCTCCACACGATCCGAATGGAGCAAATCTACGGGCGCGGTTTGTACCGCCCTTCGGTACGGCACGGGACGGTACATTCTATCTGTTTGGCACGGATGAACTTGGGCGAGACGTGCTCAGCCGCCTCATGCATGGAGCAACTGTATCAATGTCGATAGGGTTGCTTGGTGCATTTTGTTCAGCCCTTGTCGGAATTTCTCTAGGCGTTTTAGCAGGGTTCTATCGAGGCATGCTGGAGGTTGTACTGATGCGTGCCGTCGACGGCATGATGGCGTTGCCGTCACTCTTGATAGCTCTGTTTATCCTATTTGTTATCGGTTCTGGTTTTGCTAATCTGATCTTCATATTTACCCTACTTCATTGGATGATTTTTGCTCGTATGGCGCGCTCCTTAACATTGAGTTACAAGGAGCAGACGTATGTAATTGCAGCACGCGCCGTCGGTGCAACAGATCTACGAATTATCATGACGCATATATTGCCCAACATGATCTCCCCACTGCTGGTCCTGTTTACTCTTGAAATCGCCGTTCTTATTCTTTCTGAAGCATCACTGTCATTCCTCGGTTTCGGAGTCCAGCCACCGAGGGCTTCCTGGGGTTTAATGATTGCACGAGGTCGTGAGTACATTAGCTCGGCATGGTGGCTTGTGGTTATGCCAGGCATGGCAATTTTTCTTGCCGCACTGTGTTTGAACTTGGTGGCAGCCTGGGCACGTGCTGTCTCCGATCCGGTACAACGCTGGCGCTGGCTAGCGAAGCCGCCGATTGCGCCTGAACCGGTTGACGCTCCATGATTCACACGCCACCGCTACTAGACGTGCGGGATCTTAAGGTGCGATTCGATACACCCCACGGTATTGTCCACGCAGTCAATGGCGTCTCATGGAGCATTGAAGCAGGCGCAACTCTAGGTATTATCGGAGAAAGCGGTTCAGGTAAGAGTGTGGGTTTGGAAGCAATCATGGGGTTGATCCAGTCACCACCTGGTCATGTCTCTGGCGACGTATTGTTTGAAGGTGAGAACGTGCTGAGCATGTCGCAGCAAAAGCGGCGTGCACTTCGTGGCGAAAAAATCAGTATGGTTTTTCAAGATGCACTGAGCTCACTGAATCCGAGTTTAACGATCGGCTACCAGATCGCCGAAGTGTATCGCTTGCGGAAGCGCTGCTCGAAAGAAGATGCCCGCCAAAAAGCGATCGAACTTATGGATTGGGTTCGCATTCCATCGGCTCGAACTCGTTTGAACAATTACCCTTTCGAGTTTTCGGGCGGGATGTGCCAACGAGTCATGATCGCCACCGCACTTGCAATGGATCCGCAAATTCTCATTGCCGATGAACCCACGACAGCGCTTGATGTCACCGTCCAACGACAAATTATGGCATTACTGGCAGAGTTGCAGACAGAGACAGGGATGGCGCTAGTATTGATCACGCACGATCTAGGTGTAGTTGCTGAAGTGGTTGATCAGGCATTAGTTATGTATGCAGGAAAGATCGTCGAAAAAACCGATGTAGCCACATTATTCGATCGCCCGGCACACCCGTATACCCGCAGCTTGATTGGCTCGATGCCCCGTATCGATAATAAAGGACTACGCCTGAAAGCAATTGCCGGTTCACCTCCTGCTGCCGGCCGAACGCCTTCAGGGTGCGCTTTTCATCCGCGATGCCCTGATCAGATGGATCAATGTAAATCGCAACGCCCAGTCTTACTTCCTGTGGCAAAAGGACATACCGCATCCTGTCATTTGAATGTTGTTTCAAGCGATGAATGATAAACCGATACTTGAGGTACGCAATCTGCACAAGCGCTACAAGATGCGTAATCGCGGATTGTTCGGTAGCTCGGCAGGAACGCTGGAGGCGGTAAAAGACGTCAGTTTTAGTTTGCGACCAGGCGAGACGATCGGACTGGTCGGTGAGTCTGGTTGCGGAAAATCTTCGCTAGCTCGTAGCGTGCTGTATCTGGATAAACCTTCCGCCGGTACCACAGTTTTTGATGGTCAGGACATGTCGACGCTCTCCGCTCGGGAATTACGTCTGACGCGTCGACATATACAAGTTATATTTCAGGATCCGTACGGATCACTTGACCCACGATTTACCATTCGACGCATTTTGCAGGAACCCTGGAATATTTTTCCGGATATCGTGCCACCGTCTGAAAGAGAAGCACGCCTAGTGGAGTTACTCAGGCTGGTTGGTTTGCATGCTTCTGATGCTGATCGATACCCCCACCAGTTTTCCGGTGGACAGCGACAACGTATTGGCATTGCGCGAGCGTTAGCACTGGAACCCAAAGTTATTATCTGTGACGAGCCCGTGTCTGCCTTGGATGTATCTGTGCAAGCTCAAGTGGTTAATTTACTGGAAGACCTACAATCGGAATTGGGCTTGGCGTACCTGTTCATAGCCCATGATCTTTCCGTTGTACACCATATTTCCGATTCGGTGATGGTGATGTACCTTGGTGAAGTGGTTGAGTCAGGACCAGTTGAATCGGTCTTTAAAAATCCAAAGCATCCGTATACCGTTGCACTACTCTCAGCGGTGCCAATACCGGATCCAAAGTTGCGTTATCGCGAGATGATTGTGCTGGAAGGTGAAGTTCCCAATCCGTTATTGCCGCCGTCCGGCTGTACGTTCCATCCACGCTGTATTTATGCCACAGAATTGTGCCAACAGACTTTACCGCCTGTGACAGTTATCGATGGTGCTACAGTACGGTGTCATTTTGTTGGGAAACTGGATTTCAGCGAGCATCTTGTTCATTTGTCGTCTGCCAATGTGTAAAATTGAGATAGTTTCTAAGACACCGCTAATTATCACCCAAATGAGGATAGTTCCACCATGCCCGTTATTGATCGCATTGCTGATTACGCCGATGATCTTGTAGCCATTCGGCGCGACTTCCACGAAAATCCGGAATTGGGTATGGAGGAAGTGCGCACCTCAGCCATTGTTGCCGAATTACTCAATAAATGGGGTGTGACGACACATACAGGGATAGGCAACACTGGCGTTGTCGGTGTACTTAAAGGTAAAGGCGCTGGACGTACTATTGGTCTGCGTGCAGATATGGATGCCCTGCCCATACACGAGCAAACAAACCTACCCTTCGCATCAAAGAATCCAGGGGTAATGCATGCGTGTGGGCATGATGCGCACACAACGATGCTGTTGGGTGCGGCACGCTATCTTGCGGAAACTCAACAATTCGATGGTACTGCCGTGTTTATTTTTCAACCTGCTGAAGAAGGCCTCGGTGGCGCCCGGGCGATGCTGGCTGACTCCTTATTCGAGCGTTTTCCGTGCGATGAAATATACGGAATGCACAACATGCCCAACGGCAAGCCCGGCACCGTTGGTGTAAAACCGGGTGAAGCCATGGCGGGTGCCGATTTTTTCGACATTACCATTAATGCCTCTGGCTCCCATGCGGCGATGCCACACCAGTCTATCGATCCTATTGTTATTGGCGCATCCTTGGTTCAGCAACTACAAACCATCGTCAGCCGCAATGTTCCACCAACCAGCCCGTTGGTTCTATCAGTAACACAAATGCATGCTGGCGCGGCGTACAACGTTATTCCATCACAATGCACTATCTCGGGAACTATGCGTTACTTCGATCTGGAACTTGCCAACACCGTTCGACAGCGTATCAAGGACTTGTGCAAAGGTACCGCAGTAAGTTATGGAATTGAGATAGACGTGTCTCTTCGTGAAATATTCGATGTTCTGGTCAACGATGAGCAACTCTCAAGCGTTCTACTAGATGTTGCAGCCGAAGTGGTAGGCCAAGACAAAATTAGTGTCACGCCAGACGTTGTCACAGGGTCGGAAGATTTTGCAGACATGCTTCGCGTGATACCAGGGGCTTATTGCACAGTTGGACACGAAGGCACACTACCGCTTCACAATGACGGATTTATTCTTGATGAGAGTATTTTACCTATCGGCGCTTCTATTTATGCACGACTCATTGAACGGCGCACATCAGCGCAATAACTGACTAGGCAACTTTATTACACGCGACATAGAGGTTTTACGAGCATGAATTTTACACAGCTCCCGTTTGATTCTGACGTCATGCTCAAAGGTTTGAAGTCGTGGATAGAGTGCGAAAGTCCAACGTACGATACCGCTGCTGTCAATCGCATGGTTGATCTGGTTAGTCACGAACTGGTCGCAATGGGCGCTAGCATCGAGCGTATTCCGGGAACACTAGGACTGGCAGACAGCGTCAGAGCACGCTTTCCTCACCCCAAAGCAGGCGAACCCGGCATTCTACTATCCGGACATCTGGACACTGTTCACCCAATCGGCACGTTGCAGCAGCTCCCGTTTAGACGAGAAGGTAATCATTGCTGGGGGCCAGGCATACAAGATATGAAGGGCGGTAATTACATGTCACTTGAAGCCATCAGACAACTTCAAGCCGCACGAATTCAAACACCCCTGCCCATCACAGTTTTGTTTACACCAGACGAAGAGATTGGTACGCCAGCTTGCCGCGATATTATTGAGGCAACGGCTGCCCAAAATCGTTATGTTCTGGTTCCAGAACCTGCAACAAAAGAACGAGGGGTGGTGTGGGGGCGATATGCCATTGCCAGATTCAATCTGGAGACAATCGGTACACCCGTGCATGCAGGTGTGGATCCTCGGCTGGGGGTGTCTGCTGTTAGAGAGATGGCTAAACGCATTATTCAGATTGAAGACATGTCCTCTGATGATTGCACTTATTCAGTAAGTGTCGTACGGGGTGGGCAATGGGTCAATTGTGTTGCATCGAGCTGCCAAGCTCAAGCTCTATCAATGGCTAAACGGCAATCGGATTTGGATGTGGGTGTAAAAGCACTCCTGGATCTAAACACGGGTAGTTCAGACGACAAACTCGAATTCAAAGTGACGCGCGGTGTCACTCGTCCTGTGTGGGAGCCAGACAACGCCACTAAAGCGCTCTACGAACACGCCCAGTCACTGTCAAAAGAACTTGGCAATGAGCTTCCAGTGAGAATGGAAGGTGGAGGCTCTGATGGCAATTTTACCGGCGCGATGGGTATCGCCACACTTGATAGCCTCGGGGTTCAAGGCGCCGGTTTGCACACCCTTAACGAGCACATAGAGGTTAATAGCCTTGTAGAACGCGGTAAGCTAATGGCCGGTCTACTTGCAACGCTACTTTAGTGTTGTCGATGTACTTGTTTTTTGCTTCAGCAATTTCACAGTACGTTAAGTAATTGCTTGTGCGCCCCCTACCCTTAGGAGAACTAAATGACCACGGCTAATCTACTATTCCGCAATGTCCAGTTGATAGACGGAACAGGTGCGCCGGGCCGATCCGCTGATGTTGCAATAACGGGTAATCGTATTAGTGCTATCGGCGCCACTCTCGACCTAGAGGCGACTGAAGTAATTGATGCGCAAGGTTTGGTTCTAGCACCTGGTTTCATTGATGCTCACACCCACGATGATCGGATTGTTTTAATTGATCCTGCCATGAGCTGTAAAATCAGCCAGGGTGTCACTACTGTCGTAACCGGAAACTGCGGTGTCTCGATTGCCCCCGTCAGTATCAATCATCGCCCGCCCGCACCGATTGATCTGATTTGTGATGAACCTACTGGGTTCTTTTCATCGTTCGCCGACTATTTCGATGCATTAGAGACTTCCCCGCCTGCCGTTAATGTCGTGGCCCAGGTCGGGCACAGTTCGCTGCGCCTCACCGCGATGAGCGAACTTGATCGTCCGGCAACGCTTGCTGAGATTGACGCGATGCGTGATGCTATGCGACAAGCATTTGAGGACGGTGCAGCCGGTTTCTCCACAGGTCTGGAGTATCGTACTGCCGAAGCAGCGCCGACGGATGAGGTTGCGGCACTGGCAGCCGTGGCAGCGCAGTTTAATGGTTTTCATTCGACCCACATGCGTGATGAAGGCGCAGGTGTCATGGCGTCGCTTGAGGAGACTTTCCAGATCGGGCAAACGGCGCGCATTCCTGTCATCATATCGCACCATAAATGCGCCGGTGTTTCCAATCATGGCCAATCCCTAAACACGCTACCCTTTATCGAGAAGGCCCGTGCCAATCAACCCATTGCACTTGATTGCTACCCCTATGTAGCCAGCTCCACGGAGCTTGATCCTGTTCGTGTTTCTCTTGCGTCGAGAACCGTGGTCGCATGGTCAAAAACACTTCCCGAACGGGCAGGAAAAGATCTGATTGATATCTCAAATGATCTGTCACTGAGCATAGAAGAGACGATTGAAGCGCTCCGGCCAGCAGGCGGTATTTACTTCAGCATGCACGAAGATGATGTGCGCCGTATTCTTAGCTTCCCGGCTACCATGATCGGTTCTGATGGTCTGCCACATGATGAATTCCCTCATCCGCGCCTCTGGGGTACCTTCCCTCGCGTTCTGGGTCACTACGCGCGCGACGTTGGTTTGTTTTCCTTGGAAGAAGCGGTGCGAAAAATGACGTCACTCACAGCGGCGGCGTTTGGTATCAAAGAGCGCGGTGTAATAGCCGAGGGCAATTTCGCAGACTTGGTATTGTTCGACCCTAATACGATTATTGACTCTGCCACGTTTGAAAACCCCGCAGAACCTGCAGCCGGAGTTATGCAGGTATTCGTCAATGGCGCACGTGTTTGGCAGAATGGTATGGCAACCGGTGCACGCCCGGGGCTAGGCTTGCGGAGGCAATCACTTACACCGTTGCATTTCGAGGCTTAAGTAACGAAAAAGCCGCTTAAAATTCATCGACTAGGTAAAGATATTGTGTCCCGACAACCTCAACCCAAATTGCCTTCAACCATTGCGGTAGCTCCAGATAGTTGTCCGAGACTCAACCCGTCAGGTCGACTCTTGCGACGCTCTTCAACCATCTGACCTCTTTGCAAGGCAATTGCCCCTGCAATTGCAGCTTCGTCGGGCGACAGTGCAAACACACCATCACTATCAGCTAGAATAACGTCGCCTGCGGACACACACACGCCACCACAACTTACTGCTACACGCGAACGCCCGGCAAGATTGAGTAAACGTGTGGTGATTGGAGAGGTACCGCGACACCACACTGGAAACTGCATCTCCGCCATCTCCTTAGCATCGGTACAAGGGCCATCAATAATGGCCGCGACAATACCGGCTCGCATAGCAGCACCTGCAACACCATCACCCAGGCACGCGTAACGATCATCGCCAAGACGATCGATTACGAGTATATCCCCTGGCAGCGCCAATCCGATGGCATGGTGCAACATCGTTGAGTCTGCGGCAGGACATTGCACGGTCAATGCCCTGCCCACCGTTCTGGGGGCATAGCCTTGATTTGCCTGAATGCCTCTATCCATGCAGCCCCAATACAGAATGTGACCGAGCATCGTGGTTTCCAGTTGCGCCATCATCACAATTAATGCCTCTGGCAGCGGCGCAGGCTCTTTTCCAATGAAGTACTTCTGAGGTTGCGGCAATGGTTTTTTCATGAAATTAAAATTCTTGTTCTCGATGCTTGGATCTCATTCTCAATGCTCAGAGCGCAGCGTCGGATCGAGCCTATCGCGTAACCAGTCCCCAATCATGCTCACTGACAGAGCCAGTAGAAAAATCGTTACTCCGGGCAACAGCGTTAACCACCAAGCGGTGAGTAATCGATCGCGCCCCTCGCTCATCATTTGCCCAAGACTGGTTAGCGGTGACTGCACGCCCAACCCCAAAAAGCTCAGTGCGGTTTCTAACAGCACAGTCAATGGCAAGTTAACCGTGAACTGCACAAGCGCAATGCTGATGACATTGGGCAGAATATGTTGCAAGTAAATACGATAGTGCGATGCGCCCAGCGCCCTTACAGCTGTAACGTAGCCCTGCTCTTTTGCCGACAGCGTGGCACCACGCATAAGTCGGGCATAAACCTCCCAGCCGTTCAATCCGATTAACAGAAGAAACAAAGTAAAACTGCTGTCGAACATGGCCAGGACAAACAGTGCAACCACGATGATAGGCAATGAGGCCTGCACATCAATTGCCGCAACCACCACCGTTTCAACAAAGCCACGACGTGCAGCGGCAAGCATGCCCAGAAGAGAACCGAGTATGGCGCCGATTAAGGTACCGACAACAGCAACAATTAGCGTGATTTGCGCACCCGCAGCAAGCCGTACAAAGACATCACGACCACGAGCATCTGTACCCAATGGATAATCCCGGGTACCACCGAAACCAACAGGAGCTTTTAGTCGATCGAATAACGATGTTTCTCGAAATTCATACGGTGACAACATTTGCCCGAACAAAGCGAAAAGCACAAAAAATGCGGTGAAAGCCAACGCCAGACGCACAGCCCATGGCATTCCCGGCCCCCGTGGTGAAGCTGAATTTTCCACTAACGCGCCCTGATTCGAGGGTCGAGAACCAAATACAGCAAATCGACAAGCAAGTTGGCGATAACCATCGTGGCAGCAATTGCCAGCACGATAAACTGCACAGTAGCGATATCACGCGTAGCCACTGAACGAACCAGCAGCTGGCCCACACCCGGCCAAGCAAACACCTGTTCAGTAACAACCGATCCTGCAATCAAACCACCCAGAGACAAGCCTACCAGCGTAACTAATGGAATAGCAGCATTGGGAATGGCATGGAATATCAAACGCCGTTGATAGGGTATGCCACGGGCTTCTGCGGCTCGCATAAACGGCTTGTTTACAGTTTCCAGCAGCGAAGAGCGCGTAAAACGAGCATAGCTACCCATAGCAGCTAAGCCGAGGGTTAACGCAGGTGGTATCACATTCCAAAAACTACCGTCTGTTCCTAAACCACCTAAGTAAACCTGAAAGACAAGAGAACCAATCAAAATTACGATTAGACCAAATAAGAAATTTGGCATGGCAAAGGCGAACACTGAAAACGCCATGACAATCCTGTCGATAATACGCCCACGGTGCAATGCCGCGATGCTCCCTAACACAAGTCCTGAGGCCAGTGCGATAAATAGCGCAGTACCTCCCAACAATAACGTGGCAGGTAGGCGCTCTAGAAAAAGCGTGATGGACGCCCTGCCTGAATGTACTGAGTAGCCAAACTCACCTTGAGCAAGTTGCCCAAGATAATTCGAGTATTGTGTCCATAAAGGTTTATCCACACCCAGCTTTTCTGCGTATTGATCAATCACTTCCTGTGGTGCATCGGGTGGCGCTAACGCTGCCGCTGGATCACCCGAAAATCGAATACAGATAAAGACAATCGATACTGTGATCAGCAGTGTTATTGCCGCACGCATTAGTTTCGACAAAATCAGCCCGGTCATGACTTACTCATGCCGGTGCCCCACGCGTGGCACCGGGTGCGGAAGCAAGCAGCGCTTGTGTATAGCGTGCAACCGGGTTAGCAAACACGTTTAGGGTGGGTCCCTGTTCCACGACCTCACCTTGCCTCATGACAATGACATCATCTGAAATTGCAGCAGCCACCCGCAAATTGTGTGTGATAAAGATCATCGCAAAGCCGAATCGTTTTTGCAGGTCTGCAAACAGATCCAATATTTGTAGTTGAATCGACACATCCAAGGCAGATACTGCTTCATCTGCAATCAGAATATCCGGCTGCATAACCAACGCACGTGCAATACAAATACGCTGACGTTGCCCACCAGAAAATTCCTGAGGGTAACGTCGTTCGGCCTGCACGGTAAGCCCGACAAGTTTAAGCATCTCGGATGCACGCTTGCGCGCGTCCACGGGTGCTACGCCATGAATGATTGGGCCTTCGGCAACAGCATCAAGAATACGTATCCGTGGGTTCAATGCACTGAACGGGTCTTGTAAGACCACCTGTACCTTTGCCCGAAACGGTCGCAACTTGGCACCGTTCAAGGGTGTGATGTCCTCACCGTTGTAATAGATCGTCCCACTACTCACGTCCTCAAGTCGCAGTAGGCACTTTGCCAGGCTGGATTTCCCCGATCCGCTTTCGCCCACAATGGCAACAGTCTGGCCGGCTGACAATGTCAGTGAGACGTTTTTAACCGCAGCAATGTGTTGTCGGTTGAACATTCCGCCCGCTTGATAATTTAAACAAACGCTATCAGCCTCCAGAATGGTTGAGCCTTGCTTCACAGGTTCCACACGCCCCTCCAAAAAAGCGGCCGCCAGCAATCGTTGTGTGTATTTATGCTGTGGGTCAGACAATACCGTTGCAGCGTCTCCAGTTTCTACGACAGCTCCATCTTTCATGACAACGATAGTATCTGCAATGTCTGCGACCACACCAAAGTCGTGCGTGATAAACAACACCGCCGTGCCATAACACTCCTGAAGGCTCGCAATCAGCTGTAGTATTTCTGCTTGTGTCGTAACATCTAGCGCCGTCGTCGGTTCATCAGCAATGAGCAAAGCCGGATTCAACAACAACGCACCAGCAATAACAATGCGCTGTGCCTGTCCGCCTGAAAGTTGATGCGGATAAGAACGGAAAATCGACTCAGGTTCAGGTAGTAGCACGGCGCTAAGCATCTCAAAAACCTTAGACCGTCGCTCTGAGCGTGGAACGCCGTGCACTTGCAGTATTTCTTCAAGCTGATGCCCTACCCGTTTGATGGGATTTAAACTGGCAACAGCATCCTGAAATATGAGGGCCATCTGCTGGCCGCGCAAAACATTAAATGCATCTGCTCGCTGCTTGGGTATAGGCATACCTTGCAGTTCAATCGTCCCTTCAGAGAGCGCAAGAGCGGTCGGCAACATACCCATAACGGCTTGCGCCAAAACGGATTTACCCGAACCACTTTCACCGACGATGCATAGCGTCTGCCGTGGCATCAAGCTCAGTGTGATATCTCTAATCGCCCACTCTCGATCACCATCAGGCGGAAGCGTTATGCCTACATCCTGCAACGCCAGCACTGGCGTCGCAGGTGCTACTGCTTCCATATTCTGCACGGTGCCTTATTTCATATACATACTGTCGAAAATGGTGACAGCCGAATTACCCGGATCCCAGTCTAGACTATCGCGCACACCATAACTGACCACGTTGCGCCATAGATACATTCCTGGGGTAATTTCCTCCCACTCGGACACCAATTCCAGATACGACGCTTTACGTTCATCAAAGCTTTGCGCAGCTGCAAAACGTTCACCGATCTCGAGGAATTTATCCGTAGGTACCCAGGTTTTATGCTTAGCACGGGTTCTGCTCGAAAACGGGCCCCAATCCAACCAAAGAGGACGGTAGGGATCACCGGAAAATTCGCTAGACATGGACATATTCAACATGTGGAATGGTCGCTGATACG
>JBLHWG010000158.1:0-11502 GCA_047629055.1 Halioglobus sp.
GCAGCTTTGGAATACGACTTCCCTGCACGATCAGTACAGTTTCATCCAGAGTTTCAACAACCATTTGTTAACGCTGCAATTGATGATTTCGAAGACTCAGAACTCGATTCCAATGAAGCTGCAGTAGCACGCACATCATTGCGGAACAATTCCGTTGAAACGTCACTGTACGCGCAGGAAGTTGCCACGTTCTTTAGACAGACAATGCGAACAACCTAAGTATTGTCAGTCTTATAAATCTCTCCCCCAACAAAGCCTTCCCTGTTAGCCTCTCAGCAACCGGCAAACAATGACTAGTTGACACACACCATGACAGAACTTCCCACTCGAGAAGCTGCACAGGCGATGGACCTACAGGATCCATTTGCGTCCAAACGAGATCTTTTCGCGCTAGAAAACGATGTCATATACCTGTGCGGTAACTCTCTGGGCCCTATGCCCAACAAAGCACTTGCCGACATTAAAACGAGCATGAAAGAGGATTGGGCCAAAGGTCTTATTTCAAGCCAGAACACAGCCGGCTGGTGGCTAATGTCAGACACGCTTGGCAATAGAGTGGCAACACTATTGGGAGCCACTCAAGGAGAGGTAGTTGTTTCAGACTCAACGAGCCTGAATATCTACAAAACTCTTCATGCAGCTTTATCTATGCAGCCAGGTAGGAATACTATCGTCTCTGAAGGAGAATCATTTCCAACAGACTTGTACATGATTGAGGGTGTCACGTCCCTATTAAGCGACATGAACATTAAACTTGAGGGACGTGACGCAGCCAACATTGAAGATCTGTTTAACGATGATGTTGCAGTGGTACTACTGAATCAGGTCGACTACCGCTCAGGAACCATACGGGATATCAAAGGGCTCACTGCCAAGGCACATGCATGCGGCGCGTTGGTCATCTCAGATGTCTGTCACTCAGCAGGCGTGATACCTGTGAACCTTCACGACGAGAATGTCGATTTCGCAGTTGGCTGTATGTACAAATACTTGAACGGCGGCCCAGGCGCGCCTTCATTCGTGTATGCAGCGACACGCCATCACGGAAATTTCAAGCAACCTTTAACCGGTTGGCACGGACATGCAGCCCCGTTCAAGTTTGAACAAGGTTATCGTGCTGCTGATGGAGCAAGGGCCTTTTTAACGGGCACCCAACCTACCCTTTCGCAAATTGCTGCAGGATCCGGATTAGACGTATTCGACGGCGTAAATATGCATGAGTTGTATGCAAAAGGTAAGAAACTTTCTACGTTATTTGCCAATCTTGTAGACACTTGGTGCTCGCCCTATGGCGTCAGTTTCTACAGCCCTCGGGATGCAGATCTACGAAATGGACAAGTCGCGTTCGCGCATGAAAACGGTTACGCTATTATTCAGGCGTTGATCGCACGAAAGGTCACTGGCGACTTTCGCCAACCCAATGTTATGCGATTTGGTATCACACCTCTCTATTTGCGATTTGTGGATGTATGGGACGCAGCCAATCACATGCATGATGTTCTTGAATCAGAAGAATGGAAGCAGGATCGTTTCAGTCGAAAAAATCTGGTGACTTAAGCTTCACGTTATTTTTAATATTGTAAAACACGGCACCCAAGTCCAAATGCTTGCTAACGAAGCTCGTTGCAAATATTAAATGATAACGCCGTGTTTTTTTATTAGATCGATTCAAAATTGTTATCAAAGCATTCTTCGACTTCTACCCGCTCTGGGTTTCTCAATATCTTTGCAAACTTGTATTTAAACGATCCACTTGAAAGTTCTACAATTTGATTGGCTACCCATTGAGTTGCGAGCATTCCGCTCACATTGGCATCACTATCGCGCCAAAACGTAGTTTTTATACCCGAGGGCGCAACAACAAGGACTTTGCCTATTTTCTTGTCCCGCACCAGTGATGCTCCGAACATCCCCAAGCCGGCCTTTGTCGCACAATAGACCGGTTCCATCTCACGTGGTGTGTACTGAGAACTAGAGGTCACTAGTATGACCTTTAGCGGGGCCTCCAAGATGTTTTTAAGCCGCTGCACAAGGAACATCGGGGCTAAAAGTCCTACGTTCGTCATTGTTACTATATCCGCGTCGGACAGTTCATCAATGTGTGCTCTTTGGCAAAAGCCGGCCGAGTAAATTAACGTATTTACCGCCGGGAAATTCGCTATGACTTGGTCTACGCCATTTGCCAGATGACGGCTGTTATCATCAATATTAAGTTCGCAGTACATTGCCCCTTCCAACATCGGATCATGGCGGCCAGTAATACAAACAGTATGACCCTCCTGAATATAGAGTTTTGCCAGATCAAGACCCAGTCCTGATGAACCGCCAACAATAAGAATGTGCTTTTTCATAACTAATCCCACTATGATGTAGAAGATAAAATACTGAAAATTTGATGGCAATGCCACTCAAATCTGACCCGTCCGGTTCTCTGGTAAAACGAATATCTTTAATGCCTATCGCTACTGAAAGACTCGGTTAAAGAAATACTGGAATGAAATGGCTAACGTGGAACAGGGAACCAAATACGCAGATTTCGTATTAAACACACGGTATGAGAATATCCCTGTCGAAGTACTTGACCGGGTAAAGGATCTCATTCTAGATTTGATTGGGGTTAGTGCTGCAGCACACAATATTAAAGCAGTTCAGCTTGGACGTAATACTTCCGTTCAATTATTCAACACATCCGCTGAAAAAGACAAATCCCGAATACTATTCGATGGAAGAACGGCAAGCAAAGCAGGAGCTGCTTTCGCGGGAGCAACCCAGATAGGCAATCTGGATGCACATGATGGTTTTAGTAGCCCCAAGGGTCATGCAGGTTGCGGTTTGTTTCCAGGGGTGTTGGCATTTGCCAAAGAACAACCCAGATTTATGCGGGCGAACATACGAATCCAGTCAATCGTGCGGGAATAGTCGATAAGTACCACGAATTCACACTGACTGTTCTTAGTTACGAAAGGATGAATGAAATTGAACAGGCGGTATTCTCTCTCGATCAAAAAGACGTACCGTTAAGCAATCTCACTGATTTACTCTATGTGGTGATTCTGATCGATCAACCCATCCTGATCTTTCTATTGAAATGTGGAAAACAATTCCGCAATCACACCTGTTTATTGCGCCGAACGCTGGCCACATTGTGCGTCTCGAATACACGGACATGTTCAATGCTGTTGTGGAACGTTTTTTACGGCATTAGCGACACCTTATTTTTCGAAATAAAAGAGCACCAGCTATGCGATGCTCTTTTTTAGCTGAATATCAATCACATGAGTGACAAATAAGCCCCCTGAAAACTAGGACAACAAAATACCACCATCAACATCCAACGTTGTTCCAGTGACAAAGTCATTCTGAATAAGAAATAGAATGCCTTGTGCGCATTCGTCTGAAGTACCAGCACGTCCTACTAAATTGTTGCCAGTTAAACGTTCGTAATGAGCGTCTCTCTCCTGCCCTTGTAAAGCCACCATTGGAGTATCAATCAGTCCAGGGGACATGACGTTGATGCGCTTTGGAGAAATTTCCTTAGCCACAGCTCTGGAGAAGGCTTCGATGGCTCCACCCACTGAGGACAGTGCCACTTGTCCGGGCCCACAACGGCGAGCTGGTGATCCAGATACAAGCACAACACAGCCACTGTCGCTGAGATGCTCGAGACCAAAACGTACTACGTTGGTGTAGCCCCATAGTTTGTCAAATGAGCTTGCGTATCCATCCATATCCATTTCAGCAAATTTTCCGATAGCCCGAGAGCCACCTGTTGCAGCACTGACCAGAATGTCAAAAGAGCCTTGGCTCTCATAGAACGCCTGCAGTGATTCACGACTGCGCACGTCACATTGAATGAAGGTTGCGCCTGCCGGAAGGGCTGATGCCTTTGCCTCGTCGCGACCCAAAGCCACGACTTCGGCACCTTGGGCGACCAGCTGCTGCACCGTTGCAAGCCCAATACCTGAAGTGCCGCCAAAAACGATCGCTTTTTTACCGTGAATTTCCATTTATATTTTACCCTGTGAGTATACGATTACAACAATTGTCCCGAGCTAAGCTGGAATGTACTGCCGCTTCCAACGGCACTGAACACTGATTAGAAAAAACAGAACTTATCGAGTAAGTGTCTGCGCCAGCCCCCATATCCCTTCATCGATGGTGACAGAGTCGCGCTCTACCCGCTGACTACCTGGCAAACGCGCATCAGGTTGTTCAGCAACAGCTTCAGAGATTCTCTCAAGCCTCTGCCAGAATGCGTCGCCCGAAACTGCAGTCGGATCCATCAGAAAGTAAAACTGCCCTAAATCGTGCGGAGCACCATCAGCCAGTTTGAGTCCCTTGACGTCCAAGGAGTTGACGCTGCCAGTGATAGCTGCAGCCAGAACTTCTGCCATTAAGCCGAAACCGAAGCCTTTATAGCCACCGGTTGAAACTAGAGAGCCTGCTAAAGCTTCTTTTGGGTTTGTGGTCGGATTTCCATCAGCGTCTACTGCCCATCCCAGAGGTATGGATTCGCCAGCGGCTGCAGCCATGGTGATTTTCCCTAACGCCACCGCACTGGTGCTCTGATCCAGCTGAAATG
The DNA here is from genome assembly GCA_047629055.1 of Halioglobus sp. Taxonomy (GTDB): domain Bacteria; phylum Pseudomonadota; class Gammaproteobacteria; order Granulosicoccales; family Granulosicoccaceae; genus Granulosicoccus. The sequence continues at coordinate 4,583 of JBLHWG010000158.1, forward strand.
CCACACCACCTGTTTTGGCAGGAATTGACATTGCAATGGGGTTGGTTCCGAGTACCGCTTTATTGCCGCCAGGAGGTGAAACAACTGCAGAGGCGTTAGTAAACCCGATACCGATCATGCCAGCCAGTGCAATCTGCTCGGTAAAGTAGCCAAGCGAGGTACAGGTATGCGAATGACAAATGGAAAGTGAGCACGTGCCTGTTTCTTTAAGGGTTTCCAGTGCTACCGGCAGGCCCCGTTCAAAAGCCGGTTGAGCAAAGCCTAGACCAGCATCGACCGCAACACATGCGGTTTTCGGTTTGCTGACTGTCGGTTCGATCGACCCGTTTACACGACCGCTAGTGAGTTGCTTACAATAACTGTCAAGGTAATAAAGCCCGCAAATCAAATTACCATTAGCCTCCGCCTTGCGTACTGCAGCAGCGACGGATTGGGCTATCCAATCGTCGGCACCGTGCTTTACAAGAGCCTGTCGACTTATAGATTCGATTTCGTCTAGCAGAACAGTGATAGTACTCAAGTAGATTTACTCTTCTCAGATGCAATGGCGACTTACTGTAGCAGTTGTGCGCCAAGCAATCCAGAATGAGTAGAACGCCCGTCGGGGAACCGTCGGGGAACCGTCGGGGAACCGTCGGGGATACTGTCAGGGAATGTTCAAGTTTCTGAAAACGCCCTGGAAGGTAATTCGCTTCTGTCGAGGTAATCCGTTAGTTGGAGTTAATTTCCAACAACTCGACTTCAAAAATTAATGTCTCCCCAGGGCCAATGATATCTCCAATGGCTTGCTCACCATAAGCTAGGTCGGACGGCATTGTGAGCCGATATCGACTTCCGACGCTCATTAACTGCACACCCTCGCTAAAACCAGCAATCATCCTAGTCAGGTCAAAGGTAGCAGGCTCTCCCCTGGAATAAGAGCTATCGAAGATAGTTCCATCCATGAGGGTGCCCACGTAATGTAGCGTTACGATGCTATCGGCACTAGGCTTAGGGCCCTCCGCTGGGATCATGATTTGGTAGATTAGTCCTGATACGGTTTCGAATTCTTCATCGTACGCTGCAAGCTCGTTCTGAGCTTCACTCCCGTCGCGCTGTGTATCCGCTCCAGAAGCCTGTGTAGTAGCAGGATCACTTCCGCAACCGGATAACACCAGTACTGCTGCGATCATGGATGTTCTAATTAGCATTCGTATTTCCTAGCAATTCCATTGACAATCAGGATTCATTACCTGCGAGATCATCAATTTCAGTGCCAACAGCTTTTGTCGCCCTTGGCTAAGTAACCGTGTAATGATGCTAAATATCTCACTATGCCTCTTCAGGAGTTGGCTAACCGATGAAATCTTCGTTGCCAAGCACCATTGACATTCTCACGCGTTTGGTCAGTTTTGACAGTATTTCAGCAAAACCAACTCACGACATTGTCCAGTACATCTGCGACTACCTATCCGCTCATGGCGTTGAAGCAGAACTCAGCCATAACAAAGATGGCAGCAGAGCTAACGTCTTCGCCACCATTGGACCTCTGGTTAATGGAGGTGTGGTATTGAGTGGTCACACCGACGTTGTGCCGGTGCAGGGTCAAAATTGGAGTAGCGACCCTTTTGTACTCACGCGTAAAGGCACTCGACTGTATGGCCGTGGATCTGTGGATATGAAAGGATTTCTGGCCTGCGTACTCGGATCAGTGCCCTTGTTTCAATCCCTTGAGCTGACTAAACCGATACATATCGCTTTCTCTTATGACGAGGAAATTGGCGGCCTTGGCATGCCTGTGTTGTTAGAAAGCATGCGTAAACATTCCTTTAAACCCAGTATTGTTATTGTCGGTGAGCCCACAGAAATGGCGCTTATCACTGGCCACAAAGGCGGCTATGAGATGCGCACTGAAATTGTCGGCTACGGGGTCCATTCGTGCAATCCGACACTAGGCGTTAACGCCATATCGGTTGCCTCTAGACTAATATATAAAATTGAGTCCATCGCACAAAGACTGGCTGCAAAGCCTCTCCTGGGTTCACCCTTTGACCCACCCTATTGCACATTTAATATTGGCACCATAGAGGGTGGCTTGGCACGAAATGCGACCGCCGGCAGATGTGATTTCAACTGGGAATTTCGCCCAATGCCTGGTGAGAATGGTGATCAGATAATTGCTGAAATTACTGAGTACGCACTCAACGACTTGCTACCTGCCATGAAATCGGTTCATTCCGATTGCAGCATCGCTATTATTACTGAAGCCCCTGTGCCGGCACTTGATGATCGAAACGCCTCCCTGGCAGCCGAATTTGTCAGCCAAATCACCGGCCTGAACAGCCGAGATGTCGTATCCTTTGGAACAGACGCTGGATACTTCAGCAATGTCGGTTTATCAACCGTTGTATTCGGTCCTGGCAGTATTACCAGAGCGCATAAGCCCGATGAATATATTGAAACTGATGAACTTGAACAGGGCCTGGATTTTCTGGCAAAGTTGGCAGACAAGCTTTCGGTGTAAATAAATCGCTTACCACCAATAAACACTCTTTGTAACCTCATTAACTCATAAGACGACAGAATGCAGACTTCAACGGACACCCTACACATTGAATCTATTGATGAGCATGTGCAGCTAATTACACTCAATAGGCCAGAGGCTTCCAACGCATTCAACACAAAAATGGCGTGGGATCTTATATCGGTATTCGAAGACTATGCGACAACGTTATCAGACACCCGCGTTGTGGTCCTAACTGGCTCCGGTAGTAAATCGTTTTGTGCAGGAGGAGACCTAAAAGAACGCAAAGGTATGAGTGACCAACAGTGGCAGGCACAGCACTTAGTGTACGAGCGAATGATCAGGGCCATTATCGGGTGCCCACTACCCACCATCGGCGCCATCAATGGTGCAGCTTATGGTGGTGGCTGCGAACTTGCTGCGGCGCTAGACTTCATCTATGTTTCTGACAATGCTCGATTTGCCCAGACCGAGGTGCGTATCGGCATCATTCCCGGCGCAGGTGGTACACAAACCCTAGCCCGTGCGATCGGTGAAAAACGTACCAAGGAAGTCATTCTTACCGGGCAAGTATTTTCAGCAGAAGATGCTCTGAACTGGGGACTTGCAAACAAAGTGTACCCGCATAATGAACTGCTGGAAGCTGCGCTTTCGACTGCAAAAGTGATTGCAAGCAACGCTCCCATAGCCGTAAAACAAGCCAAACAATCCATACACAAGGGCATACAGATGAGTCTGAGTGACGGATTAGCATTTGAAATTGAAGCCTATAACCGAACGGTTCCCACCGAAGATCGGCGAGAAGGTGTATTGGCATTCAATCAAAAGCGTAAACCGATATTTCGGGGTAAATGAGTATCACTGCAATTGGATAATGTAGCCCGGTTGAAATTTCACGCCCCTATTATTAGATGAACTAATCGCTTGCTATCAGATTATAGAATAACAACTACACATGACCTCAAAGTGATGCGACATGTGCTTTTCCAGTGATTCTGAGTAATAGTGAACTAGTAAAAGCCGCATGGTATTTGCTAGGATTAACAAGTCGACTATAATCTTCCAAAGTCCGCAACCTAAATACCTTTCATAAAGAGACCCTCGGTGTTATGAAACCGACAGATACGGCCCATCCCGACCACTATCATCAAGTGGTCGATTGTCAATGGGGCTGCCCCGCTCATACAGATGTTCCCCATTATATTCGGCAAATTGCGCAAGGCGACTACACCGGCGCCTATCTGGAGAATCGGAAAAGCAACGTATTTCCGGGCATCCTGGGCCGTGTTTGCGACAGGCCCTGTGAGCCCTCCTGCCGACGAGGCCGACTCGATGAAGAACCAGTCGCGATCTGCCGACTAAAACGAGTCGCTGCAGATTTAAGCGATGATGTTCGCGAATTCCTCCCGCCCAAGGGCAACTCGAATGGCAAGCGCATCGCTTGTATTGGTGCAGGTGCAGCCTCGTTGACGGTTGCCAACGATTTACTGCCGCTGGGCTACGACATCGTTATGTATGAGCAAAACGCAGCACCCGGCGGTTTGATGCGCACCAATATCCCCTCATTCCGTTTGCCAGCAAACGTGTTAGACGATGAGATCGCGATGATTGTCGAGCGCGGCGTAGATCTTAGGCTTAACACGAAGGTTGAAAGTATGCAGGCCCTCATGGACGAAGGTTACGATGCAATCTTTGTGGGTACCGGCGCACCGAGAGGCAAGAACGTTGAACTGCCAGGTCGTCACGACTCTGACCGAATCCATATAGGAATTGACTGGTTGGAATCTGTTGCCTTTGAACACACCGATACTATTGGTGAAAATGTCCTCATCATTGGTGTGGGTAATACGGCTATGGACTGTTGTCGTACGTCCTTACGCCTCGGTGGCAAGAACGTGAAAGTCATGGCTCGAAAGCCTCGTGGTTGGTTCAAGGCGAGCGAGTGGGAATTAGAAGACGCCGAAGAAGAAAACGTCGACATCATGATCAACCACTCTCCGAAGGAATTTGTCATCGAAGATGGAAAGCTTAAAGGCATGTTATTCGACACGCTACACTTTGACATCGATGAAAATGGCCGTCTGTCAGATCCAACCATTCTTGAAGAAGTATTTATTGAATGTGATGACGTCATTCTGGCTATCGGTCAGGACAATGCATTCCCGTGGATAGAAAAAGAGACAGGTCTTGCGCTAACTCAATGGGACACGCCGGTAGTTCATGAGACTAACCATAGCTCATCCATAGACGGTATCTTTTTTGGTGGCGACGCCGCCTACGGTCCCAAGAACATTATCTGGGCTGTCGAGCACGGTCACCGTGCAGCGATTTCGATCCACAAACACTGCGAAGGTGAAGATATCTCAGACCGTCCACCGCGTGGCGTAAATTTGCTGTCCACAAAAATGGGTATTCACGAGTGGAGCTACTCCAACGATTTCGATGATGCACCAAGGCGCAAAATGAATCATGTTGATCTTGTTCAACGATTCAAAGATATCAAAATTGAAGTGGAACTGGGTTTTAGTGCAGAGCAAACCGCCCGAGAAGTAGAACGCTGTTTGAATTGCGATATTCAAACCGTATTCGCTGAGAACTTATGCATTGAATGTGATGCGTGTATGGACATCTGTCCCACACTTTGCCTGACCATCACCCACAACGGTGAAGAAGATGATCTTCGCGGACGCCTGCGAGCACCAGCAAACAACAAAACACAAATTCTGTACGTCTCCGATGCGCTTCCGCAAACCGGAAAAGTCATGGTCAAGGATGAGGATCTTTGCGTTCACTGCGGATTGTGTGCAGAGCGATGCCCAACAGGTGCATGGGATATGCGCAAGTCGCACGTGAGCATTCCATACGCTGCATATACTGCAAACACCACTGTTGCCAGCCCAAAATAAGTATTACAAATAAATGACTAATTCCAAGCTGAATGACTTTGTAATCAAACTCGCTAACGTTAATGGTACGGGCTCAGCCAGTGCCAACGGGTTGTTAATGAAATCCATTTTCCGAATGGGTGTACCGGTAACGGGTAAGAATTTCTTCCCATCCAATATTCAGGGGCTTCCAACTTGGTATGAGATACGAGTAAGTAAGCACGGCTACCTATGCCGATCAGGCAAAGTCGATTTCATGGTCGCGATGAATGCTGAAACCTACAATGCCGACCTTGCCGAGGTGGACCCGGGTGGCTACTTGATGTACGACTCCACTTGGCCCCGAAAGGATATGGTTCAGCGTCGTGACGTTACGGTAATGGGCATACCACTGTCTGCTATGTGTAACGAAGCTTTTGAATCAGCACGCGCAAAAGTACTCATGAAAAACGTTGCCTACGTGGGTGCTCTAGTTGCGCTTCTGAACATTGATATGGATGTTATCGAACATCTACTAAAAGAAACATTTTCAGCAAAACCTCATTTAGCGGACGCTAATATGCAAGCCATCCGCATGGGTTTTGACTACGCATCTGAGAATTTCGAATGCCCGTTACCATTGCGACTGGAGTCCATGGATGCAACTGCAGGTCATGTTGTCGTCGACGGTAATACTACAGCGGGGTTAGGTGCTGTGTATGCCGGCGCAACAGTAACGAGCTGGTACCCGATAACCCCTTCAACATCCTTAATTGATGCGTTTAGTATTTTTTGCCAACAGCTCAGAAAAGACCCAGAAACCGGCGATAACAATTACTGCGTTATTCAAGCTGAAGACGAGCTCTCCGCCATAGGCATGGTCTTGGGTGCAAACTGGAATGGCGCCAGAGCCTTCACTGCTACCAGCGGCCCCGGACTTTCTTTAATGAGTGAGTTTCTTGGCCTGGCTTACTATGCCGAGATACCAGCCGTGCTCTACGATGTACAACGTGTTAGCCCTTCCACCGGCATGCCGACTCGTACTCAACAGTGTGACATCGTCTCAGCGGCTTACGCCTCTCACGGGGATACCAAGCATGTACTGCTATTCCCATCAGATCCTACCGATTGCTTTTATATGTCGCAAACAGCCTTTGACCTTGCAGAGCGGTTGCAAACACCTGTCATCGTATTAACAGATCTCGACATAGGTATGAACGACTGGATGGTTCCAGAAATTAAATGGGACGAAAGCTATCAGCCAGATCGCGGCAAAGTCTATGACGCGAAGCAGCTGCGAGACATGGACGCGTTTTATCGCTATCTGGATGTTGATGGCGATGCAATTCCCTGGCGCACACTTCCTGGCGTCGATCCCAAGGGTGCCTACTTCGTGCGTGGCTCGGGCCACAACAAGTTTGGTGGGTATACAGAAAAATCGGATGAATACAAAGAGGTTGTCGACCGACTGCGCCGGAAGTTCGATACAGCAGCTACATTAGTGCCCGCGCCTATTTTAAATGTTGATGACACCAAACCACGTCTAAACGACT
>JBLHWG010000159.1:0-11471 GCA_047629055.1 Halioglobus sp.
ACTAAAATATGTTGATCTTGAAAAATAATTGCTTCTTTGAAAGGTATGCTGGGTTCGCTTTCAACTTCCCTGTAATAGTAGATTCTTTGCTGCGATCGAAAGGGAGATTGTGCCGTTATCAGCGAGCCGTCGTGGTAGTGGACTTTACCCTCGGAAATGCGCTGCTGCCAAGTTTGAGCATTAATATAGGGGAATTTAAAGATCAGGTATTCCAGCACTGTAGCAACGCCAGGGTTTGTCTGCGGTAAACTCAGCTTTGAGGGGTGCTCGGAAATTGCCATTTAGTGGTCCTAAATATTAACTAGAATAGCGTGCACTCAGTGCCGTGTACGAGCAATGGATTGCCGTAGTACAAATAGAGGCCACAGGGACAGACTACTGCTCAACAGCAATGCACTTAGAAAAACTGTCCAGCCGAAAGAATGATACAGGGCCACAGGCAAGAGCGAACCCAATGCTCCTGCACTGTAGTAGATAGAGATATATAGCCCGTTGACTATGCTCGCCGACTCAGGCTTTAAACTGTTGAGGTAGCTTGACAGAGTCGTGTGAACTGTAAACATGCCAGCGGATGTTAGAAATCCAACTCCAATCATTATAGTTATGTTTTGGACTCCATATAGTGCAATGCCTATGAGGAATACGGAAATTCCTAACGCAAGTGTGCGAACCTCGCCACCGAAGAAATAGGTTAGAGGCTTTATGAACACGGCAATAATAATTCCCACCAAATACCCTAGATATAAAAGTGAAATGCGCGATGCAGCCACATCAGGATCAATTGCTACCATACGAAAAGGGAGTGCATTGAGCAACGCAACGAATGCAAAAAAAACCAGGAACATGATTAGGTAGCCAGCGATAAATGTTCGATTTTTAAATACTGCACTGATCGCGTGCCAACTGGCGCCACTACTCGTTGTCGGGAGTTTCACATCACGCGCCGCAAAGAATAGGCTGGCGCTGCAAAGTAGTAGCAGCACGCCCAACAGTTGGAAGGTCGTTGTCCAGTGGGTCAACTCACTTACGTAGCCACCAATTAGACGGCCAGCCAGACCACCCAAAATTGTGGTAGCCACGTAAAGAGATATACGGCTTGCAAGTGCTTCACGCGAGCCTTGTTTACTGCAGTAAGTGACCGCTGCTGTGAATATGGCTGGATACAGCAGGCTCTGCCCAATACGCGCGGCGAGCAGGATCGAAAATGAAGGTGCTACTGCAAAAACCAGTTGCAGTATACCGAGCAACGCCGTTGCGATAACGAGCAATCGCTGGGCACTGTAGCGGTGTAACCAGACGCCGATTCCTAATGGCGCAATAGCTAAGCCCACCAGGGTCACCGTTATGAGCAGTGCAACTCGCGTGGGTGTGATACTGAATTCATTGGCAAAGAAGGGCAGCAGAGGTTGTGGTGCGTACAGGGCTGCAAACGCTACGAATGTGGTTAGAAGCGCAAGAGTGAAGCTGACACCTGGGGGGGATTTCCCGAACACCATTTGAGTTGCCTGTCGTAATCGGAATTTATTTTAGGTGGATCTGAGAAATCTGGGTTTAGAGAGTCTAACAGGCGCACGCTGCGTCGCTGAGTTTACTAGGGATGTAATACAGCCACCATAAAGAGTTTGGTACCACACTGCTGTTATATTGATGTCATAGCCGAGTGCTCAATCACATACTGGAGGTAGTAAATGGTCTTGCTAATCGTTGGATTGGTGTTGTTTATCGGCATGCATTCTGTGCGCATATTTTCAGAGGACTCACGCACTCGATTTATTGAGGAACGAGGTGAAGGTGCATGGAAAGGCATTTACATTGTGGCATCCATCGTAGGGTTTGGCCTGTTGATATATGGCTATGGATTAACCCGGTTAGAACCTACCTATTTGTGGCATCCACCCGCTGCAACTCGACATATCGCTAGTATGCTTATGCTGTTCTCGTTTGTTCTGTTGACGGCTACCTACGTGCCCAATAATGCGATTAAAGCGCGCTTACACCACCCAATGATCATGGCCGTAAAGATTTGGGCTTTTGCGCATTTAATAGCCAACGGACGCTTAGGTGACGTTGTGCTTTTCGGTGTTTTCTTAGTTTGGGCTGTGTTGAATATAATCAGCTGCAAGAGAAGAGATAGGGCTGCTGGAGTTGGTGCCTCCTCGGAAGCATCAAGTGTGGCTGCTACCGGCATCACTGTGGTGGTGGGTATTGCTGCCTATTTTGTGTTTGCCATATTTCTTCATGTCAGATTAATGGGTGTCAGTCCTTTCTAATTGATTGCAGGCGCATTTGCTATGCTGCCAGCGTAAATATAATTACGTTGATTACGACCGAGAGTAAGACGAGATTCATGGCAACTAATACTGGTACCCAAGATCTGGCCCTAGTCACTGGCGCAGCCGGCAATCTAGGCCGCTGCATAGTCGAAACCTTGTTGGCGGCGGGCTATGATGTGGTAGGGGCCGACTTGGCAGTCGCGGATGATGACACCACGGTGGTACAACACGGCAGCGTAGGTTTACTACCGTACCCGGTTGATGTCGCAAACGAAGCCTCAGTCCATACATTGTTCGCGGCGAGTTACGCCGAATTTGGTCGTTATCCGACTATCCTGGTTAACAATGCCGGTATACAAACCTGGAAACCGCTCGTTGAATTGGAACTGTCTGAGTGGGAAAGAACGCTGGCGACCAATCTCACCGGTTGCTTTCTGCTAACCCGCTGTTTTGCACGGCATCTAATTGCTGAAGGTCAGCCGGGTATCATCGTTAACATGGGCTCAGGTTGCAACAAGCTTGCATTCCCAAATCTGGTGGACTACTCGGCATCCAAAGGCGGGATAGAGATGTTCACCAAGAGCTCGGCATTGGAGCTCGGGCCTCATGGAATACGGGTCAACTGCATAGCACCGGGCGCGATTGAAACCGAGCGCACCAAGCAGGAGGTGGCAGACTACGCTGAATCTTGGGCAGCACTTACGCCATTGGGCAGAGTCGGCCAACCAGAAGATGTAGCAGCCTCAGTTCTGATGCTATGCAGTGAGTCTTCTAAATTTATCACCGGGCAAACAATTAATGTAGACGGTGGTGTTTTTAGTCGCGCAATTTGGCCAGGCGAGTATTAGGGATAACTAGGAGCTGCTTGTAGCCGGAATCGTTTATGCCGCGCAAGATCCTTGACTTACGCCTCAGCAGCAGCTTGGATACATCTTCGCACCAAATCCATGTCGTCTATCTCTGTAGCCATGAGAAGTGCAACTTTTGCAAGATAGACAGGAGCCTTAGCTTCATCGAATTTATCGATGTGCTTGGCTAGCAGTTCGTAGGTCTCTTCTAAGTCGTAAGCATTCATGATGTTTGTTCTTCTTGAAACGTAACGGCGCGATAACCAGCGAGCACAGTCTCGGGTTTGGCGTTCAACCAACGCCCAGCGATATGCCAGTCGGGACGAACTAGATAGGCGGTGGATCGCCCTGCGGAATATCTCTTGGCGATTGTTGAAGGGTAGGGTGCTTTGATTACACCGACATCACTTTCTAACGCAAACGCATCTTTGAGTCGTTCAGCAAGTTTCTCATCAAAACAGAGGATAGTGAATCCCTGAGTGAGCTGATCTGATAGATAAACACCGCGATCTACCTTGATGTCTGCAACGACCGCACCGATTGCTGGACCGCCTGAAATTTCATCATCCGAATGGACAACAGCTGGACTGTCACTATAGCTATAAGGTGTCATCTGACGCGGATTAGCCAGTTTCCCGGCAAAGGGGTGTGTCAGGGCCAAAGACAGTGCGGCATCACGCATGATTCGCCAGCCATGAGTGTTTGGCGTCATGAAGCGAGCACTTTTCGACGCATTCTCAAAAACGTCAAACGTTGCTCCTCGCCGCTCTGGTGAGTAGCTATCAAGTAAGGCTTTACCCGCCTTGCCGTTAAGAACCCAAGACAGCTTCCAGGCGATATTCGCTGCATCGGCCAGTCCGTTGTTTAGGCCGCGCACGCCAAAAATTGGCACGATATGAGCGCTGTCACCGACAAAGAAGACGGGCCCGTCTCGGTAATTCTCAAGCGCGAGTGTATTGGCCGAATAGACACTCCACCATTCTAATTCCCACGGGCTGGAATGCTCGATATCTTTTAATACTGACGCTACGCTGAGACGTACGGTTTTCTCTTGCAGCGCCTCTTCTGTTGTTTCATCGTCGCGCAGCTGGTAATCAATGCGCCAGATATTGTCAGGCTGCTTATGAATCAAGACTGTCCCTTTGGGCCTGCAAGCTGGATCGAAAAGCGCTCGGCGGATGGTTGGGTAGTCGTGATTCATCTGGACGTCAGCGATCACGTAGCGGCCTTCCAAATTTTCACCCTCGAGGCGTTGACTACGAAGAGTACGGATGGCACTGCGCGCACCGTCGCAGGCGAGGACATAGTCTGCGGCCAGAAGGTAGCTGCCTTCTGAGTCAAGTACGCTAAGGCGTGCACCGCCATCGATGTTTTCGATGCCGACAACCTCGCTCTGCCAGCGTGCATCAATGAGTGGATTCTTAACAACAGCATCCCACAGGAACTGTTCAATGTATTGTTGTTGAAGGTTGTACATGGGTCTGTATTTTTCATCAGGCCCATCCTGCATATGAAATTCGAGTATCAGTTTGCCTTGGTAAAAAGTTCTCCCCGTGGTCCAGCCGAGAGACTTCTCTAGAAAGGCATCGATAGCACCGATGTTTTGCAGAATATAAAAGCTTGATCGAGCTATGCAGATTGCCCGGCTGCCGTCGTTAAATGTTGATTTTTTGTCGAGTATGACGCTGCGAATGCCTTCGCTTGCCAGGGCTAGTGCTGCCGTCATTCCGATAGGCCCGGCACCAACGATGGCAACAGGAGTGGGGTGGTTGAGCGTCGGGCGCTTGTCGCCGGTAGGTGCGTCAAAATACGGGTAGCTGAAATACAGCGAATCAGTTTCACTGCGTCCGTTCGGCCTCATGGTATTCCCGCTTATTCGATTAGCTATTATCTGGTATTCAGTATAAGCCAACTAATTTTCTAACAAGTGTTGGACGTCCCTCATTCACCTATCTTATTGTTTGTCTGATGTTGCATTCGAGCATGTAGCTTGTTAATAGCTTTGCTTGTTGATGTTTGACATAAAGGCGGCGCGATTGCATGTAGCAGTGCAGTCATACTCGAATACAGCAGGGTCATCGAAACTGATGCTGAAAAAAAGAAATGCTGGAAGTAGTTTTGTCCGACGCTTTTAGGATGATCTTTAAACGCTCGTACCATTACCCATAATTTGGTGGACTGTTCACTCGCTACTGTATTGCTGACGGGTTGCTTCACGCTAGTTAACCATGAGTTTGTGTGGAATAAACACTATAAGGATTACTAGGTGAGATTTTGTCCCATATTTTGCCTAATATTGCTCTATATTGGGAATATATCTCAAATAGAGCTTGAAAATGGATAAATATGACCGGTTAATCCTTCAGAAGCTGCAAATCGATGCCTCCCAGAGCATTGAGCAGTTAGCCACAGATGTAAATTTGTCCCGAAATGCCTGCTGGCGACGAATTAAGGCGATGGAAGGTACAGGCCTGATAAAACAGCGTGTGGCGCTGTTAGATGCAGATAAGGCAGGTCTCGGGCTATTAGTGTTCGTGCATATCAAGACTAACGAGCATAGCGCTAAGTGGCTGCAGAAATTTAGTCAGATTGTTAAAGACACGCCTGCGATAATAGGGGCTCATAGAATGAGCGGTGAATTGGATTATGTTTTGAGAGTCAGGGTCGGTAGCGTGAAGGACTACGACGTGTTCTATCAGAATCTAACCAAGAGAATCACCGTGGCGCAGGTCTCCGCAAGCTTTGTTATGGAAAATATTAAGGATACAACTGAGTTGCCAATTTGATATTTGTGCTGTCACTTCTTATAAAAATTACGAATCACCTGCAGAATCACTACCCCATGCACGTAACCTCGGGTTGTACCCGCTGCTTGTACTGCATGGAACGGTGAAACACATTTTTAACGTTTGCTACTCGTGAGCAGCGTATTAATTTACCAAGGATGCAAATTACAAATGACAATGCTCCACGACATTGTTAGTGTAGTTGACAGTGAAGTGACGATTCTGGTCCGTCAGCAGTGTAGTTACTGACACTTCACGCAATTGATCTCAACAATATTGGAGGCAGCTGTATGAGTTCGTTATCCCAAAATCGCCGTCTATCTCGCAAGATGGTCGTATCCATGTCGTCTGCTTTAGTGGCGCTTGTACTGTCCGGACAATCAATGGCCGCTGACGTGACGCTGCGCATTTCACTGCAGCTACCACTAAAGAGTCACTTAGGTCAGAACCTTGTGTTGTTTGAAAAAGAGGTTGAAGAAAAGTCCGCTGGATCAATTGATGTCGAAATTTATGATTCGGCGACGTTGTATAAAGATAAAGAAGTACCTGCTGCTGTGGGCTCGGGCTCGATTGAAATGGGTGTCGCTTCATTAACTCGGTACGTAGGCGATGTGCCAGCAGTAGATATATTCTATCAACCATTCCTGTTTGATACCGAAGAAAAGATTCGCAGTGCTGTAGCAAAGGATTCCCCCGTGCGAGCACCATTGGATGCAGCCATTGCCGGCACTGGGTCAACAGTTCTCTGGTGGCAGGCTTATGGTGGTGCAGTGATGTTGTCCAATGGAGCACCCGTCAAGTCACCGGCTGACATGGTAGGCAAGAAAGTTCGCGTGTTTGGCAAGACGTTGGGAGATTTTGTGACGGCTACGGGCGGCGCGCCCACACTTGTTTCAGGTTCAGAACAGTACTTGGCCTATCAACGCGGCACGGTCGACTACGGCATGACTGGTGTGTCTGGTGTTGCTTCACGTAAGTTATGGGAAGTGATGGATACGATCACTGTCACCAACCACGCTGATATTGAATTTATCGTGGTCATTAATACAGACGTCTGGAATGAACTGTCTAGCGAGCACAGGGCAATTATTACGGGCGCGGCTGAACTTGCAGAATCGGATGTTCGAGATCGCGTAAGTAGTATCGAGGCTGATGCCTATGCTGCTGCTGTGGAAAACGGTATGAGCGTGTACACACCAACTGACGAGGAAATGGCTGCATGGCGTAGTGCTAGTGAGTCAGTGTATGACGCGTACACAGAGCAGGCAGGGGACTTAGGTGCTGCGGTATTGAAAGCTGCTAAAGGCTTGTAAGTATAACCCTGCGTAAGTCACGTACACTCTGACCTTAACATCGGGTCAGAGTGTGCTTCACAAGCCTCATTAATTACTATGCCTGTAATTCATTTTTATAATTGGCTGATCCGAGCTGGTGCAGCGCTTGCCAGCGCCCTGTTTGTTTTCGCCGGTGTGATGTTGACCTACGAAGTGGTTGCCCGATATTTTTTTACCAAACCAACTAGTTGGGCAGCCGAACTCTCGCAGATGTGCTTGATCTGGGGCACGCTATTAGCCATGGCGTATTTGTTGTCCAAGCGACAACACATTCAGGTTGATGCAGTCGTCCAATTGTTACCCACTTATGTAGTCAGGATTGTGGACGTTGTTGTGTTGATCATCGTTGGAGTATTTGCAGCGATAGTCACCTGGTATGGTTTCGAGATTTTTTATGATTCCTTTACACGTGGTCGAACCACCGGTAGTTTGCTGAATATTCCCATCTGGATTGTTGAATTGGCAGTGCCGGTGGGGTTCTTCTTGCTGACAACTCAGTGTGCGCATGAGATTAAACAAATAGTGTCACCCGAATCAGCGTCTAAGTCCTCGACAGCTGCGGTGTCGCCACCCCATGATGGGGCTGCCTAAGCATGATTGTCGTTATCATTCTCGCCTGTTTGTTTACCTTGTTATTGGCAAGGGTGCCTGTTGCCTTTGCACTGGGTTTTCTAGGGCTATCCATGTTGATTGTTGGTGGTTTTTCCCCCTTGATGGCACCACAGGCCATTCTTTCCACATTGGATGGTTTCATTCTACTGGCGGTGCCATTGTTTTTATTGATGTCTAACGTCTTGCTTAAAGCAGGCGTCGGCGCCGACTTATTCAATGCTGTTCAAGCCTGGGTCGGGCACTGGCCTGGTGGGCTCGCAGTGGCAACTATTCTGTCATGTGCTTTTTTTGCGGCCATATCAGGATCCTCAGTAGCGACTGCCGCAACCATTGGCACGGTTGCCATCCCCGAAATGATCTCCCGAGGTTACGACCGTCGTTTTGTTTATGGTTTGCTGGCTGCCGGCGGCACTTTAGGTATCTTGATTCCGCCATCGATTCCAATGATCGTCTATGGATTTGTAACGGAAGAATCTGTCATTGCATTATTTCTGGCAGGCATCGGCCCCGGCATAGTGTTAGTGGCGCTGTTTATTGCTTATTCCATGTTTTATGCGCGCTTCATCAATTACAACCGCAGTCCGGAAAAAGCCAGCGGTTCCGAACGCCTTAAGGCGAGTGTGCGTGCTTTGCCGTCTCTAGCGCTTGCCTTGTTGATCATTAGCGGAATATATTCGGGAGCGTTTACACCGACAGAAGCTGCGGCAATTGGATTCGCCGCTGCGTTGTTCATTACCGTTGTATTGCTGCGCTCCCTGAGCTGGGCTAAATTTAAGGAAGCTGCCCACGAATCCATGGTTACAACAGCTGCGATATTACTCATCATTGCCGGTGCTAAAATATTTGGCAAGGCAATTGCGCTGTATCGCATTCCGCAAGATGTCTCAATGCTGATCAATGAGAATTTCAATACACCGTTGGGATTCATTTTGGTGATTAGTGTTGTGCTTTTATTGATGGGGCTAGTGTTTGAAGCTCTGTCCATGGTGCTTATCATGACACCCGTACTGCTTCCCGGCGCTATAGGTCTTGGGTTTGATCCAATCTGGTTTGGTATTTACATGGTCATATTGGTTGAATGTGCATTGATAACTCCGCCAGTGGGTTTGAACCTTTACGTTATCCAGTCTGTGGCAAAGTCCTCATTGGGAGACGTCTCCAAAGGCGTATTGCCGTTTCTGCTACTGATGCTGCTAACAGTGGTCTTGCTTTATCTGATGCCTGATCTTGCATTGTATATACCGTTTAAGATGTGACCATTCGTAATGTCAGCGATACTGATGGCCAATGGATAAAGTTGCCCTAGGATTCTGCGAAATAGATTACCGTGACATAGCGAAGCGGAGGACGACCAATGAATTCTAAACGCCCATTTGCGCGCTGGCTTGATGACACCAACGAGGTGACGCGCATTTTTCTTTCTGCGGGCCAAATCCCCGACCTGATCAATTTGGCAGGGGGGCTACCGGAGCCGTCCGTTTGGCCAATAGACGAACTTGCGGATCTTGCGCAAAAAGCCATTCTGAATCACAGTATGGAGGCGCTGGCCTATAGCCCCATAGAGGGGCTTCCCAAATTGCGTGATGTTATCGCGGACAGGTACAGTAACGACAACACTCAGCTTGCGTCTGACAACGTGCTGGTTACGACCGGTGGGATGCAAGCTTTAGATTTGCTCGGCAAAATCATGTTGGACGAAGGCGGGCTGATCGCGGGTCAATTTCCCACCTACCTGGGAGCTCTAGACGCTTGGCGTCCAAGGCAACCAACTTACCGGCATATGCAACTGGAAGGGAACGTCGATTTTGACGCTCACGCTGCGCTGGACGGCGCACAATTTGCCTACACGGTTCCAAACTTTTCTAATCCCTCTGGCTTTTTAGTTCCGCTAGAGACACGAAAAGCCCTCGTCGATGCGGCGCACGCCACGGGCACACTGTTGGTCGAGGACGACCCTTACGGCACGCTCAATTTAGATGGATCCCCGCTGCCACGGCTGCTGGACCTGTCGGCTAAAAAACAAAGTGGAGTCTATGATGGACCTGTTGTTTATCTTGGTACTCTATCGAAAATGCTCGCACCCGGTTTGCGCATTGGCTGGATCATTGCAGCACCAGATGTAATCGCGGCGCTTGTCCTTGCCAAGCAGGGTTCGGACATGTGCTCCAGCGGACTGTGCCAACAGATCGCGCAGCAAGCGCTGTCGCAAGGCGTGATTGAAAAAATCCTACCCCCGACGCTCGACATCTACAGAACCCGTCGGAACGTGCTGTGCGATGCAATGGACACACATCTTAGCGATCTTTTCCAGTGGACAAAGCCGCAAGGCGGCATGTTTGTCTGGGCGCAAGCGCTGGATTTACAGATGAATACCAATAGACTGCTAGAAACCGCCATGGATTGTGGTGTGTGTGTTTCGCCAAGCAGTGCATTTGACCCCAGCGGTGCAAATACAAGCGCAATCCGGATCAACTTTACGCTAAACGAACCAGACAAACTGATCGAAGGAATAAAGCGACTGGAAACGGCTGCTCGTCGCCTGCTCTAACGTAATCTTTTCATGGATCAATTTCTCGGATGGAAGCTGACCACTTTCGATCATTTGCATCATTTCCGGGTAACGATGTGCCTGCATACCGTGACTACCAACGATTTCCAACTCCCAGCCCATGAATCTGAGTTCTCACCAGCATTGACTAAACTGGCCTATCGCTCTATGTAGGGTGCTGAAGTACAAAGAGGTTCGTCAGAAGTAGCATCAGTGGTATCTTTTTCAGGCAGTGATGATGCATCCTACATAATAGTTGAAACCATTTATGCCGATGGTGGCCGTCGCATTCTGAACTATACCGTTCCAGTTGTGGAGTAATACATGCAAGTGATCCGGAAACGATGTTTCAAACACTCGCTATGGCGCACAAGAATAACGTCAGTGTCGGCGCCCATCCTAGCTACAACGACCGTGAAGGTTTCGGTCGCCGTGTTATTCCCATGGCACCCGCTGAAATAGGTCGGATGGTGGCAGCCCAGATTGGCGCATTAATATCGATGGCGAAGCTTGCTGGAACCTCTGTGTCCTATGTCAAACCACATGGAGCACTCGGTAATCTTGCTGCACGTGATACAAACGTTGCAACTGAAATCGCTTCGGTCGTTTTTCAGATTGATCCTGCTCTGGCAATTTTGGCGGTATCAGGCACTGCGCTAGAAGACGCTGCACGATCAGCTGAAATTCCAGTCTATTCAGAGATTTTTGCTGATCGTGGGTATCTGTCCTCAGGTCAACTTGTGCCGCGCGGGCAGGACGGTGCCATGATCCATGATGCGCAAGAGGCGGCGGAACATCTACTTTCGTTCCTGCGAACCGGACACATGCCAGTGATTGACGGTGATCCAATACCTCTGGATGCGCATTCAATCTGTGTTCATGGCGACAACTCTACGGCAGTTACCATGGCACGTGAAATTCGTGAGCGCTTACTTGCGGCAGGCTTTGTGGTCAAGCATTTCATGCCCACATGAATACTCCGCGCTTTAAAGCGATCTCAGACCATGCTCTATTAGTCGAGATCGGTACGGTTGTCGATGATGATTTAAACCGGATCATCATCTCTCTTG
>JBLHWG010000160.1:0-11428 GCA_047629055.1 Halioglobus sp.
CGGCAACGGCCGCATAGACGACTCGCTGGAAAGAGCGGGTGTATGGCAGCAGCTATCGCTGGCAGGCTTTATCAATGGTCAATACGACGGATCCCAAGCTGCGGTTGGTTCTTCAACCGATGTGCGGTGCGCTGCCGGAACATGCCCTAAAAATCCCTACAACGGCTATTACAAAATTACTTACAGTGCTCAAGCTGCAGACGCACAAAGCCCTTCTAACGAAATTTTTACGGGCGATCAAATTCCTGTCAATATACTGTCGCAGCTGGATCTGCAGCTGGATGATGGGAAAGCTAATAGCGGACGTTTCCGCGTACACCGTTCGTTTGCGGCAACTTGCACTCGCGATGGCGAGTGGGATGTCAGTTCGGCGAATGCAAATTGCGCGGGTGTTTTACGAGACTAATAAGGCCAGGGTCGTTCAATCAATCTCCAGCTCCTTGATTTTTCGGGTCAACGTATTGCGTCCCCAACCAATCAGTTTGGCTGCTTCCTGGCGCCTGTCCTGAGTCTTGTTTAAGGCGCATTTAATGAGGATTCGTTCTACTGCCGGTTGAGCGACTCCCAGTAAGTCAGAGTGACCATCATTCAGCTGACGATTTGCCCACTGCTTTAAGCCACTCTCCCAATCGATCAGGCTTGCGCGTGGTTCGTCACGCACTTGTGCGGGCATGTCTTCTATCTCTAATTCGGTGCCCGCAGACATGACAGTGAGCCAGTGCGCTGTATTTTGGAGCTGACGCACGTTACCGGGCCAACTCAATGAACTGACATAGTCCGCCAGCTCGGGGGTCATGATCTTGGCTTCTTCGCCTAGCTCTTCAGCAGCCTTAACGAGAAAGTGACGAAGCAGGCGGGGGATATCTTCACGACGTTCACGCAGTGGGGGGGCTTCGATACGAATGACATTCAGTCTGTGAAAAAGATCTTCCCTAAACTGCTTCTCAGTGACCAGTGCTTCCAGATTTTGATGAGTTGCGGCAATGATTCTTACGTCCACGGTGATGGGGGTGTGACCTCCGACGCGGTAGAATTGGCCGTCTGCCAATACTCGTAGTAATCGTGTCTGCAAGGTGGGTGGCATGTCTCCAATTTCATCGAGGAACAATGTACCTCCGTCTGATTGTTCAAAACGGCCTATACGAGTGCTTTGAGCACCAGTAAATGATCCTTTTTCATGACCAAATAACTCAGATTCCATTAGATCATGAGGGATTGCAGCCATATTCAACGCGACAAATGGTTTGTCTGCCCGAGGGCTATGCCTGTGCAAAGCTTGCGCGATTAACTCCTTGCCTGTGCCGCTCTCACCATTGATCAATACAGTGATTTTTGAACGGGATAGTCGTCCTATCGCTTTAAATACGTCCTGCATTGCAGGTGCATCACCGATCAACTCAACAAATTCGGGTGCTGGCTGTGCGATTTTTGACCGAGACACGCTCGGCTGCCTGTGCTGATCTGTTCGCAGACTGCAGGCTCGGCGAACCTGTTCAAGAACCGTATCAACATCAAACGGTTTTGGGATATATTCAAAAGCTCCTGCTTCGAATGCCGAGACTGTGCTGTCAAGGTCAGAAAAGGCGGTCATGATCAGAACGGGTAGATCAGGGTGGGTTTTTTTCATCTGATTAAGCAGCGAAATTCCGTCTGACCCTGGCATGCGGATGTCACTTATTACCGCATCTGGAGCAATTGCATTGGTTCGCATTGCATCTAGAGCCTCGTCAGCAGATTCGAAAACACTGACTTGCATTCCAGCCTGTTTGAGAGTTTTTTCAAGAACCCAGCGGATCGATTGATCATCATCTATTACCCAGACGTATTCGTCGCTCATGCGATCTCCATAGGAATTAAAACAGTAAAAATGGTATTACCAGGCTCGCTGGTACACTCGATGAGACCACCTAGTTGATTCATGATCGTTTGTGCGATCGATAAGCCAAGTCCGGTGCCGTGATCATTGCCTGTGACCATGGGGAAGAAGATTTGGTCGACCAAGGAGCTTGGAACACCAGGCCCGTTGTCGATAATTTCAATACGTGCAACGAGCGGGTGGCGTGTGCCACCGATCGTAAAGCTGCTAGCAACTCTGGATCGGAAGGTGATTCGCCCCGAGCGTTTTAACGCCTGTAGGGCATTGCCGGCGATGTTAAGTACAACCTGTATCAATCTGTCGCGATCGGTAATGCATTCGGGAATGCTTGGGTCGTAGTCGAAACGTACGTCAACACCGTCTGGTGCTCCCGCAATGATAATTTTGCGGACGTGTTCCAACACTTCGTGCAGATTGACGATATCTCGACGGGTCCGAGTAGTAGGGCCCAGCATTCGATCAATTAGGCTCTGTAGTCGATCAGCTTCGCGAATAATGATTGACGTATATTCTTTCAGTTCTTTGTCTGGAAGCTGCCTGGCAAGCAACTGGGCAGCACCACGTAGCCCACCCAAGGGGTTTTTAATCTCATGCGCCAGACCTCTGACCAATGAGCTTGCGTGCTCCTGTTGGGCCATCATTGCCTCATCACGGGCGATGCGAAGCGGTCTGTCAACGACACTGATCTCGAGGATTAACCCGGACTGCTCATCGCTATCGGAACGGTATGGTGACAGAGACAAATCTACTACTTGTGGGTCTTGACCATGAGGTTCAACGGTGACTTGGCGGTCTGTGAATGGCTGCCCGCTCTCAAGGGCTTCGCGGATTCTGGAAAACAGCGCATCCGGGATGTTGATTGCCCGCGTAAGACGCTGACCCAAAGCCTTTCGTTGGCTGATGCTCAGCAGCTGCTCTGCAGCGCTATTTAAATACCGAATTCGCAATCCTTGGTCGATAGCCAGAACTGCAGTAGCCAGCGAATCAAGGAGCGTGATATCGGTCGCCTTGGCAGGCTCAGAAATATTAGTCACAACCACCAATTGCAAGTAACGCACCTTGTGAAGGCGTAGTTAAGTCTGCCTTAAATATTCTAAATAACTCATATAAAACAATAAGATATACTTTGTATTAGAAGTTATACGATATTTGCAAAAGCACAATACTGGTGCAGTAAGAGCATATTGTGCATTATATTGGTGCAATAATACGGTTTAAATGAACCTGAGTGCTTGGCCTAATTTGTTTGAGTCTACGCAATGTAAACTTTTACGGGCGCTGATCGAGCCAATGTCGAACCTTTTGAGTTCATTATTCGGGCCTCGAATAGATGGGTACCTCGGCCTGGAGTAGGCACATTAGTTCTAGTGCGACGTCCGTTGGATACAATTTCGCCATTCATTTGAATCTGGGCTTTGTGTCCCCGAGGGAGGCTTTTGTCGGGTCCCATCGCGATATCGATTAGGATTGTGCCCTGTGGGTCACTTAGCGTTTGATTGTTTGTTGGGCTAATTATACGTAATGCACGGATGTTGACCTTGCCTTTGCCCCGACCACCAAGTGTATCTGAGCTAAATTCATTGGATCGGATGCTTGTGTCGAGGATGGGTTCTGAGGCTTTTACAGGAATGGTGCGTCGTGATTCCACAGCGACTGTGTTGCTCCGAGGCTTGTCAGTGAAAACGACGGATCCGTCTGAGCCTATCTTTTTGTAAATCCCCTCATCCGCTGCTAATGCAGGTTGTATTACTAGTGAAGCCAATAGGACAGCTGTCGTAAGCAGCGGTGCCTGTGTGGTGATTGAGCTTTTGCGATTTGTCATTTTCATGCGCTGGATTTGCATGAATTGCAGCAGTCTTTATCAGACTTTCTCGGTAAGGAGATCTCTCAGTTAGCTGGGCGGTATTTAAGGAAACGTGCAGTGTAAAAGGACAGCCAATTATTCCTCTGTGCGCACGGAACTCTTCTTGACGTGGATTATTACTATTTCGGAGCTTGCTCGTACACTGCCTTTCGAATCCAATACTACAGCTTCAAGGCTATGGGCTCCTCTATCGGGAACCGGTAGGGCGAGTAAAGTGCCTTCACTGCTGGATACGACTTTGCCATTCATTTTGATTTCAGCCGTGTATCCTTCCGGCATTCCGTTTTCTGGTCCAGTTGCGATGCCAATGAGAATGGATCCGCGCGGGTTGATGATAGTTTGCTCATGTGTTGGGCTGGTTATCTCGACTGAGGTAACGGTTAGTGGTCTCGTATCTGCAGATTCAAATTCAACTCCTCCTTCGTTGTCCGCACTCTGGGTATTTAGTGCAGATAACGGACCTGGCAAAGGTGTTATCAAAACATTGATGTCTAGTGGCGCTAATGCCGTCGAATTTCCAGTCGGCGTATCCGTATACAGGGTAGCTCCGTCGTCACCTATTGTCTTGTAGATATCACTTTCGGCTGCAAATGCTATTTGTCCTAATAATAAAGCCACTGTAGCAACCATCGAATAAAATGGTACTAGGGGTGCATTTGCACGTTTGCTATTTGTCAGATTCATGCGCTCGATCTGCATTAATTACACCATCCTTACGAAAAGGCAATCCCCTAACTTGTCAATTCGCAGTTTGTGACAAAAGAATTTGTGAGGATTGTGGATTAAGAATTGAAAGTGATATTGTTTGAGCGACCTGTAACCCAAGAGAGTTCTGTGACGCAAGTTACACCTACTGTTCTGAGCGATCGTTCCCGGTTAAACGACCTGATTGCCACTGCGCCTGATACTAAGTCTGTGGTTCAATTCCAGCCAGGGCCCGGAATCGTAAGGCTCGATACTCGCGTCGATATCGTTCGATTACGTAAGGCATTGACACAGTGCTTATCTCTTACCCAATTTAAAGGTGACTTGGATGCAGGTTTTGGTGCGTTTTCTCTGACTCGTCGTCCTGGCGTGGCGGTCGAAACAGCGAACGATTTATCAGGGCTTTTTCACACCCGTGTCGATGACAGCTATCAAGAGGTTGAACGAGAAGAGCTGGTTAACGAGTCTGCTTTCACAGAATTCGTTCCGACATTTGCCGATACCTACTTTAAAGACGTTTGGGACACCTTGTGCGATATCGCCCCCATAGGGCGAATGCGTGTTTTGTCCAAAGGGTTATACAACTGTAATTCCTGGCACCGTGATCCAGAACCACGATTACATATTCCGATTATTTCTAATCCTGGATCTTTGTTTGTAGTTAATCACCACGTTACGCATTTGCCTGCGGATGGCTCGATTTATTTTACTGACACTCGTGGGTATCACACGGCCCTTAATGGCGGCGAGTCGCGCCGTGTGCACATTGTCGCAGCACTACCTCTTTAGAAATACACAGGTTCTAACGTTGGTTCGTTACGCCCTAAATCCAGTTTGGCTCTGGCTACGTGGTCTTGCAGTTCTTCGGTGATTGCAGGATCGACAGCAGGTGCCTCGTATTCAGCAAGGGCTTTTTGCCAGATTTTTGTTGCGCGTTGTGTGGCGTTTTCGGCTCCCGATAGAACCCAGCTTTCATGGTTTTGCCAGTCGCTGAGAAATGGCTGATAAAACGCGTCTTTAAAGCGTTGCATTGTGTGGTCACACCCAAAAAAGTGACCACCAGGGCCGACCTCTGCCATCGCCTCTACACCTATTTCCTCACGTGTGATTTTTACGGGTTTCAGCATATGACTCATATGCTGAATCATTTCGCAATCCATAACCAGTTTTTCGAACGAGGCGACCAGACCACCCTCTAGCCATCCCGCAGCATGGTAGACCAAATTGCCGTGACCCATGACCGCACTCCACAACGACATTTGCGTCTCCCAAACCGCCTGTCCATCGACGGTGTTGGAAGCGTTACAACCGCTGGTGCGATAGGGTAGGCCGTAGCGTCTTGCTAGTTGGCCACCTGCCATATTAGCCAAAGAATTTTCGGGTGTGCCGAATGCAGGTGCCCCGGAGCGCATATCCACATTGGAGGTAAAGCCTCCGTAAATCACTGGCGCTCCAGACCTTGTTAGTTGTATCAGGCAAACGCCTAGTAGTGCTTCAGCATTTTGTTGTGCTAATGCTCCGGCCATGGTTGCAGGTGTCATTGCCCCCATTAAAGTAAAGGGTGTTACGGAAACTGCCTGGCCTAGCAGTGCCATTTGCATGGCTCCGTAAGCCATGGAGTCATCAAGCTTGCGCGGTGAATTGATATTGATGTTCGTCATGACAGATGTTTGCTGCGTCATATCCACAATCGACTTTCCTAGACTGATCGCGCACATGGTAATGGCATCTAACGCCCGACCTGCGCCGATGCCAGTTGCAGCAAACGGCTTGTCAGAGTGTGTCAAATTGGAATAAAGCGTGTCAAGGTGACGATTATTTGCGGGTAAGTCGGTGGGTGCGATGGCCTGATTGCCAAAGAAAGTCAGTACGTTGAAATGCTGGCCTAATTTTATAATTTTTTCGTAGTCGGCCATATTGCCAGCGCGTCTGCCATTGACGCAGTCATGGACATTAGGTGGTCCTGAGACGAGTCCAAAGTTAATGGCGTTGTCACCGCAGTAAATTGCGCGTGCTTCGTTGCGTGGCGTGATGCTGAAAGGCCCGGGAGCTTTCGCCACTGTCTCCATGACAAGACCACGGTCCATTCGCACAATGCCGGCTTGATCTACCTCGGCCCCTGCGTTACGAAACAGTTCCAGAGCCTGTTGTCCCATTACTTCTATTCCCTGGTCTTCCAAAATTTCCAGGGAAACGGTGTGGAGTAATTCAATTTGCTCCTCGTCAAGAGGTTCTAGCGGACCCATAGGATTGCGCAGCTGTTGTGACGGTAGCTGAGGAATGCGTGAGTCTTTGGGATTACTTCGGCGTGCTCGTTTTCTGGGTCTGGGGGCCATGCTACGTGCTCGAATCGAAAGCAGGCTTCATGATGACTGATTCCTAATTGGAATGGCACTCGCTGAGATATTTTTATCCGGAGTCAGTGTCAGAAAACCCATGGTGCTTACATTGTCTGCGGTAATTCTGGTCAAGAAACAGGGTTTGCAGAGTGAGTTTGAGCTCACTTCCTGCGAATTTGATCATATCCGAACTCAGTTACACCCAGCTGGTGGATGGCGATCCGAGCGATACACCCAGAGAAAATACTCACGGTGTTATATATGATCCGACCGATAATTCGTTCGGTGATCGTACTAACAGTAGCCATGACATGTTTTGCTCTGGAGTATCCATGCTGGATGACGGTCGAGTGTTTATTGCTGGTGGTGGTAAAACGGTTTCATCAACCAGTCTTTTCAGTAACGGTGCGTTTTCTGAAATTGAATCGTTAACACAAACCTGCTGCTATCCGTCGAGTACGACGCTGGCATCAGGTTAGGTAGTCACGGCACTGGGTAATATTCTCTCACCCTATCCTGAAATCTGGACTGATGGACAAGGTTGGGATCTGATGGATAACATCAGTATGCAAAGCGTACTGGATGAAACAGATTATTTTTACAGAGATTGGTACCCAGCATTGAATGTTGCACCCGATGGATCACTGTTCCACCCGGGTCAAATGCCTGAATTGTTTTCCGCACACCTAGATGACGGTAATCTTGATACATCAGTACATTCGCATGGCGACCGAGATGAAAATCCGCGATTGTATAGCACGACGGTGATGTACGACGTTGGCAAAATACTGGTTGCTGGTGGGGGCTATAGCAAAATAAAGTGGAAGACACCTCCGAATCTGTACGATGCTGCCGGTGATTTCATTGCACGGCCCACTATAACCGGTGGCGATTCTGAGGCATTTCCGGGAGAGAATATTACGGTCCAGGGGGCGGATGATATTACAGAATTTAATATGGTCCGTTTAGTCGCCATAACGCATCATCATTCAACGGATCAAAGATTTATTCCAGCGAATTCTGTCAAGACATCCGCGGGTGAATATCAGCTGAACTTACAGGCTAATGCAAACGTTTTGATCCCTGAGTATTACCGGGTGTTCAGACTTGATCAGAACGGTACACCGTTTGAGGGCCATACCGTACACATCAAGGTTGCTCTTGAAAACGAACCACCTGCAGCCGCATAACTATTCTGAAAGTGGCCTATGAATATTATGAAGATAATTTTTCTTCGTTGCTCCTCCCCAATTTCGATGCATTGACACCTGTTGAAACCGGGTTTATCCAGGAGTTTTCATTACATGAGAAAGAGCGAAATAATCAATACGCATTTCGTTTTAAGGCAAGGTTGTCGTTGATCACGATGGGGGGCACACGTTCGAAGCCACACCGCAGAACGGCACCGTGAATTTGAGTGAGGGGCTTCATTACATTGAAGTGCAATATTTTGAAGCAACTGGAGGAGATGCTTTGTTGGTCTCATGGCAAACCCCATCATTGTCGAAAAGACCATTAACAACGACACATTTATCAGATGACATAAATACTGCCCCACCATCTGTTGCTGGCACACCTGGCGCAATTCAGTATGCCTACTATTTTAGTGATTCGACCGAGCTACCCAATTTCGACGAATTGACTGCACAGAAAGAAGGTTTGGTTGAGGGGTTTGATACGTCAGACCGTGACCGCATCGAGAAGTATGGCTTTGTATTTTCGGCTGATGTTGAGGTTGAGCAACAAGGGCTATACACGTTTTACACAACCACGGGTGGCGGCAGTACTCTTGCGGTTAATGAAACGATGTTGGTGAGTAATGATGGCTCCAATCCGGGGGTCTCTGAGGAAGGCAGTATCACGCTTCCGGTTGGCAACCATTTATTAGTTGTAGAGTTCTTTGCAGATACGTCCGGAGATTCTCTAGAGGTTGAGTGGAACGGTCCTAATTTTGATCGCCAGCAAATACCTTTGTCCGCGTTATCAGAGCCTACAGAAGCCACTGGCTCAACCAATGGTGGAGCTTATACGAGCGGCACTGACGATGGTGGTGCTGACGACAGTGGAGCGCTGCCAAAGTCGTTACAGGCACTGGAGCCACTGGGCTGCTGCTAATATTGATACTTATGATGGGATTGGCGCGAAAAGTACCAAGCCTGACTTCATCCACACGCAGACAGCGTTAGAGTAGTTATCAGACCAACAGTCAGCATAAATAGTGTTTACGCTAACTGTCGGTTTATTTGCTACATCATCAAACTAACTTTGCTGTAGATGCTAGTCAGGTTGCCTATTAACAGCTGTAATACATATCAAACTCAACGGGGTGAGTAGACATACGCATGCGTGTCACTTCTTCCATCTTCAGGTCGATGTAGCCGTTAATCTGGTCGTCAGTGAAAACTCCACCGGCAGTCAGGAAGCCACGATCGTTGTCTAGTTCTTCCAGAGCCTGGTCCAGTGATGAACACACCTGAGGAATGCCCGCTGCTTCTTCTGGAGGAAGGTCGTACAGATCTTTGTCAGAAGCATCGCCAGGGTGGATCTTGTTCTGGATACCGTCGAGGCCAGCCATCATCAGAGCTGAGAATGTCAGGTAAGGGTTACCTGTTGGATCAGGGTAACGAACCTCAACACGACGTCCTTTAGGATTGCTAACAAAAGGAATCCGGATTGCCGCTGAACGGTTGCGTGCAGAGTAGGCCAGCATAACGGGTGCTTCAAAACCTGGAACCAGACGCTTGTAGCTATTAGTAGAGGCGTTAGCAAAAGCATTGATCGCACGTGAGTGCTTGATGATACCGCCAATGTAATGCAGGGCAGTTTCAGATAAGCCACCGTAGAGTTCGCCTGCGAACATGTTGTTGCCGCCACTAAACAGTGATTGGTGAACGTGCATACCACTGCCGTTGTCGCCAACGATTGGCTTAGGCATGAACGTCGCTGTTTTACCGTACTGGTGTGCAACGTTAAGAACCACATACTTAAGAATCTGAGTTTGATCAGCACGCTTAACCAATGTGTCGAACTTTGTACCAATTTCGCACTGACCAGCTGTTCCTACTTCGTGATGATGAACTTCAGGTATGACACCCATTTGCTCCATCACCAGGCACATGGTGGCGCGTAAATCATTTAGCGAATCGACTGGAGGTACTGGAAAGTAACCGCCTTTAACACCAGGGCGATGCCCTGTGTTGCCACCGTCGATTTTTTTGTTTGAGCTCCAAGCCGCTTCTTCAGAATTGATGGCGTAGCTCATGCCTTGCATTTCTGTTGACCAACGAACGTCGTCGAAGACGAAGAATTCTGGCTCAGGACCGAAGTAGGCTGTGTCAGCAATACCTGTGGACTGCAGATAGGCTTCAGCACGACGAGCAACTGAACGTGGGTCACGCTCGTAGCCTTCCATGGTGTCAGGCTCAACGATGTCGCAACGAATGTTCAGTGTTGTTTCTTCGGTGAAAGGGTCCAGAACAGCCGTTGTGGCATCTGGCATCAGCAGCATGTCTGAGGCATTGATGCCCTTCCAGCCAGCAATCGAGGAGCCGTCAAACGGTTGGCCATCTTCGAATACGTCTTCTTCGAACATGGAGGCCGGAACGGCGGTGTGATGTTCTTTACCGCGTGGATCGGTAAAACGAAAATCAATGAACTTTACTTCGTTGTCTGAAATACTCTTGAGTACGTCACTCGCTGACATGTTTAGTTTTCCTGTAAAAAATAATTGTAAGGGCCGCGCGTACTTGGGGCGTGCTCCTGCCAGTAGTTGGTGCATGCTCTGTACCAACCATGTAACCTAGGTTATTTACTTGTAAATCAATAAGATACTCGTAGCTAACATATTGTACTCGCCTTTAAAAGGTGCGCATGTGACTTTTTAGCACTGAAATAGTGCGTTTAAATCACAATAAATAGCACTCCGACACTGTAAATACCTATGGTTACGCTCAGTCTACCGTATCGTCGGGAGGCTCCGGATTAAGTACACTGACACGCTTTGACGAAAGAGCTTGAATTGATCATGAACGACGCTGCCGCGCAGCCCGATGTAAATACCTTTCAGGGCATGATTGCCGTGTTACAGAACTATTGGGCCGCACAAGGATGCCTGGTTCAACAGTCCTATGATATGGAAATGGGGGCTGGTACCTTCCATCCGTCTACTTTTCTCCGTGCCATCGGGCCGGAGCCTTGGTTTGCCTGTCATACGCAGTCCTCCCGCAGACCCACTGACGGGCGCTACGGTGAAAATCCTAACCGGCTGCAGCATTACTATCAGTTCCAAGTTGCCATGAAGCCATCTCCGGAAGGTATGCAGGATCTCTATCTGGGTTCTCTGGAGGCTTTAGGATTCAACACCCTCGAACACGATATCCGTTTCGTTGAAGATAACTGGGAATCTCCGACGTTGGGCGCTTGGGGTCTGGGATGGGAGGTGTGGCTCAATGGAATGGAGGTGACTCAATACACCTACTTTCAACAATGCGGTGGAATTAGCTGTAAACCTGTTCTGGGTGAGCTTGCCTATGGAATAGAGCGGCTAGCGATGTATATCCAGGGAGTAGAAAGCGTCTACGATCTTGTTTGGGGACACACTAATGAAGGCACCATTAGCTACGGCGATGTTTTCCATCAAAGTGA
>JBLHWG010000161.1:0-11389 GCA_047629055.1 Halioglobus sp.
GGCAATGAATCACTCCACCAGATTACAGCTGGAATTTGAGGCCAGCACTATTGTGGAGATTGACCGGCACATGTTGCAGTTGCCCTTTAAAGTTCAGTTACCTACGGCATTCAACAAACAATATAGGGTTTTGGGCGCTAGATACTGCACCATAAACGGCGAGCTGGCTGCTCATGTGAAATTCATAGATCGCGATACAGATGAACAAGTCAGCTTGTTTATGACTCGATCAGTTGATGATTTACAAAAAATTAATGCTACTAGCGAGCAAGTTGACGGAGTTAAAGTCTCGCTATGGAACGAATCGGGATTGTTCTATGCGATGGCGAGTCGCATTCCCAGTATTCCTGAAAGGTTGTGAATATGTCAGTGGGGAATTTCAGAATGTGTACACCTGCTTCTGATTTAGCTGTGCGGGAAGCGTTAGATGGCTTGGTAGAGCAGCCTGACAGTCAGTGATTAGCCAGCTTCAATTTATCAAAAAGGACAAATGCTTGTAATGAATAAACGTGATTTCTTAATAGGTAGTGCAAAGATTGCAGCTGTTATATCCCTGTCAACGGTAGGAATTGTAAGTGCAGTACGAGCTCAGGCCTTGCAGGGTTATCAATTAGTGAGTCCTCCAGTAAACACGCGTAATATCAAAAAAATTGAAGTTCTTGAGTATTTTTGGTTTGGCTGCCCACATTGTTTTGCCTTCGAACCCAGTATCAATAAATGGGTAGAAGAGAAACCTGACTATGTTGAGTTTGTTCGTGAGGCACCGCCGTTAAATCCTGGCTGGGAGCCGCACTCACGCGCATTCTATGCGGCTGAAATTATGGGTGTTAGCGAGCAATTTGTGGAGCCTATGTTTAATGGTATTCACGTGGATCGTCGATCTCTGAGAAGTCCTGACAATATTGCCAAGTTCGCTGGTGAGCTCGGTATTGATGCTGAAAAATTCCGTAAAACTATGGATTCCTTCGCAGTCGACACACGAATGAAACAAGCGATGCAAATGGCGAAGGCATCACGCATAACCGGTGTACCGTCTGTGGTCATAAATGGGAAATATTTAACAGGTGGGTCTTTGGCTGGTAGTCATGAGGGAATTTTACGAGTGATTGATGAGCGGGTAGCTGAAGAGTACGCGCAGCTTTAACTGGTGGGGCGCTGATAAATCATGAAACAGAAAAAAACCAATAAGAAAAACTCAACTTCTGAGACTGTGCTGCAAAAAAACCCGATAACGTCGATTAAACAAAAACGTCGCTTGTTTTTCAAGACATCTGTTTCTCTCGGAGTTTTTGGTGTTGCAGCAGCAGCAATATCTGGCTATGAGACTCAGAAGAAGGAACTACATGACCTTAGCGTCATCGGGGCGGGTAAGCCCGTTGTAGTCCAAATTCATGACACAAGCTGTCCAATTTGCCGTCGGCTTAAGTCTCGTACGGTTAACGTCCTGGACGGGCAATCGCAAATAGAGTATAGAATTGCCGATATAGTGACACCCAAAGGCCGTGCCTTACAGGCGAAGTACGGCGTGCAGAAAACCACACTCTTGCTTTTTGACGCAGAGGGCGGGCACGTAGATACGGTTTTTGGTCTGCAAACCTTAGAACAGTTAGAAAGCTTGTTTGCGCGAAACTTCCCGCCACAGGCCTAGGGGGCTGTCTGAGAATAGGCTGCGCGGTTAATTCGTCAATACAATTGCTGAATCGTTTGCGCGGCCTACTAACGAATTTGAGAACACATTTCAGGGTGTAGGCTAGGGACTAAAACGCTAGGATAGCGCCAAGTCGTTAATTGATTCTTGGAGTTAGTGCAAATGCCTGTCTACAATACTGATTCGGAACGCTACCAGGCTGTGCTTGCGCGTGACAGCGAAGCTGATTCAGTCTTTTTCTACGCCGTACTCACAACGGGTGTGTACTGTTATCCGTCATGTCCGTCAAAAACATCGTTAAAAGAAAATACGCGTTACTTCAAAACTCGCCAAGTTGCGGTTGATGATGGTTTTCGGCCTTGCAAACGCTGCTTATCTGATCAAGCCCCGCTGGTGGACAGGCAGCATGCCTTAGTCGAGTCAGCTTGTAGCTTAATCGACGAATCATCAGGTTCTAGTAGAATTGAGGTTGTCGCTGAAGCTCTCGCAGTTAGCAGATACCACCTGCAGAAACTATTTAAACAGTTTTTAGGGGTCAGTCCGAAAGCCTATTCGAATGCCGCACGTGCGAGATCTATAGAAAGCACGTTAGCGGGTAGTGAATCCGTGACCCACGCGGTGTATGAAGCTGGCTATAACCAGACATCTACTTTCTATGCTGCACAAGCCAACCGATTAGGAATGAGCCCAAAGAATTATCAACGCGGTGGTAAAGGCTTAGCTATCCGCTATGCGTTTGCAAAAACGAGTTTTGGAAAAATCATCGTAGCGACGACCCTGAGAGGGGTGTGCTGCATATTGTTCGGTGAATCCCAGAATGCAATGGTAGACGATCTACAATCTCGATTTAGCCAAGCCAAATTAGAGCGTGACTCCGAGGCACTAGAGGCTTTGCTAGTGGCTGTGGTTAGTGAAATCGAAAACCCTAATGATGATTTTGCGTTTTCCCTGGATATACAAGGAACCGTATTTCAGGAAAAAGTATGGACAGCGCTGCAAGATATTCAACCGGGTAATACTGCCAGCTACCTGGATGTCGCAAAGAAAATCGGCAAACCCAAAGCGTCTCGAGCCGTAGCAGCAGCCTGCGCTGCAAATCCGCTTGCGGTGGTGGTTCCGTGTCATCGAGTTGTTCGCGCTACGGGTGAGATATCCGGCTACCGTTGGGGCGTGAATCGAAAGCAGAAGCTCTTGGCGCACGAAACCAAAAAAGAATAAGTAAAAGCAGTAACTATGTACTCGGCTTGTTGTTAAGACTTGCGTTTTTGTACTACGTGTAGCCTGGGTTGAACCAGCAGTTCGTTGATCACGGCTCGATCTGGGGATATCAACATGCTTCTCACGGCGTGTGCAACGTCTTCTGCATGCAGTGCGTGGGCTTCATCGGGGCCGGGTTCAAAAGACAAGTCATCGAAGAAAGAAGTTCTCACAGAGCCTGGTTGTACAATGCCGACATGACAGTTTGCAGACGCCACTTCATGGCTTAGCGCCTGTCCGACGCCTCGCAATCCGAATTTCGCGGCACTGTAAAGCGAGCCGTAGCGTGCGCCGTGTAATGCACTGGTTGATCCAATGAATACGATGTCGCTTCTATCACGTCTGCGAAGAGATGGGATGCAGTCGCGAGCTATGCATAATGGGCTAATTAGGTTCAGGGCGATACTTTGCTGAATTTGCAGGGGCGAAAAATTTTCTAATGATCCAATGTCACCACGACCTGCGTTGCACACCAATGCGCTGATGTCATGTTTTGACAGCGCACGTTTTACCGCAGCGCTGGTGGCGTCTGGATCTGATAGATCCACGCTGATATGTGTGTTCGTAGTTAATGAGATTACAGGCGGCGTTCTAGATAAGGACACAGTACTAAATCCGGATTCGCCCAGCAATTGACAGCAGGCGAAACCGATTCCTCGGCTGCCACCTGTAACAAGTACGTATCTGTTTTCAGTCATTGTGGTATTTCACGTGAGTTGTTTTCTGGCTCGGCATTTAGCTGCAAGGGAAAAATTGATCGTCACGAACAACAGTATTCAATTGCTTGAAGCAAAACTTACGCATAGCTGTTTCTGATTCTTCAGGGTACGTCATCATGCTGTCGCGTAAATTCAGAGGCGCTGCAAGCAGTTTTGATTCTGGGTACATGCGCACTAGCTTCCTGTGAAATCCTTTGGGTAGTCGAAACACTCCTAGACTCACCGAATGGACTTGTGGCATGTCGATCGCTGAGAATACCTGCTTAAAAAAATGTTCGTACAGTTCTTCAAAATCATCTGAATACAGTAGCGGGTCAAATCTAAGCCCTACCTTCCAGCCATGAGCTTGCAGCTTTGCCAGGGCATCTAGGCGCTTTTGCAGTGAAGGGGTGCCGTGTTCCTCCGCTTTGACGATAGCTTCTGGAGACAAGCTGTACGCTACGACGACATTGGCAAGGGCGGGTCGATTAAGCAATGGACGTATTTGCGTACTTTTTGTACGAAGCTCTAGCCAGGCATTGGGCAACTGTTCAAAGTGATCGAGACAGTCGTTTACAAAATGGGTTACGGGGTCTAATGCTAACGAGTCGCAATCATACCCGGAGAAGTACCAACTGGGACTATCGTGTTGTTCTGTCTTACGAGATATATCGTCTAGAAAATCTTCAGTATTGACGAAAACAACGTAGTTTCCAGACTGGTACATGCCTTGTAGAAAACAATAACGGCAGTCATAAATGCAATTGAGCATATGTGAAAA
The DNA here is from genome assembly GCA_047629055.1 of Halioglobus sp. GTDB lineage: Bacteria > Pseudomonadota > Gammaproteobacteria > Granulosicoccales > Granulosicoccaceae > Granulosicoccus. Next base: position 4,385 of record JBLHWG010000161.1, read on the forward strand.
ATAATAGTTATATTTTCCACCAACGTGATAGCCCGGAGGCGTTGGGTGTATGAACTTCCCATGTTTGCGAGCAAGTATCAGGCTGGGATTGCGTTTTTGCTCTCTGAAATTCTGTGAACGTGAATTGAATATATCGGAATGCCTTTTTATGGGAATGATTCGCGCTTTAGGATAGCGTGAACAAATTCTCAAGGTCTGAGGATGTTCCGCTACATCATGCTCAACATAGATGGAATCCATTACGTTGCATCTCCATACACTAACGGTAAGTCTGCGTTAGTGGTTCTCAAACTTCTTAAGAGTTGCGAGGCATTAGCGGTTTTGAGAAGCGGTGGAGCATATGGCATCGCGCCCGTTAACGCACAATGTTGTTGGAGGAGTCTAAGCAACTGGTGTTTTTCGGTAGATGTATGATGAATAGTAGCGACAATATTATCGTGTAATTCAAGTAGGCTCAATGACCGAGATTGTGCATTCCCGGTATCGGTAAGCCAATTTGCAATGCTTTGCACAATAGGAACGGTTGCTTGCATGAGCGTCGTGACCATTGATGGTTTGAACAATTCAAGCGGTGAGTCAACAGTGTCAGAAACTACTTTTATAAATTGAATAGCATCTGTCGTTAAATAGCTTGAGGCAGCACTCATAATTCCTGCCGCTTCCATATCGAAAAGCGTATTCGATCGATACCCGTCTGAAGGCCTGTCTAACGTCTCAATGGCCGAGGTTGGTATCGAATTCACAATTCTTTGTGGAGGCAGATGGGGGTACCATTTTTCACCACTACCCTGATCTTCCACCTGATGAGCCATGAAAGTATCACCAATTTTTGCACTACCACCTGCGATGCCTGCATTGATGATCGCTCTGATATCTTTTCGGGTGTGGAGTAAGGCGCTTACCGCCGCTGCTGCTTTTAGCTTTCCGAGGCCAGTTTGCAGTAAAAGGTATTCCGAGTTCCCGTATAGACGCCAGCCATGGTCTAGTATGGTCTTTAGTTTGAGCGCATCTATAAACACTCGGGATTCGGCAGGAAGGGCTGTGACTATGCAGATGAGATTCATTCGGATAGTGTAGCTTTTCTTAAGTAGCTCGAAGCTGCGCACGCTTCTTTAATCTCGACACAGGGTAGAACATGCTGATTTCCAATCTTGAACTATTGCCGGGTCGCCTGATTCAGCGACATCTTGGCCTTGTGCAGGGGAGTTCGGTGCGCTCTAAGCATGTGGGGCGAGATATTGCCGCCTCTATAAAGAATATTTTTGGTGGGGAGCTTAAGGGCTACACTGAGCTTCTGTCTGATTCTCGCGAGGAAGCCACCGAGCGGATGATAGAGCAGGCGAAAGCATTGGGAGCCAATGGTGTGCTCAATATTCGTTATAGTACTTCAAGCATTGCGGCGGGTGCTGCGGAGATTTTCGTGTACGGCACCGCTGTTGTTCTGAATGATGAGTAGCACTCTGTTTCAGGTTCTCGGTGTTGTTCTACTGCTAGTTCTGGGCTATTTGTTCGGGCGAGTAGCCGAAAAGCGTCATTACGCACGGATTATCAGGCGTGAAGTCGAGATGCAGCATCTGCCGGTAGTGGCCTCACGATACCCGCCAATCGACCGAGAGTATAGTCAGAGACTGGTTGCAGGAAGCGTGGTCATCGCATCTGATTATTTCAAAACATTCCTCGCAAATCTGATCAATATCTTCGGTGGTCGAGTGACTCCATTCGAATCTATGTTGGATCGGGCGCGCAGAGAATCAATATTACGGATGAAATACGATGCTATTCAGCTGAATGCGGCCTATGTGTTCAATGTTAAATTCGATACTACGCGTATAGCGACGGGTAAAGTGGCCGCGATGGAAGTTGTCGCCTACGGCACTGCCTTGATTCCGGTAGAGACATCCGCAAGCGTTGTGAAAGGCGCAATGCGAGCCCAGTAGATCGACACATGGAATATCACAACAAGCTACCGCCAGAAGGCATCAACATCACTCGTGTTCATCCACTGAAACAGTTTTTGCAATTCGCGATTGGCGCTTTAGTGCTGGTTGTTGTGTTGGTTGGAATACTTCAGATATCCGGCTCGTTTTTGGCAAAACGCATTCCATTTTCATTCGAAACTGCGCTCGTCTCAGAAATGGAACATCCGTTTGGTGATGGTGATACACATCCGGAGATGACGGGCTATCTAAATACCCTGGCTCAACGTCTGTCTGCTTATATGTCTCTACCCGAAGGGATGACTGTAACAGTCCACTACGATTCAAGCGATGTCTTCAATGCGTTTGCGACAGTGGGTGGTAACTTGTTTTTCTACAAAGGTCTTTTGGAGGTAATTCCTGATGAAAATACTCTGGCTATGGTCATGGCCCATGAAATAGCGCACGTATTACACCGGGATCCCATAGCAGCGATGGGCGGTAGTGTTGCTAGCTCCATAGCGCTATTGGCCCTGACTGGCAACTCAGGCACAGCGGGAAGTCTTCTTAGCAACGCTGGCGTGCTCACCAGTGTTCAATTCACACGCAAAATGGAAGTTGAAGCCGATAGAGAAGCACTTCAAGCGTTGTATGCAAGCTACGGTCACGTCCACGGAGCCGCAGAATTGTTCATGTTGTTTAGTAAATCGCGTGCAGAGGCGGCGCAAACCGACGCTGGTTGGCTAGAAAGATTCCTTAGTACTCACCCACTGGATCAGGATCGTATCAATAATACGGAGCAGATCGCATCTGATGAGGGTTGGCCTTTGGCAGGTAAAGCCACACCGTTGCCCCAGGATTTGCGCCGCTGGTTGGACGCTGAGTAAACTAAATCAAGGATGCTACGGCATGTCAGACCGAAAGCATATTCTGGCCGGAATGGCCATATTATCCTTTTGTTCGCAGCGAGAAAGCACGAAGTGAGCGAGTGTGGATCTGTCGAGTCCCCTAAGGGCGGTACCTTGCAGTCGATCGTGGATACTCTGACCACAAATGGTACAAAACACTGTCGGACACAAAAAGGGTACAGCTAATTGATGCACAGGTTCCGAGGATAGCCCCAAAGTCTAAGCGCTTTAAACAGTTTGCCGAATCTTATACGAAAAACTGATCAACACCATTCTAAAACCGACATTCCCCACACTTTAAGTTTGTCAATATCTCCAAGTGTAACAATTTTTCTTCATCCAATTCATTGGTGGCGATCACGTACCTGCCTTTTCTTCTCTCCTTATCTTTGTAACTTTCTACCGAGCAAATGACGTTTCCACAAATGTGGTAAACGTATCTCGTTGGACTTTGTGTTTTAGCGGGGCGGCCCTTGCCAGAATATTTAGCGTTTCTGGTAAATTCTTGAGTATTGACAACGATGTGCCGACAATTTTTCTCAAATTTCATCAGTGCACTAGCAGCATCAGCTTCGCATGAAAACGCTTGGCGGCAGAGCTTTTCGAATAATATTACCTCTTTTTGACTTACCGATCATGTGTTCTTGACTAACGTTTTCATCTCACGTTTATAGCCGTCCTCTGCGCGCACCAATAACCATCTTTGCCCCACTTCTGCATAGTGGCTCTGTACAACTCGGTAACTATGTTTGTCATCTATCGGGGTCAGAGCTGCAGTTGAATGCACTTATTTCTTACACTCTGTCAGTTTTTCAGGAACCCTACTGATTCATGTTTGCCCTTGCGTGAAACTGCTGATAGTATCTGCAGTGTATCCAGCACTGTCCATCACTAAACAACTAAACCCCGTCACATTCTGTAGATTGGCAATGTGCTGTCGAACCGTGTCTCGAAACGCAGCCTTGTCACTCGTATTGCCACTCAACGCCTCCATGTGTAACGCAATGCCCGCCTCATTATCCGTGATAAGGTTCAGTACGACTTGGTTTAAATCAGGGCGATGATCGCGACTATACCCCCTGAGTCAGATGCAACACTGAGCTGTCTGCTTCGGGTGGGTTATCGCTGTTGTAACGCCCGTCCAAATGAAAATCTGCACTATCCATATGCGAAAACTTAGGATCCAGGCCCAGCTGACGACAAATTGTGGGCACCAACTCTGAATACCGCTCTGTGGTCCCAGAGCGTTGAATATCGTCCAACGCTCTGCCAAGGACGCTATCATTGAACTGAGATCGAGTAACACTGGAGCCTAATACGGTTTCGACTGGCTTTCCATCAAAGAACGTATCGACCATGTAAAGAGTACGGCCCACAAACCCTAACCTACTAATAATCAAAGCCTTACAAAGTGTGCCAATGCTCAAATTCCGACAGTTTGGATTCTGCTTGATTAAACGATCAATGTTTTCGCCAATGTTCAATTCGTCGTATATACCGGCAACCAAGCCCAAGAGGCCCATGGTTTTGGATTGAACATCTAGGGTCAGTTTTCAGGCACGCATCTGCAAATAATAAAAACTATATAGTTCAAATGTTTGAAAAGTATGTCGCTTGAATAAGATGTAGGCTGTCAATCTTTTGGATACTCATCCTTAGTAATGCAAGTGTAGATATTTTTATTGGCGCGGCTTGCCGCATACTGAAAACACTAACCTTTTGTTATTTGGAGCTTTATTAAATGTAAAAAATCATCCTTGAAGTGTGGGGAATGACAATTTTCGGCACTTGGCTTTGACTCGGCGATAGACTCGACTGATATCAGCACGAGCACGGATCCTGCAAGGCTAGGCAACTATTGGCGGAATGCGTTATTGCGTATGGTCAACGCAATGGGTCAAATGAGCGTAACAATTACGCAAACAGGTTTTACACAACCACTAACCCATCGCTAAACCCGACGAGTGTCGGCAACCCCGGTTTGCGAAATCTGAATCGTTGGCAGTCATTGGAGTTGGATACATTCATCGATCAGTCGAGTACTCAGACTGACACACCTACTTTTTTAGTGGCTGAATGGAACGAGGTGGAACCCTTTGCCATTACGGTAACCGATATAGCTCAAGTGGCTAGGCACGGAACGTCCTTTTCGACTTATCTGAACCCGGGTACTCCGGCGCTGTAGAGTGATGATCCGGTAAGTAATCAAGCTTATCAACAGGGTCACGCACTGGTTGCGATGTGGTCTTCTCAGCTTGACCCTGCCGATGGCGTTACTTGGGATATTTCGCCTGCGAACTTTGGAAATGTAACCAGCCTTCCGTCCGCCGGTGCCTCGTTGCTTGATTTTTAGGATGCGGTTAAAGGTGGTACTAAAGATCGTGGCTGCGCGAGTAACCCTGCAACCGGGATGCCTTATATTGAAGTACGTGCACCTCGACGTGATTTTACGCGAGTAGTCGCTGAATTCCGGGCAGATGGACCTGATAGCGAAACACCGCCGGGCCACTGGTTTCAGATATACAACTCACTGGCCAGTGATCATCCTGATTTCATACGTCCAGTTGGGGATGATGGTGAAGTTGTGGGTTCACTGGAATATGACATCCACACCTATTTCACTTTAGACGCGGTGATGCTCGATAGCGCCATTGCCGCGTGGAGCATCAAAGGTGCGTACGACTACATCCGACCCGTGTCAGCGCTTCGCTACATGGCCTCGCCGGGGCAGAGTACAGACCTGTTGGCTACTAGCCATCACATACACGGCATACCGTTACTCGATGGCTTTATTGAAACCATTTCGAGGGTGATCCGTTGGCTGGTAATGCCGGCATTGATGTTGGCAGAATCAAGGCGCGTGTCTGGCGAGGGCCCAGTTTTATTAGTGATCCACAAACTGTTGTTGCAGGAGTGGGCTGGGTGCTGTTAGAAAATTGGTGGCCGTCTCAGCGCCCAAACTTTGTAACTCCGCCGTTTGCCGGATACGTGTCCGGTCACTCCACCCTCTCGCGGGCAGCTGCAGATGTCTTGACAGCTTTAACAGGCAGCGAGTACCTCCCTGGTGGGCTGGCTGAATTCACAGCAAAAAAGAATGCGTTTCTGGTTTTTGAAAAAAGTCCATCGGTGGAAGTAACCTTGCAGTGGGCAAGTTATCGTGATGCCTCGGATCAGACCAGCTTGTCACGTATTTGGGGTGGTATACATCCTCCCGTGGATGACATACCCGGCAGACGTATCGGTAGCCAGATCGGTGTACGTGTTGTTGTGCGGGCACAGAAGTATTTTGATGGTGAGATCGAACACGCTCCAACGCCTGACGAGCAAATAGACGCGGGCTATAGTGGCGCCAGTGGTTGTTCAGTCATGAGTACTATTGGGCGTCGCGCAGTCGAAATCCTGTGGTGATTGTTTATTGCCAGTGTGTGGATAGTGATCAGGCGTAGGATTCACGTTCTGTAAGTTAGATATTCTGTATCAACGGTTGCAACTACAACTTCACTGACCGCGTGTAGATTTTTTTCCATTGAAAGTATTCCACTATGGGATTCGACTAAGGAGAGGGCAACACCTGCAAAGGTTTGGACATCAGTTTCTAACAACGCCTGATTATCATTAAGAAACAGTTCAGTTTCGCGTTCATCGTCTATATGCTCTGCCAATACTTTTAACAACTTGTTTCTGGTGCTGACCTTTCTAAGTACTGTCATGCATTAAGTTATCAGCTAAAGGGCCAACCACCTGCGCCAATCGATCAGCTATTTGTCTTATCAGAGCGTTGTCAGAGAGTACTTCAACTGGCAGAGGGTCACAATACGGAATTGATGGAGCACCAAACTCATTCGGATTCAGATATTGATAAATGCCCTCATTTAACCTGCCTTGCGACATAAAAGCGTATCGGCCCTTGTTTGACATAGGGAAGTTCAATAACTCCATCGGAGCAAAGTGATAGTACTGAGCGTCATCTAAATATGTATCAACGTCAATACTTGAGCCCTTCAGGTGAGGGGAGAAAATGTCATTCAGGATTGCGCGGAAGTCATCATCTTGCCAAGTACGATGCGTGTACAGCTGGTTTTGTGGTTGACTGATACCATGGCGTTTCATAATGTATCAGGATCGTCGCAGAGTCTCTCCCATGAGATCGGAAATATCTTCAGCGTTTCGTGCGTATAGGC
>JBLHWG010000162.1:0-11357 GCA_047629055.1 Halioglobus sp.
AAAGTCTGTGGTCAGCCTGGCTTAACAGAGTCAGCCTAGCCTCGGCTTGCTTGAATTCATTCATTAGGCGAATCGACAATTCGAAAGGAACGTCTGAGTCTGCTGTCCCATGAATCATGCGAATGGGGCATGTTAATTGTCGGGGGCCAGGATTGGATTCGGTAAGGGTATCGTCGGTTAATGGGATGGGCTTGAACACCGATAACTCTTGGCCGCTATCCATTAGCTTCTGTGTTAACGGGTAGGGTTGCTCGTAGGCGCTGGGCAAGCTGACGATCAGACCTTGTTGTAAGTCCCAGGAGTCGCTTTTGCTCAAGCGCGGTAGCACCAGCTCTTGAAGAAAGTCGGGGGCTGAGGCGAGTAGCAGCAGTCCTCTAATTTTTTCAGGTCGTTGGGTTGCTGCAACTGTTGCCAGCCACCCGCCCATCGATGAACCTACGAGAACTATGGGTTCGTGAATATTGTCGAGGATAAGCAGGGTGTCGTTCAGCCAGTCAGTCAGGCTAAAAGTGGCTGGATCTCCTTCGGATTCTCCATGACCTCGATAATCAAAGCGGGTGTACGATAAATTGTTTTTGGAACATATTTCCTCGAGTTTCTGTGCTTTTATGCCGCGCATATTGGAATGAAACCCGCCACAGAAGACAACGTGTAAAGGCTCCTCTTCGGGGAGCGCGCCGGGTTCGCATCCGTGCCGGCATGACCGATAAGCGAGTTTCGATCCGTCTGAAAATGTGAAATCGGAGAAGTTGGTTATTGAGTCATTGTCCATCAGCACAGTATAGTGCTCCACCGACTTGCATGAGGAGCCTTGAATGCCGATTGAGAGACCAACTCTGAACCTTTTACAAGTTCAGGTGATATCGTTCGATTTGGATGATACCCTTTGGGATTGTGCGCCTGCTATTGCTAATGCAGAGAAAGCTTTGTTTGAATGGCATACCCGTGTGACTCCCGCGATTACTCAGCGGCATACTCCAAGCACACTTCAAGACTACCGTGCAGAGTTCAGGCAGGATAATCCCGCGTTAAAAGGCTGTGTCACTGCCATGAGAATAGCGGGTTTGAGAAGCCTGTTGGGGGCGTTCGGGTACCCGGAGCATTTGGCTGAGGAGGGTTTTACTGTGTTTTATAATGCCCGAAGCCAGGTCGACCTCTACCATGGTGCTGAGGACATGCTGAAAGTCCTGAGTGAGTCGTTTCGATTGGTAGCTATCACAAACGGAAACGCCGATTTGCAAAACATAGGCATATCAAGGTATTTTGAACGAATATACGCCGCTAATTTGACGCTTCTTGAAAAGCCAGCACCCGATATGTTCCATCTATGCCTCTCGGAAATGGATATCCCGCCACTCGCTTTGCTGCATGTTGGTGATAATCCTGTGACAGATATATTCGGTGCAAATGCTGCAGGAGTGCAGACGATGTGGTTCAATCAGTACAATAGGGAGTGGCCAGAACACCTGAACCCACCAGATTTTGAGGCTAATAACCTTTCTGATGTCGTTGCCCTTATCCAAAGCTAAAATAAAGCTAGGTGGCGCTTTTGTTTTTAGCCTGGAACACTATAATCCAGCAATCCAAGGACTACCCGAATAATGAGTCGCACGTTTTACGTTAATGGTGAGTTTGTAGCTGAAGAGAACGCGAAAGTATCGGTTCTTGATCGCGGTTTCCTGTTCGCTGACGGGGTCTACGAGGTGTCGACAGTATTAAAACGTCGGCTGATTGACAATAAAGCTCACATGAGACGACTAGCACGTTCATTGTCTGAGCTCTCCATGGCTGCACCGTGCTCGGATGAAGAAATTCTTGAAGCACAACTAAAATTGATTGATGTGAACAACCTCGATGAAGGGCTGTTGTATCTTCAGGTCACGCGAGGTGTCGCCGATCGTGATTTTGCCTATCCGGTAAATCCCAAATCGTCACTTGTCATGTTCACACAAGCCAAAAATTTATTGAATTCCCCGATGGCTGAACAAGGAATGCACATTATTTCAATTCCAGACCAGCGTTGGAAGCGACGAGATATCAAAACAGTCGGTTTACTTGCTCCTTGTATGGGTAAGCAAGCAGCCGTGGACGCGGGAGTACACGATGCCTGGATGCTAGAAGACGGGCTAGTCACGGAAGGTACTTCAAACAATGCGTATATCGTCACAAAAGATAAAAAAATACAAACTAGGCACCTTGGGCATGAGATTCTTAGCGGGATCACTCGCCAAGCCGTACTGAAATTCGCGAGACAGGCTGGATATACAGTATTAGAAGAACCCTTCAGGATAGAAGAGGCTCGCGAAGCCAGCGAAGCTTTTATCACGAGCGCCTCAACTTTTGTCATGCCGGTTGTGAATATAGACGGTGTTGCCCTGGGGGACGGCACACCGGGGCCAGTTAGCGTGGAGTTGCGGAAGATTTATATCGAAACAGCTCTGGCACATCAGGATCTGTAGTCCATAAAGACGGCTGCTAAGCTCGTTAGGGTGCTATGAGAAAATTGCTTTATAATGCGGGGGTTATGAAACAAGCGACAATTATTGCTGCGTGTTGTTTCACTGTGAGCGCTTGCAGTTCAGATGACCGTCCGATCACACCACTCGTTGATGATTCAGTGGTTCCTGATCAGGAAATAATCATTGTTGAGCCTTTATTTAATGTTGACGTTGCAGCTACACAAGCGTTTATGTTGCTTGAGGATGCATTTTTGCGCGGGCAGTTTTACGCAGAGTCTACGCCACCTGCTGGCCCGATTACGATTCGTTCGCTGCCTGCCAATGGCAGGTTGACGTTTCAACAGGAAGGCACGGTCTTTCTCTATGCGCCAGAGGAAAATTATTTTGGAGAAGATGGGTTTACTTATCTGACCTTCGAGAATCAAGAAATAAATGTCTCCCTGAGCATCACTTCTGTTAATGATGCACCGATAATTTCTGCCGATCTGCCAAGGGTTGCAGAGCAGGGGCGAGTTTTCAATGCGCAGCTAGAAGCTTCAGATGTTGATAGCGACGAACTTCGATTCACTGCTACAGGCTTGCCGTCTTGGTTGGTGTTAAATCCCGCCTCCGGTTATTTGACGGGAGTACCTACGCAGTCAAATATTGGTATCACTGACAACATTACATTCACAGTGACTGATATTAACGGTCTATTTACCGAGCTGGCTGGCGTGCAATTTGAAGTCATTGATATCAATGATGCGCCTACATTGAATCTTAGCCAGCTTCCGAGCGAGCTCAAAGGGCGAGAAACCGTAACTGCTGCCGTGTTTCCAGACGACCCGGATGGTGATGCTGTCGTGTTGAATGTAGAGATCAATGCGTTTGTCAAAAGCCAAGTTAATGGGGGTTCAATAACATTGACTGCCACTGATGTTAATGAAGTTACGGACGTTAATCTCGTCATCAACGCAACGGATGATCAGGGGCGAGTCGCACGTGAAATTTTTCCCATCACGATTTATCCAGTTACTTCGTCAGGCAAAGGGCTTACGGTACTGGGGAGTAAGCAGGGTCGAGGTGTTCATCTTGTGTTGCTGGGAGACGGCTACGCTAGTGATCAGCAGAATTTGTTCAAGGAGCATGTTGATCTAACGCTGTCTCAAATTGGTAACGATTCGGGTATCGGTGAGCATGTTGCTGCGTTCAATGTGCATATGATCAGCACGGTATCGGTGGATTCTGGAGCAGATGACAACGAAGAGGTAGACAGCCGAAATACCGCATTTGACAGTGCCTATAATTGTGGTGGCATATTACGACTTATCTGTGCAAACACATTGACGATGTTTGAAACGGCTTTGAATGAGTATCCGTCAGTTGATCAAATAGTTCTTCTGGTTAACGACCAACGTTATGGTGGTAGTGGTAACAGTGGTGGAAGTGTAGCCATTACATCGGCTTATTTTTCAGAAATTGCGCTTCACGAGATGGGGCACAGTCTTGTGGATTTGGCCGATGAATATGTCGACACCCTCATAAGAGAGAATTCCTCTTTACTGCTTTTTCAAGAAGGGCGTTATAGAAACGTCACAGCGCTGACTGACCCTACGCTAGTACCCTGGGCGCATTGGATTGATAATTCTGTGGCATTGCCACAGCAGGCAGGCGATCCTCGTGTCGGATTGTTTGAGGGTGGCTTGTACCGTCAGAGTGGAGTCTACAGACCCACGTTCAATAGTCGAATGCGGACGTTTGATTCTCCGTTTGGATCGGTAAACAGTGAGCTGTGGATTCTACGCCTGTATACGTTGACAGAAGGCGTTCGTGGTTTTTCACCAACGAGTAATGCGATATCGATAAGCGCAGGGGAGTCCCAGGAATTTATAGTCAGTCCCATATTTGCGGATGACGTCCAGGCTGTTGAATGGACAGTCAACGGTGCCATCCAAGCCGTCATCGACAATAATCAGAACAGCCTGGTGATATCACCAACTGTCGGAACCCACACCGTGACTCTGACGGTGCGTGATATAACAGGCAAAATCAAGATACCACCACCTCACGCAGGCATATTCACTCGGTCTTGGGAGCTTGAAGTCAAATGAAAAAATGGCTGACCTTAATAGGCTCTTTGCTGATCTTTGGAAATGTTGAAGCTGACATTCGGGTGCTGTTTCGATTTGATGCATCGGGTCATTTCGTGCATAGAATTTATCAGATTAGCGGACAACAAAAGCAGGCTACTGCCAAGATATCACCTACAAAAAATTCGAATCAGGCAACGAATTCTGTGCGTCCTTTTCCGGCCAGTCCGATTGATCGAGGCCGTTCTTGGCAAAATGCTTTGGTACCAGAAATTCGCAGAAAACAGCAGGGAACTGTAGATGGGTTTGCACGGTTGGTTTGGTTTGATTTGTCAGGAAACGATTTGGCTCAAACTGAAGTGCCAGATCCCAGAATTGTGCATTCTCCATCGCATACGTTGGGCGTTAACGCATCTCGGAATGGGCTAACGGACGGCGCGTGGTTGGCTTCAGGGCCTGAATCGGCGGTCAGGGTCACTGTTTTGTTACCTGAATCGATGATTCTGGGGTTGGCTACCGAATTCTGGATTCTGGAATTGACGCATTGAGCAGTTTTGGTTGGCATTTTAGGCTATACGAAACTGTTATATATACCCAAACCATTGAGGCTTCACACTATTACCGGTTTTTGACTACATTAGATCGTTTATGATGGGGCTAAGGCTTTCCTACAATTTGCGACGCGTACTTTTTCGTGCGCATTCTCTTGCAGCTTATGTCGAAACCAGAATCCGAGCGAAACGACCAGGGCAACTTGTCCATGTTTGACTTCCTGTCAGAAGACACGGATGGTCAGGGCCCCCGCGCGTCCGCCGCGAGGAAAAGCAAACACAAGGTCATGCCGGTTATACGTAAACCGATTCCAGTTTCGAAGTCAGGCCCGTTATTGCCTCCTAAGCCAGGCGACCCAGTTGAACCGCCGCCAGCGTTAACAACTGGAGTAGCAAAAAAATCAATAGCAGGGGTCGGGAAAAAGGCCAAGATCAGCGACGATTTGGATTTTCTGGATGAAACTCGCGCCGACCTCCCAGATTTGCGTCCAGCGAATACAAATAAAACTCGACTCAACAATCTGGATAATGTCAGGCCGATCCACAGAGTGGGTACCAGTGACGAGCAGCAGAATCTAGAACAAGAGTTCCTGCATCTTGGTCCGCAGCGAAAACGAAAGCCAAATTCAGAATTCGAGTTCGAAACTGATTGGCGTGCAGGGCATGCGTCCTATGAAGATGTGGCAGAAGAAAATTCAATTGGCTGGTTAAGATGGATCTTGCCGGTTTTTGCATTGGTGATTTTTTCCGGAGGGGGCATGTATGCGTATACAGCTGGATACTTTAATGAACTGATTGCATCTAGCGATGCTGAATTTGTGAACTCTAGTGACAGAGTTGGATTACAGCTAACAGATGCGCCAGCAGTTAGTCAGGAATTGGCTTCGCCCAACAGCGTGGAAATAATGCCAGCTGCCACGGCGCTTGATTCTCCAATCGTGGCTATTGAGTCCACCTTGTTTGTCCGTTTTCGTAGCCAATTAGCGGCTATAGAATCCATGATAGAAAATGGATCCCTGAAAGATGCTGAGCTAGCGCTCATAAATATGGATCGAAGTGTGTATGGCTATGGAGTTGCCGAATTTTCAGCATTAGAGAATCAGATTGCTACTAGCAGGCGTCAGCAAGTTAGTGGAAACGACGGTGCGGAACTCGCTGAGGCGGAACGTGTTGAACAACTTAGATTGACTAATGAAGCTGTTTTGGTGGCCGAACAACTACAACAAGATGCGAGAAACGCAGCAGCAGCTGCTGCTGAAACTTCAAGGTTGGAACAAGTTTTATTTGAGGCGGAAAAAGCGCGCGTAGCTCAAGCTAGAATCGATAGTGCGGAGGTTGCTGCAGCAGCTGAATCAGCAAGGTTGGAACAAGCTCTATTTGAAGCCAAAAAGGCGCAGCAAGCTCAAGCTAAGTCCAATGCGGACAAGGCCGTTGAAGCCCAGCTAGTCAATGAAACAACTCAATTAAATACTTCAGCGACGCAAGGGCGGCTTGAAATTAGTCAGGAACAGCTAGCTGCTCGAAACGCTGACAAGATACGTCTGGACGCTCTTGAAGAAGTAGCACGAGAAGAGCCGAGACGTCAGATGATATCTGCGGATAGACTGGCTACCGATCGCCAAATTGCTGAAGAGCGTGCTGCCGCCGAGAGGCGAGCTGCCCGAGGAGCTCGATTTGGACGAGCTCGGGAAATTGAGGCGGCCAAAGCTGCTGCTGCGGCAAGCGTTCCGGCTAACAGCTCAGGAATTCGAGCAGCCGCTGGTGATCAGCAGCTCTCCAGTCCTCAGGCAATAGCGCAACCCCTGAGCAGTGAAAGCAACTCACAAGCGTCAGTCGTCACTCAGCCTCTAACGATTTCTGATGATGAACTGCAAACTGTTTATAGGCGATTTACAGCACTACAAAATGCCATTAGTAATCGCGATATATCCACAGTGATCAAGCTGACTGAACGCTCAGGATTGAGAGTGCAGCAGTTTATGCAAATTTTTGAAAATAGTGTGGGTATAGATATCCGCATAAGGAATGTGTCCACCAGTAATGCAACTGGTGAAATTAATGGAACACTGCAAATCCGATCTATTAAACGAAATGATGGATCGTTGGCTGCTCCGCCTGCGGATCTTGCGTCCATCAAAGTAAAGACTAAGCGTGAAGGCGACGATTGGTCTGTTATTCGTTGGTAGGAGTTTGCGCTCATATCAGGCACGACGAAGTTTATGAAATTATTTAATACAAGACGAATGACTGCTGGGCTGTTAGTTTTTTTTCAGCTGTCGATGGGGCTATTTTCCACAATTCCTCGAATGGCCTCAGCACAAGCGACAGACATAGCTCCTCCCGTTATCGATTTTGAAGCAATAAAAAGTGGCACATCGGGGGATAGTCAGGTATTTTCAGCAACTGTCATTGATAACGTGAATGTGCGGTCGGTCGAATTGTTCTACCGTTTTGCCGAGAACACGGGCTATCAAAGTCGCCTAATGGATATGCTGGGATCTAGCGGGATTTTTACCGTCACTCTCGATAGTCTAGAAGTTCCGGAGGAGGCCAATTTTGTTCAATACTATATTGAAGCTTTCGATGGTGTTGGCAACAGAACGCTTCAAGGTTTTGCCTTCGATCCACTAGAGCGTCAACTTTTTTCTTTGAATGAAGTTGCTGTGGCTTCTCCAAGCGAACCTATACCCACCGATAGAATACCACTCAATCGCAAGATTATTTATGGAGCCTTAGGGCTGCTTATCTTGGGTGCAATTGCATCATCATCGAGTAGTGGCGGTGGATCGAGTACGGGCGTTCCTGTCACCGTTGTTGTGGATCAACTACCATGAAATTAAATGGATCTATTGAACGAGTTCATTCTCGTCTCTTAAAGGGGATATTGGTATTAGTGTCGGCAATCCTATTGTCAGCATGTAATCAATCGGATGAGGGAAATAGAGTGGATGTGGCCGGTGGAGTCGCCAGTATGGCCTTTACCGCACCTCAGATATTACTGCAATCCAGATCCATCATTCGTGAGAATTTGATTCTTCGCATAACCATCAATGGCCAAGCTGTCCAGATAAGCCCGAATGCTGATGGTCAATATATTTACCAGATCTCTCTACCTGCTAATTCTTCTTCAGTGGTTAGTATTGAATGGATAGAAATGGTAGATGGTGCAGAATTACCGCTGGCTCGCGCAAGCAAACCTTTGAACGTGGGCTCTGCATCCAGTCCAGCGATTTTGCGATTTACGCAGTTCGATACCTCTTTGGATTCAGATAATGACGGATATTCCAATTATCAGGAACGTAGAGAAGGGTCTCTTTTCAACGATGCTACCTCGCCAGTCGCACCTCCTGTAATCGTCTCGTTAGAGGTGGTTCTGAAGCTACCCGCTGACATGATCGATGCTTCGGAAGAGCGAAAAGCTGCGATTGATGTAGTTGCAACCATTAATGGTAAGGAAATCGTCTTAACACGAGAAGGCAATGAGTGGCGAGGTTCTGCAACCGTTAACGAAAATTCTGACCCTCTCGTAGGTGCGACTTTTTATTCAAATTCTGAACGTACCACACTGATTGCTTTTTCGACTCAGAACCAGAATGTTGGAAGCGGTGGGACAACGGTTATCGGTGAGAATGACTACGAAACAGAGAGCTTCAATGATGACGATGACGATCTCACCAATATTCAGGAAATAGCTCAGGGTACCGACCCTGATGATCCTGAAGATCCTCCGAAAGATGAAGATGCTGATGGTGTTCCTGATGATGCCCCGGACAACTGCCCTGCAGTTCCTAATGCTGATCAAAACGATATTGATAATGACGGGTTTGGCGATGCCTGTGATTTGATTAACGACGACGATACCGACGGGGATGATGTCAACAACGATGTTGATAATTGCCCCGCGCGCTCAAACAACGATCAAGCAGACATCGACAATGATGGACTGGGTGATGTTTGCGACCTTTCGGACGATACGGATGCTGATAGCGATGGCATTAGGGATTCTACTGACAATTGTCCAGCAACTGCGAACGCAGACCAAAGTGATGTTGACGGCGACTTAATCGGAGATGTTTGTGATCTAATCAACGGTTTGGATCCCGATGATGATGGTGTTACCGACCCTACAGATAACTGTCCAACCAATGCAAACTCTGATCAGGCGGACCTGGATTCAGACGGAATTGGAGACGCATGCGATTTAATCAATGGGCTTGACCCTGATAGGGATGGTGTTAACGATCCCTTAGACAATTGCCCTACAAACGCCAATACAGATCAAGCGGATGTCGATGGTGATGGTATTGGCAACGTCTGCGATCCTACCAATGGTCTGGATCCGGATAATGACGGTGTCAACAATCCTGGTGATAACTGCCCGGCAATATCCAACGCCGACCAAGCGGATATTGATAACGATGGCCTTGGTGATGCCTGCGATACATCAAATGATACGGATACTGATGGTGATGGAGATATTGATTCAGCTGACAATTGTCCTGCGATAGCCAATGCGGATCAGGCAGACATTGATAACGATGGATTGGGTGATGCTTGCGATCCAACGGATAACACAGCGGATACCACCGCACCGGTGTGGACTGGTGCATCAGTAACAGCGACGAATATCACTGATACCACCGCAGATCTGAGTTGGACTGCGGCGACAGATGACACCGAGGTGACGGAATACCGCGTACTGCTTGATGGCACACCAGTGGCAGCTATAGCAGGCACGGTAACAAGTTTCAATCTGACGGGCTTAACAACGGGCACAACCTACGCCGTAGCGATACAAGCAGTGGACGCAGCGGGAAACGCTACAACCGACGGTCCATCGATCTCGGTAGATACCGTTTAGGCGGCCGAAAATTGTGAAATAGACTACAGTTTTTTGGATGAGTAGCTCACCCATCCATGTGCGGTTTTGTTTTTGCGTCATTGCTCTCGGAATTTTTATGTCGTAATCGTCATTCTCACGTTTATGCAATCAGCGATCTTTATTCCTCTTCTTGTTGGTTTTGGTGCTTCTGCACTAGTCACTCTATATCAGACACCCGCAACCGCGATGTCTGTCACGCAGCTAGTCGTGGAAGAAGTCATTCATGACGATTCGATGTTTAACATCGAGAATTATGACGACGACGATTACGGGTTTAGCGTTGCTATCCCAACTGGGTGGGTAAAGGTGGTCGCAGCTGAAACGCTGGAAAATTTTGAGGTTTTGGAGCCTGGCTACACCATTGGTTTCGAAGCGCCAACTCAAGGCGATGACGACCGATTCGCAGACTACATCATGATAGAAATTCTACCAGGTACTGATTCTGGAGCGTTCGAAACCGATGGTAGCAACCGCCACGACGTATCAATCGATAGCCGCCCTGCATGGATCGATAAACTCAACGTCAATGCCGCAGTATACGGTTTGGAGGACATCGAGTTAACTGTGTACCAGGCACAAATCAGTGGCCTGGGTTACACGGTAGGCTTGTATGCTATCGGAGAGCCTAGAAGAGAGGCGATGGCGGCTGCATTTGAATTAATGGTCCGAACATTCAGCTTTTTCATTGAGCCTTATTCCACAGCGTAGCCATCGTCGCCTTTAACCTATTGCCCGGAGGGATAACCTTCTGGCCAGTTCTCGATTGATGGACGATGACTAGGTGACGATGTACCAAATATTCCATCCGATAAGGGAACTTCTGACTCTCCATCAAGAAGCAAAGTATCATCCCACGGTATTGTCCTTTGATAGACGCGAATATAGTCGATGATATATTCCCCCGGAAACGAGGTTGTGTTATCCGGTGAGCCTGGCCACCAGCCACCTAGCGCAGTGTTTGCGATGACATACATTTCCTGGCGAGAAACCTTCGGATCGATCACTCTGTGTACTTCGATATTATCGATGTAGAAAATAAGTGTACTAGGCTTCCACTCCACCGAGTAAGTGTGAAAATCTTCTGTGTAGTCAACGCCCGGACTTGCTTCGGAATGTGTAGATCTGAGCTGACCTTCCGAATCGTAGTAATGATAGGTATGGTACACGGCGTCTTGGTTATGGCCTATAAACTCCATAATATCTATTTCTGGCATATCATCAACGTAGTAGGCATTGAGCAGCCAGAATGCTGGCCAGTAGCCTCTACCAAATGGAACCTTCGCCCGCATTTCGATGTGGCCATAGGTAAATTTGAATGCGTCATAACTCGTAATCACGCCGGATAGATAAGGTTGATTTAACGACTTTCCGGCTAGCTCACTGGGTGTTGGGATAG
>JBLHWG010000163.1:0-11346 GCA_047629055.1 Halioglobus sp.
TAATATTCATTTCTCAGGAGAGAGTCTAGATGATTTTGAAACGGGTATCTATGAGGCTATGGCTTGTGGATGTGCGGTCATCAGTGAATCACTGAACCCGAGAACGGTAGCTGATCTGTCTATGCAGGATGCGCTAGTGCAAGTGGACACCCCAGAACAGATGCGTTTGGTGATATTACAGTTGCAGTCTGATCCGACGCGTTTGGCTCATTTGGTGGAGCAGGGGCGCTATGCTATTAGGGCGAATTTATGGGATGCGAGAGCGACTCGAATGCTCCAGAAATTTCAGGAAATTTTATTGCCCTGAAAACCACCTGTGAAGCGCTGTATTTTACGATAGTGACTCCTAGGTTTGAGTTTGCCTGCTCCTGGATACTTTGCCGGTAAAAAGATAGCCCACTCCACGAACTGTTTTTATCCACTCAGAATCGTCAGGTGACTCTAGTTTTTTTCGAAGCTGGGCAACATGGTTGTCAATAACTCGATCATTGGGCTGCCAGTTGCGGCCATTTAATGTCTCCATTAGATGATCACGTGTGAGCACACGCTGGGGACTGGAGACAAAAATTTCCAATAAATCGTATTCTGTTGTTGTCAGGGCCTTCGGGTAGCCGTTTACATCTCTGAGTTCGCGGGACGCCGGAATAAGGGTCCAGTTGCCAAATTTCATAAAATCGAATTGGTTTTCTGTCTCTGGGGGGCCAATTCGGGCTGCAGACACGGCGGATACGCGCGCGCGGCGAAGTACTGAGCGTACCCTAGCGATAAGTTCTCTGATGAGAAAAGGTTTGGTGATGTAATCGTCTGCACCGAGTTCCAATCCCAAAACAGTATCTATTAGATCTACTCGACCTGTCACCAGGATGATTGGAATTTCACTGCGTTGGCGGATGTCCCGCACGAGATCAAGTCCGTTTTCGCCTTCAAGCAATATGTCCATCGTGATCAGATCAATGGAATTTTCTGCCAAGGTGCGATACACGGTCTCGCTTGAAGAGGCCTCAAAGACCGAGAACCCCTCGGATTCTAGAGAGATCTTGAGCAGCTCCCGTATTCTAGGGTCGTCTTCTACCACTAGAATAGAGGCAGTATTGTTCGTTCTGTTTATTGAGGACACTTTAATGAGGCTGCATTATTGGCCGATACGTTTGCAATGATAACCGCACTGGCAGGTAGTGAGTAGTAGGGTTTCTTGGTAGATTTGGTAGTTTTGCCTTAATGCAAGATTGATTTTTGTTGCAAGCATGAGAAAAGGCAATGCATTCCCTTACACAACTCATACCTAATCTGACAAACCCTGCTTGCATGATGATCATATGTTTACATTGGTAATCGATACTAATAGGAGTGGTTGAGGATCTCCCGAGGCCTGCTTGTAAGTCGGTTATACGAGTCTAATCGACATTTGGCGAATTTTTCTAACGCTTTACTTAATAGAAACCACAGCAAAATGAATAGGGATGCCGCTCGAAAGTTAAAGGTCGAAGCAGATGAGTCGTTAATTCGGGCAGAACTTGATCGCGTTCTTGCCGATCGGCGTTTTTCTGGCGCCCCTCAGATGTCTGCATTTCTAAGCTACATTGTGAACCAAACTCTACTAGGAGATGCAGATCGGATCAAAGCTTTTTCTGTTGGGGTGGATGCCTTGGGAAAACCAGACAGCTTTGATGCTCAAACCGATCCATCAGTCCGAGTATTGGCCTTAAGACTGCGTAGAACACTTGCGACGATGTACAATGATCTGCACGAATGTAAGGCGATTATCGAGTTGCGTGTTGGAACCTACGTTCCAGCGTTTTACCAAGTGCCAAAATTGCCGCAGTTGTCTAAAATTGGGGAAAATGAGTTGTCTGTGGCCAGTCTTGTAACCCCTAATGGTAGACTAGGGATGGCTGCTAGTGATGTCGATTTCACTCAAACACCCGTCCCTGTTGAGCCTGAACTCTGTGAAATTTAATCGCTTGTAGCGGTTTGTTTTTTTGGCAGCATGTTGCTGACATTTCGGTACATCGGGATAGGAATTATGCGATTGCAACAAATGGGTGATATGGCCCGGCTGCGAATTCAGCGATGGATGAGCATTGCTCTGTTTGGCACGATTACCATTGAGCTGTGTCTCATGGCCGATCAGCTGCTTATGCAAGAGAATGAGAACTTATTAAGCTCAGTACAAGACGTAGCACATGTTCTGTCACTTCTTTTGTTAGCACTGCTTGTCGCGCTGAGACACATTCATCAATCACAGACAACGAATCTTCAACACACTTCGACTGGTCAAACTGAAGCATTGGCCTCATTGTTGACGACCGTCAAACACGAACTGAAGAACGACATGCAGGTTGTTGTCGGTAATGCCGAGTTGGCAGAAATTTTGATGAAGTCGGGCGGCGACGTTAAAAAGTCAGTCTCCAATGTAGTCAAAGCGGCCGCTGCGGCTATTGTTCGTATCGATCAACTATCTATATTTAATGCGACGGATCAAGTGGCAAAAACAGCCGTTGATTTAAATGCAATATTGAGACATAGCGCTGCTCGGCTTAGTGACCAGTTGCCGCAGAATGCTAACTTACGCCTCGAGCTTGATCGTTTGCCTGAGCGAATTCTAGTCGACGGCCATTTGTTTAACTTATGCCTTACAAATTTAATTTGTCGTGCTGCCCAGCAGATGGAAACCGGGTATGAAATAGTCCTGCGCACGGCCTATCAATTTGACAAGGAAGTGGGCAGTGGCTTGGTCAGTGCTGATATTATTTTTATACCGAAAGGTATTCAATCAGATCAGCTGGGAAAAAGCACAACTACTCTTTCGAGTTTACCGATTGATGTACTGCTATCGGACAGTGCAGCCCTCATAGATTTGAGTGGTGCGGTTTCTGTCCGACATGAATGCACTAGCTTTGGGGCTCAAATAAGCATGCAGTTTATTAGCAAGACCCCATCTGCCAAGTCTCAGTTGAATTTAAATGTTGCTAGACCTAGTGTGAGTTAAGTAAATTCACGCAACACCGATAAGAATGCCTGCAGCGAGAACCAGTGAACCGCCGAGTAATACCTGGAACATGGCTCGCCCCCAGGGTGTTTCCATATATTTATGCTGAATCCACGTTATTGCCCATAGCTCTACAAAAACTATCACGATAGCCACAGCCGTGGCTGTTTTGAAATCAGGAATTAAATACGGTAGTGTGTGGCCAAGGCCTCCTATCGTCGTCATAATCCCCGACGCTAACCCGCGTTTCCATGGAGAACCTCGGCCACTGAGTACTCCGTCATCGTGGGCGGCCTCGGTGAATCCCATCGAAATTCCGGCACCTACGGAGGCCGAAAGCCCTATTAAAAAAGTATTCCAAGTGTTGCCTGTTGCAAATGCGGCTGCAAAGATTGGGGCCAGGGTCGATATTGAGCCATCCATCAACCCTGCAAGTCCGGGTTGAACGTAAGTCAGTAAAAACTGTTTGCTCTCGGTCTCGTTTTCTTTGTTGCGAATATCTTCTGGTATGAGATCTTGTTGAAGATTGGCTGCATGTTCTTTGTGCCGAGCTTCGGCATAAGCGAGATCTCCCAACAATTTTCTAGTGTCTGCGTCGGACGAGCTCGCAGCAGCAGCTCTATAAAATCGTTCCGCCTGAGACTCCATATGTTTGGCCATTTCTCGTGTTTTATCGATCGAGAGAGGGCGTACCAACCAATCGGGCTTTCGTTCGTAATATCCACGGACATGTTCTCTACGAATTAATGGGATTTTGTCTCCAAATTTGTCCTTGTGTAGTGCGATGAGTTGGATTCTATGGCCATTTTCCTCTTCAGCCATGGCGTCGAACAATCCAGCTGAGTCTGGATAGTTCTCTCTCAGTCCATCGGCATAGGCTTGATAGATGCGCATGTCGTCTTCTTCAGACGAAATAGCGAGAGCAAGCACTTCCTGCTCACTTAGATCGCTAAAGGCGCGGCGTGTTCCTGGCAAGAACCGAGTCAACATGGTATTAAAGATTGCGTTGTTGAAGTTGGATGGTCTTAATCGATAACTGTATTGAAGGAGTCGTCAATCACATATATCCCAGATGGCCTAACGTTAACACTAATTGGATAACCGGGCTTCATTTGCTCAGGGCTGACGGTATGAGCAGGGACGCGAAAGCGAAGTGATTTGGTTATTGCATCCAAATGTACGGTTATTGACCATTCATCGCCCATGCTAACGGCGTCCCTGACTGTCCCACGCAGCAAATTTGGCTGTTTTGAGCAGATTTCGTTACTGATTGCCAATGAGATCGCACTCGGCGCGATTAACAGGGTGACCGATGCACCCTTTGTCAGATTTACAACTGGGCCATTCAAGTGCCCCGTGTCGCTAAGTTTGAAGACGCACAACGTTGGGTGAAGGCTTGCGACAGTTGCCGTAAACAAGTTCTGATGACCCAGCAGCTTCGCTATGTTTTTGTTATTGGGTTTGGTTATTACATCGTGGACTGTTCCTTGCTGCAGGGTTTGACCCTTGTGAATGAGGCATAAACTATCGGCCAGTTGTTGCACTTCCAAAACATCATGAGTCACCAAGATCATGGGAATTTCCAATCCTGATCGCAACTTCGCAAGCTCTCTGTACAACTTGCGTCGGGTTTGCTGGTCGACTGCAGAAAACGGTTCATCGAGCAACAGTACGGATGGATTCCCCGCCAATGCCCGGGCCAATGCGACTCTTTGTCGTTGCCCGCCAGACAACTCTCTGGGCAGACGGTTTTCCATACCAGTCATGTTGGTCCGTTCTAACCAGCTTGCTGCAAGCAACCTTTTTTCTTTAGTGCTTTTGTCTCTAATGGCTAAGGCAACGTTTTCCAAGGCTGTTTTGTGGGGAAACAATGCATAGTGCTGAAACACCATTCCAACTCTTCTGAGTTGAATAGTGACGTTTACATTGTTTTTAGTGTCCAGCCAAGTTGTTGATGCACATTTAACAAAACCGGTATCAATGGCTTGCAAGCCTGCGATGCTTCGCAATACGGTGGTTTTACCGCTACCTGAGGGGCCAACGAGTGCTAATAATTCTCCTGCATTGCAGCGCATTTTTACGTCCAGCGCTGGAGTGCTGCGCTGCTGCAATGAGACGTCCAGCATGTTGGCCGCAACATCCGTGTTTTTGTGAACTGAATTTGTCATCTGTAGTTCTTAGCGGCGACATTGTTGTGTCCACTTAACCGAACGATGAGCAATGCAGCCAATGAAAACACCACCAAACTAAAGCTAAACCAACCAGCAGTTTGCATTTCAAAGGCCTGAACATGATCGTAAATGGCGATAGACACGGTCCGCGTGATGCCTTCGATGTTGCCGCCGACTAAGAGTACAACTCCGAATTCCCCAAGCGTATGAGAGAAGACTAAGGTTGCACTGGCAAGTATGCCTGGCCACACTTGTGGAAGCTCAACGTGCCACCAGGTTTCAGCTGACGACAGTCCGCTCACCCATGCTGCCTCTCTGATTTCAATGGGCATGGTTCCATAGGCCAGTTGCATGGGTTGAACGACAAAAGGGACGTTGACAATCATCGATGCGACAACTAACCCCGGGAATGTAAATACCAACGGTTGCCCAAACAATTGCATTGCCCATTGTCCTGTGAATGATTCAGGGCTGAATAGGGTTAGCAGGTAGTAGCCGATGACTGTGGGAGGAAGCACTAAGGGCAGTAACACCAATGACTCGACCCAAGGTTTGGCACTACACCGTGTATACGCAAGCCAACGTCCAAACCACATGCCAAAGGGTAGTAGTATCAACGTTGTCCAAAAGGCCAATTTGAAGGACACAATAAATGGCGACAAAGACAAGAAGTTCATTATTTAAGGTGCCGCAAGACCAAATTGCATCATGATGTCCAGTGCTCTGGGCGTCTTAAGCCAATGACTAAGCTTACGTGCGCTGTCGCCTGCTGGAGCTAGAATAGCAAGATGGTGAATAACCGGTTCATAAGTGCCCGCATCTATGGTTGAAATATTAATATCGAAAGGCACCTGTGTCACAAGAGTCGTTGGAACAATGGCAATGGATGCTGCTCCACTCAAGACATATTGAAGCGCTTGTGATGCGTTTTCCGCATTGAGTAACGAACCTCTGGGGATTGGCCATAAGCCCGCAGTCGTTAGCGCTTGTTGCGCCGCTATCCCATAGGGGGCATGCCGAGGATTCGGAATGGCGATTTTCAATGAGCTTCCCATTGCCATCAATTCTCTTATCCATACAAACGCTGGAGCCCCATCTGATAAGCTGTTAGTTTCTGATAGTGTGACCAGAGAGAGCGTCCCGCTGGCCAGTGCTATAGGGGCAGATTGCGTTTTTCCAGCCTCCATTATTTGTGTGACGGATCTCTGATCGGCGGATAGAAATAATTCGAACGGTGCGCCTCGCAGTATTTGCGTGCTGAGCAATCCCGAGGAGCCGAAGCTTACCGAGGGGGGGCGGTTATTGGGATCCTCCTGATAGACATCCATCAGTACTGGCCACACAGACCTGAAACTTGACGCTAGGGCAACAAGTGGGGTTCGAGTGTCCGATGATTTGACGTCTTGTACGACGGTTGGCGATGAATAGGCAGATACTGTGTACATAAATGCCGTCAACGTCATGAGGACGTGGAGTGCTCGACGAAAAATTCTGTCCACATTTACCGCTGGCCGACCCCGCAGGGCATTCAGCGCGGTATCCTCGCTACTAATATTCACAAACACTCGCACGAGCCTGATCATCGCATGCAGAAAAATACGGGATTGAAACGGGTTGTCATGGCTGGAGTTTACTCGCTAAAGGGCTTCAAGGCCGCATTTGCTAATGAAGCAGCCTTTCGCCAAGAACTCGTACTGGCGTTGATTTTCATACCAGTAGCCGTCTTTACTGACGTGTCAGGTGTCGCAAGAGTACTACTGATTTGTGTGACGGTCCTGGTGTTGATCGTAGAGTTATTGAATAGTGCAGTGGAAGCTGT
Organism: Halioglobus sp.; assembly: GCA_047629055.1. Taxonomy (GTDB): domain Bacteria; phylum Pseudomonadota; class Gammaproteobacteria; order Granulosicoccales; family Granulosicoccaceae; genus Granulosicoccus. Next base: position 6,980 of record JBLHWG010000163.1, read on the forward strand.
GGTCGATCGCATCGGGCTTGAGCAGAATGAGCTCTCTGGGCGTGCCAAGGACCTCGGATCTGCTGCAGTACTACTAAGTTTGCTCCTGTGGGCTTATGTCTGGTTTGAACTCGTTGTGCTAGGCGTTTGGTTGAACGCCGGCTGATGCAGAGTTTTTCAGAAAGCTTGTTTGAAGCGTTTAGGCTTCTGGCAGCATTTGATGGAAATCTGCGTGAGATTATTCTGCTGTCTTTGCAAGTTAGTTTGACAGCTGTCGTACTCGCATCTCTAATCGGATTTCCAGCGGGTGCATGGTTGGCTACCACCCAGTCGAGGTTGCGACCGTACCTGTTAACGTTGGTTACTGCGCTCATGGGCTTGCCTCCGGTAGTCGTTGGACTAGTTGTGTATCTTTTGTTATCGAATGCAGGCGCCTTCGGGCCGTTACAGCTTTTGTATACGCCAACAGCCATGATCATTGCTCAAACGATTCTCATAACCCCAATTCTGATTGCGCTTACTCGGGAAACTATTCACGACCTGTATAAGCAGCATCGGCAGCAACTATCGCTATTTGGCGTCCGATCAACAGATCTGATCAAGACTTTGCTTTGGGAAGGGCGCCATGGCCTGATGACGGCATTGCTGGCAGGCTTTGGGCGCGCTATTGCTGAGGTAGGGGCGGTGATTATTGTTGGTGGCAATATTAATCACGTCACGCGTGTCATGACGACAACTATTGCGTTAGAAACTTCCAAGGGCAATCTGGCGCTGGCGCTTGGTTTAGGCATTGTCCTGGTGCTAATCGCGATTTTGATCAACGCTGCCGTGCACGCATTGGGCGCGTACTCCAATGTCAGAGGTACGAATCATCATGAATAGCTTTCGCGAACGCGACGGCGCTCACGGTTGTGTCCGGCCAATTAGAGCTAAAGGGCTTGTAATAGAGCGGGCAGGTCGAGTGCTGTTGAACATTCCGGAAATACAACTCGGCGTAGTTAATTGCAGCGCGATTGTCGGGCCGAACGGTTCGGGTAAATCATTGTTGGTGAAATCCTTGAGCGCTTTGTCCTTAGCAGACGCAGGGGCGGTAATTTGGGGTGAGGCCCCCCCTGATAAAGTTCGGCGTTTTCAGGTTGGTCTTTTATTACAGCGGCCGGTGCTATTGAACCGCAGCGCAATTAACAATGTAATATTCGCCTTGCGAGCCAAGGGTATGAAGCGACCTGAGGCGTTAGACGCAGCGTATCAGGCGTTGGAGTCCGCTGGATTAGGTGCACTGGTCGATGTTTCGGCCGAGCGCCTTTCAGGTGGCGAACAGCAGCGTTTAGCACTGGCACGTGCTTTGGCTTTGAAGCCTGATATGCTCTTCCTAGACGAGGCGACAGCGAATGTAGACCCGGCATCCACATTGGCTATAGAGCAACAACTTGGCCAAGCGATTGAAGCGGGGCTTGGCGTAGTATTCGTGAGTCATGATATAGGGCAGGTTAAACGCCTGGCTGATGAAGTCATACTTATGAATCGCGGTGAGTTGATTGAGCAGAGCAGTCGTACAGATTTTTTTGAACACACAATAAACCCGGTTACGCGCAGTTGGTTGGCTGGCGAGATACTGGTCTAAAGAGGACACAATTATGGCAGGCGCATTTGGAACTCAATTCTTGCCTCAAATGGCGATATGCCACTTCAAGGACGGCTGGAGCAAGGAGCAAATGGTTGCGAGTGATAGTTTGACTCTGCACCCAGGCGCTCATGTCTTGCACTATGCAAGCACTTGCTTTGAAGGACTGAAGGCCTTCAGGCAGGTGGACGGTGGCGTGGCGATATTTCGTATGGACAAGAATATTGCACGCTTCGCACAGAGCACAAAGCTGCTGTGTCTTCCAGATTTGGATAAAGAGCAAATTGGGCGAATGATTTTGGATAGTGTCGCTCATTATAGAAATGAGGTGCCCGATGCACCCGCATCGCTGTACATCCGCCCAACACACATCGGCACTGAAGCCGCCATTGGTAAGGCTGCAGCTCGTTCAGACACCTCAACACTCTTTATTCTGCTCTCACCAGTAGGGGATTATTTTTCAAGTGGCGAGGCCAGTTTACGTTTGCTACTAGACGATCAAGGAGTTCGTTGCGGACCTGATCATGGCATGGTCAAGGGCGGAGGCAACTACGCTAGTGCCTTGAAACATATTGAACGTGCACGAGCAACTGCGAATGCAGATCAAGTGCTGTTTTGTCCGGGTGGAAATGTGCAGGAAACAGGTGCCGCGAATTTTATCCTTGTTGACGGTGACGAAGTAATTACAAAGTCCCTGGATGATTCGTTTTTGCACGGAGTCACTCGAGAATCATTGCTCGAACTTGCTCGAGACAACGGTATGAAGGTGTCAGAACGTGAGCTAAGCATTGAAGAGTTACTAGAACGCGCTGCAGGACCTTATTGCGAAGCTGGATTAACCGGAACAGCTGCAGTTCTTGCGGCTGTTGGCACCTTGATACATGAAGGACGTGAGTACAAGGTTGGCGACGGCAAACCTGGGCCGATCATTCGTAATATGCGTGATGAGCTTAACGCCATCCAATGGGGGAAGACACCGGATACCAAGCAGTGGCTGACTCATATTTAAACGTAGTCCGGGCTAAACAGTTCTCATGACAGAATTGCTTGAGCAATTGAGGCCGCTGCTGGTGCTGCTGCATCGTGGTGGTCCCGTTGTCTGGATCCTGGTTTTATTGTCTTTTTTCGCGTTGACACTGATCATCGCAAAAACGCTTCAATTCTGGCGGCTGCGCATCGCCAGTCACGAATTTCTTGAGGACAGCCTCCGTCATTGGCGTCGTGGTCATTGGCAGGACGCTACCAAAACGTTAAGCAGTGTACCTAGGCAACCAGTTGCCAGGGTCATGGATGCTGCCATGCAGGGACTATTGGCAGGGCATCAGGAGTCTGTGGTTCGCGAGGAAGTTACGCGTATTGCAAAGAAACATATAGAGCGACTTCGAGGCTGGATGCGGGCACTAGAATTGATCGCCAATCTAAGTCCTCTACTTGGCTTGTTGGGTACAGTTCTGGGGATGATCGAGGCGTTCCAAAAGCTTGAAAGTGCTGGTAATCAGATTGATCCAGCATTGTTGTCAGGAGGGATATGGCAAGCCTTGCTGACAACGGCGGTAGGTTTGATCGTAGCTATCCCTGCATTGGTCGCACATCAGTGGCTTGATCGGCGCATTGATCGATGCGAACATATGATGGAGGACTGCACAACTCGGGTGTTTACCTCTCACACCAACAAAAAGCCTGTTGCGGGCTCGTGAATCTGGATTTGCAAACAACTCGTCGTCGTTCGGTAATCAGCCTGACGCCACTGATCGATGTTGTGTTTATTCTACTTTTGTTTTTCATGTTGGCTAGTAACTTTTCACAAGAGCGCAGCGTGTCTTGGAACAGTGTGGGCGAAGGTAGAAATCTGATGGAGGATTTGCCACTGGAGTCCAGTCGAATCTACCTGCAGGCAGCACAGCGGTATGTTCTAGATGGAATAACAATGTCTCAAGCGCTCCTGTTAGAGGCGTTAGCGGCTCGGCATGTTGCAAATCCATTACATTCAGTTGTAGTGAGTGTGAGCGAAGAAATTGATGTGCAAACCTTATTGGATCTGATCGCTAGTATAAAGAATACCGGTGTCGAAAAAGTAGTGATGGACGCCTCAGGTACTCCATGAATTTTAGAGCACCTTCAAAGCCTGCTGCTATTGATATCGATCTGACTCCGCTGATCAACATTGTGTTTCTGATGCTGATTTTCTTCATGTTGGCAGGAACTCTCAAGCCAGATGATGCTATCCAGACTGCTGAAGTAGATGGCGCATCGATGATTGAAGACGATCTTCTGGTCATTGTCATGACAATTGATGGGGAGTTGAGCGTCAAAGGGGAGAACATTGATCGGCAAGCTCTCAATTTGTTGTTGGAAGCTAAAACAACGCTGGCAGGAAAAGTTGCTATAAAACCGGATTCTCGACTGGCCGCTGAACAACTTTTGTCTTTGACTGAGGAATTGAGAGAATCTGGATTTTCAGAAGTCACTTTGATTGTCGTATCACCGTGATCCAGATGTGTTTGTCGTGAGTCACTATGATTCGGCGTGATTGGATAGTTGCAGTGATAGGGGCATTGGCCATCTACGCACTTCTCATCTGGGGATGGTTTTTTCTTGAGCCAAGCAGTCCACCAGGCACGGAGTCTGGTGAAACGAGATTCGCCGTTATCCTATCCAATGGTGGGGAACCAGAACCAGAACCAGAACCAGAACCAGAACCAGAACCAGAACCAGAACCAGAACCAGAACCAGAACCAGAACCAGAACCAGAACCAGAACCAGA
>JBLHWG010000164.1:0-11307 GCA_047629055.1 Halioglobus sp.
AGCCTATAAATATAATTAGGCGTATTTCAATGCCAGCTAGCCAGCGCAGGAAGGAATCCAGCCATCAGCAACTGCTTGATTGCTTTCGATCCACTTAGTCGCAGCAGCATCGTGGTCCATTCCTTCTACATCAACCATGGCAGCCGCTGAATCAATCATTGGGCCAGTGAAGTTAATGTTGGAGACCAACTCGTTTGCACAAGGGTACTTCTCGGCAAAACCTGACCACAGACCTTTCTTCAAATAGCCGCCAACCGCTGCACCGCAGTCGTTAGCCATATCAGGATTAACACCCCATGAAGGATCGGTTACGCATTTGTTTTCTGCATCACGACGCGGAAATTCGATGAATTTCCCAGGGTAAGCAGCACCGACCCAGTTTGGAGCCCAGTTAAACAGAATAATAGGCTCTTTTCTAGAAGCAGCTGATTTCAGCTCACCAAACAATGCATCAGCGGAACCCGCGTTTACAATGACAACGTCCAATCCTAAAGCTTCAATTCGCTCAACGTCTTCCGGATGCCATTCAGCAGGTCCTGACAGGTAACGAGCACTGGGAGAAGTTTCAGGTGATGAGAGCAAGTCTGCACAATCATTCAGTGCTTTGTAGTCTGGAAGACCCGGGCAGATTTCTTCTACATAGTTCGGGTACCACCACTCTTCACGAGTCGTTGCTTCATGGCTTCCACCATCAACCATACGACCAGCGTCTACTTCTTTCATAAAGCTTGCGTTCATGGAGCCTTCCCAGACTTCCATTTGCAAGTGAGCGTCGCCCGTACCCATAGCAGCGAATTGGCTCTGCGTATCTAGTGTAACCAGCTCAGTGTTATAACCAATTTGGTCGAGCATCTGCTTGGCTACTCGAGCCAATACTTTCTGACTGGACCAGTTGTTGTCAATGACCTGAATTGGGTCATCAGACTCTGCAGACATGGCTGTCAGCGGGGTGAATGCGGTAGCTGCCGCTACTGCGATACTCAACGTGAGTAATTTACTTTTTAACATTAAAGGTATTCCTCCAGGTTTATCGATAATCAGCATGATCAGGTGTCAATCGTACTTAGGTATGCCGTCACAGCAATCCCTGAATCACCCGAACCATCTCTAACACAATGCTGCGCTTTAGTGGAAATCCATCTGATTTGGGGATTGACACTTCACACCTTACAGGAATATTCCTGAAAGGAAAATATAATTACTTTCTTGAAACGAAATCAAACTGGTGGTAACGTTTGCCGACCAAGATGACAGGAATGTGCTTTTACCATGTGCGGAATTGCCGGTCTATACCTGAAAAACCCTGATCTATTTCCCAATCTAGGGGAATTGTTCAAACCCATGCTCATTGAAATGACCAGTCGTGGTCCAGATTCAGCGGGCATTGCGATCTATCGTGATCCCGTCAGCGAGGGACAAACCAAGTATTCACTCGCACACAATAGTACTGAATACGACTGGAATGCACTGAGTAGCGCAATGGACGCTCAACTCAAAACCAGCAGCTCAGTGACACAGAATGATACTCATGCTCTACTCATTAGCGACGGCGATGAGTCTCACGTAAAGCACTGGCTATCCACCTTCGATTCAACCGTCAGAATAGTTGGTAGTGGTGAAAGCGTCGAGATTTATAAAGAAACCGGCCTACCTGAAGATGTTTATGAGCGTTTCGGATTAGTCACAGCAGCGGGTCAACACATGATTGGCCACACCAGAATGGCGACTGAAAGCGCCGTAACATCAGCAGGGTCACACCCTTTTGCCACAGGTGCTGACCTTTGCTTAGTTCATAACGGCTCATTGTCCAACCACAACCGTCTGCGTGAAGAGTTGATTCGCAAAGGCGTAAGTTTTGGCAGTGAAAACGATAGTGAAGTCGCTGCGGCCTACCTAACGTGGAAACTTCGTCAGGGCATACCACTAAAACAAGCATTAGAGGACGCCTTGGATGATCTGGACGGGTTTTTCACCTTCTGCATCGGAACCAAAGACGGATTCGCTGTAGTCCGGGATCCCATTGCGTGCAAACACGCGGTTATGGCCGAAACCGACGACTGGGTCGCCATGGCAACTGAATTTCGCGCAATCGCTACGCTCCCTGGTGCTGACACGGCACGAATCTGGGAGCCGAAACCTGCCACCGTCTATGCATGGGGCAATGAATCCGTTGCTGCACATATATCAGCTCCTATCGCTGCGTCCTCTGACGATCAATTGACTGGAGCACCTCTGTGAACTCTCTAGATCTAAGTACATTGGGCCTGCGCGCCATCAATGAAAAATTACAATCGCTTGACCCTGGCACCAATGAACGCGAGTGGACTGTTACTAACCCAATGGGACAACACGCCATTGCCTGTGGACTAAATGCCCCCATCGATGTGACCGTTGATGGCCATGCGGGCTTCTACTGCGCAGGCATGAATCAACACGCGACTGTCACTGTAAACGGGCACGCCGGTGTCGGTGTAGCCGAAAACATGATGAGTGGACTGGTGCGCATCAAAGGCAACGCTAGTCAGGCCGCTGGAGCCACGGCACATGGTGGCTTATTGGTCATTGAAGGGGATGCATCCTCGCGCTGTGGCATATCCATGAAAGGAATCGACATCGTGGTTGGCGGCTCAGTCGGTCATATGAGTGGCTTTATGGCTCAACTGGGCCATATGGTCATTTGCGGCGATGCTGGCGAGGCCTTAGGTGATTCAATCTATGAAGCGAAGCTCTTCGTGGCGGGTTCTGTCGAAAGCTTAGGCGCTGATTGTGTAGAGAAGGAAATGACGTCAGAGCACGAAAAAACTCTAGCTGACCTACTCGAAAAAGCTGGCATCAACAAAGATGCGAAATTATTCCGCCGCTACGGATCAGCAAGAAAACTTTACAACTTTGATATTGACCACGCAGACGCCTACTAGCGTCCTTTAGTGCCGAAAGATAGTGCCGAGAACTTTTTCGGATTCCGCTAATTCACGATCCCAAGGTCGACTTACCCAGACAATCATGAAAAATGGACGATAAGACTCCACAAGTTACACCCAGACCGTCGGCAACATTCGACGAATACACCATGTCCGAAATTCGCCGAGCGGCGAGCACTGGCATTTACGATATTCGTGGTGCCGGAGCCAAACGTGCACTGCCACACTTCGATGATCTATTATTTTTGGGTGCATCCATATCGCGCTATCCGTTAGAAGGTTATCGCGAGCGCTGCGGCACCGAAGTCACACTAGGCGATCGATTCGCCAAAAAACCTCTTCACTTAAAAATTCCCATTACGATCGCGGGCATGAGCTTTGGCTCTCTGTCAGGTCAAGCCAAAGAAGCTCTGGGTCGCGGTGCAAACCTTGCGGGCACATCTACCACGACCGGTGACGGCGGCATGACCCCAGAAGAGCGCGGTCATTCAAAGCTACTGGTTTATCAATATCTTCCATCTCGTTACGGTATGAATCCTGACGATCTTCGCAAAGCCGACGCTATTGAAATCGTTGTTGGCCAAGGTGCTAAGCCAGGTGGCGGTGGCATGCTACTGGGTCAGAAAATCAATGATCGTGTAGCAGCAATGCGCTCTTTACCAAAGGGTATCGACCAACGCTCTGCGTGCAGACACCCAGATTGGACAGGGCCAGACGATCTTGAAATAAAAATATTAGAGCTACGTGAAATCACTAACTGGGAAAAGCCAATTTTCGTGAAAATCGGTGGTTCACGACCCTATTACGACACAGCCCTTGCCGTTAAGGCGGGCGCCGATGTCATTGTTCTGGACGGCATGCAAGGCGGAACGGCTGCAACTCAAAACGTATTCATCGAGCATGTTGGCCAACCAACGCTTGCTTGCATTAGACCAGCTGTCAAAGCACTTCAAGAACTAGACATGCACCGCAAAGTTCAGATCATCGTTTCCGGCGGTATTCGAAACGGAGCTGATGTAGCAAAAGCGATGGCTCTGGGCGCCGATGCCGTTTCAATCGGTTCGGCTGCACTCATTGCCATGGGTGACAACGATCCGTACTATGAAGACGAGTATCGCAAGCTCGGCACCACTGCCGGCTCTTATGATGCTTGGCACCTTGGGCAAGACCCAGCGGGTATTACTACTCAGAATCCAGAACTCGCTAGTCGACTGGACCCTGTAAAGGCAGGACGCCGACTGGCAAACTACCTGAAAGTAATGACACTAGAAGCCCAGACTATCGCCAGAGCATGTGGAAAAAACCACGTACACAATCTGGAACCCGAAGACTGATGCGCACTGACGGTTGAAGCTGCAGCAATGGCGCAGGTACCTCTGGCCGGTACCAGCTGGGTTCCCGGACAAGGTTACTGATTTAAACCACGGTTCTACACAAACATTAACAACTAAGGAACAGAGAGCGGGCAATGACACAGAATTTGACGGAACTGGCCAAAGAGCGTGGCATCAAGTATTACCTGTTCAACTTCACTGATCTATTCGGTACGCAACGTGCCAAGTTAGTACCTGCCGCCGCCGCAGGGAAGATGCAAAAGAGTGGCGCTGGCTTTGCTGGTTTTGCTGCCTGGTTGGATTTCACTCCAGCCCATCCAGACATGTTTGTCATGCCCGATGCGTCCACTGTTATCCAACTTCCGTGGAAACCGGAAGTCGCATGGGTCGCTGGCGATCCATGGATGAACGGCGAACCTGTTGCACAAGGTCCACGAAATGTATTAAAGCGATTGATGGCAGAGTCTGCTGAAAAAGGCATGCTAATGAAGTCGGGCGTTGAGCCTGAGTTTCATTTGATATCCCCAGACGGCAGCACCATTTCAGATGATAAAGATACTCAGGAAAAACCGTGCTACGACCAATCTGCCGTTATGCGCAGATTTGATGTGATTTCGCACATTTGCGACACCATGACAGAGCTTGGCTGGGGTCCCTATCAAAATGATCATGAAGATGCGAACGGGCAGTTTGAAATAAACTGGGACTTCAACGATGCGCTGACTACCGCCGATCAAACAGCTTTTTTCAAATTCATGGTCAAATCCATCGCAGAGCTGCACGGTCTTAGGGCGACATTCATGCCCAAGCCTTTCACCCATCTTACAGGCAATGGGTGCCATGTTCATATTTCGGTATGGAGTAACGATAGCAAAACCAATCGTTTCTCAGATGACGCAGGCGAACTTGGCTTATCAGATGAGGCCTATCATTTTATTGGCGGCCTGTTGGAACACGGCGAATCATTAGCAGCTATTACGAACCCAACGGTAAATTCCTATAAGCGTATTAGTGCACCGCCTACATTGTCTGGCGCTACTTGGGCACCAAGCTCAATCACCTTTGGTGGTAACAATCGTACCCACATGATTCGTATTCCAGACGACGGTCGTATTGAATTGAGACTGCCAGACGGTGCTGCAAATCCTTATCTATTAATGGCAGTTATTCTCGCCGCAGGTATGGACGGCGTTGATAAGAAAATTCCATCTGGGAAGCGTCTTGATAACGACATGTATGCGAACCCGGAACTTGCTGGCGACAATTTAAAGCAGCTGCCCATGAACCTGCTTGACGCTATCCGAAACTACGAGAAAGACACAGTACTAAAAGCGGCTATGGGTGACGAATTCAGCGATGCGTATTGCAAATTGAAACGTAACGATTGGAGCAAGTACGCAAGTAGTCTGTCTCAATGGGAACGTGACACAACTCTGGATTGTTAAGCATCAATTACACGTTTTTAAACTGAAAATAATCAACGAGGCGAAATAATAGCCTCTTCACTAACCAATAAATCTGGAGATTCCAACCATGACTGCAAGCTGGCGCTTTTCTGCCCTAGGCGATCGACATCGCGCAATGGGTTCTAATTTGGAAGACTGGAGTGGGATGGGTACAGCCTGGACTTATGATAAGGATCAGGAAGAGGAATACATAGCCATACGCACCAAAGCGGGTGTTATGGATGTATCCGGTTTAAAGAAAGTTCATATCAGTGGCGCTCACGCATCACACGTTATTGATCGCGCAACTACTCGTGACGTAGAACGTATCAGTCCGGGACGTGCGTCCTATGCCTGCATGCTTAATGATGCTGGCAAATTTGTTGATGATTGCGTTATCTATCGCACCGGTGCCAATACATTCATGATCGTACATGGCTCAGGCGCAGGTCATGAGCAACTCACACAAGCAGCTATGGGTCGCGACGTATCAGTTCGTTTCGATGACAACCTGCACGACATCTCCCTACAAGGACCTGCTGCCGTAGATTTCTTAGAAAAGCACGTAGAAGGTATTCGTAATTTGAATTACTTCGCGCACATGCCAACACGATTGTTCGGCCACCCAGTCACCATCTCACGTACTGGTTACACGGGCGAAAGAGGCTATGAGATTTTTTGCCGCGGACAGGATGCTCCCCACATTTGGGATACGATCGTAGAGCAGGGTGCTTCCATGGGAATCATTCCAACGCGCTTCACTACTCTTGATCTGTTACGTGCTGAAAGTTACTTACTGTTCTATCCGTTCGATAACTCAGAAACCTATCCGTTTGAAAACGAAGGTCCGGGTGACACTCTGTGGGAACTGGGATTAGACTTTACTGTTAGCGAAGGAAAAACTGGTTTTCGTGGTGCAGAAGAACACTATCGCTTGCAAGGTAAAGAACGCTTCAAGATCTACGGATTAGTTGTTGATGGTCAGGAACCTGCTGAAGAAGGCGCGCCACTGCTACAAAACGGCAAACAGGTGGGTGTTGCCACAATTGGCATGTATTCATCAATCAACAAACACAATGTTGCGATTGCCCGTATGCCCGTAGCTTGCGCAACGCCTGGCACAGAGCTTCAAGTGCAGAACAGCACTGGATTGATCAACTGCAAGGCGGCACCAATGCCTTTCTATGACGTCAATAAAGAACGTCGCATGGTGAAAGGTTAAACAACCAGCTTAGAGACGGAAAAAAATGAATCAGCCTGACGATTCAGCCATTCTTAGCAGACCTCGATACGGCGTATTAACGCCGGTCGAGGCCAATTATCATTTGTTTGTTGCTGATGACAGCGGAGGCGATGCCATCGTCGCCTTTGCTCAATCAGTCTCTGATAATTTCTTTGATAACGCTGAAATAATTTACGTAGTAAGCGATCCAGCTAAGCATTCCAAAACTCTGGAAGCGCTGGAGGCACTAAATTGCCCTCGCCTCTATACCGGCCCTTCTCTGGAAGCAGCCCTACCTCGTATGGGTGCATCTCTAGATCGAATGCGCATGGGAACCCAAGTCTATTTAAGCGGAAGTGAAAGCTTACTAGGCCTAGCGACAATGACAGCCATGGAAGCGGGCTTGGACTACCAGGCATTGCAAACTGAACATAAAGGCTCGTTGGCCCGTCGTGTTCAATGTGTTCACTGCAAAGGCATTACATCGGATGTGACAACCCAACCTGCCGAGTGCAGCCACTGTGGACTACTTCTGCTGGTTCGCGATCATTATTCGCGACGCTACGCGGCATTTCAAGGCGTCAACATTAATGCAGAGGACCCTACAGACGTACCTGAGAAAGAGGAGACGTTCCTGTGAGCATGAATAAACTGGATGTCGTTGTTACCGATGTCGTCACAGTCAACTCCTTAATTAAACGGTTTCACTTTGCGCGTGCTGATGGTCAACCACTGCCCGCTTTTTCAGGTGGTGCTCACGTCGTTGTAGAAATGCAAGACGGTGACACACTCAGACGTACACCCTATTCCTTAATGAGTTCCCCGTTAGACACCAGCGACTATCAAATCAGCATCCGCCGCGATGATGAAGGCAGGGGTGGCTCCTTGTTTATGCATAAGCACGTTGAAGCAGGCATGACAATGCGCCTTGGCTATCCAGCAAACCTGTTCTCTCTGGACAAGCGATCGCCCAAACAATTAATGTTCGCTGGCGGCATTGGCATCACGCCATTTTTGGCCCAAAGCCAACAGTTAATCGCAACCAATGGTGACTTTGAGCTTCACTACAGCGCTCGTAATGCTGAACTAGCCGCCTACGGTCCAGAGCTTACGCAATCGATAGGACATCGCTTGCATATGTACTACGACGATCAAGAGCAACGAATAGATTTTGATGGTCTATTAAGCTCCCAACCAGCTGGAACACATTTGTATGTCTGCGGCCCTGCTCCCATGATTGAGCACGTTCTTAAACGCTCTGTTGCGCTGGGATGGCCCGCTAGTCACGTACATTATGAGCATTTTAGTAAAGCCCCTCCTGGCGAAATGTTCACGGTAGAGCTACAGGCAAGTAACAAAACGGTTGAAGTGGGTAAAAACCAATCCCTGCTTGAGGCAATTGAAGCCGCGGGTGTCGATGCTCCTTATCTGTGTCGTGGTGGCGCTTGTGGTCAGTGTGAAACTGATGTTGTCGAATGCGATGGCACGTTGCTACATGAAGACCATTGGCTGGAAGACGACGAGCGGGCGAGTAGTAAAAAAATCATGCCGTGCGTATCCCGTTTCAAAGGACAACGGTTGGTACTGGATCGGTGAATTTAACGATCATCACAACCGTCACGATTTCAACGGCTATTCATAGCGAATAACTACAGGACATTGGTCATGGCAACAAACGCCAGAGATTTACCGTTTCGCCAAGAAACGTATAGAGACGACTTTACGTTTAAAAATTCACCAGAAACGGTGAAAAGAGCGCCTTTCCCGTTTGATAAAGACTCGTACATGTATGCGATCAATATGGAGCTACATCGCGATGGTCGAAGCGGCACCGCGTTTGAGGAGCCAATTGACGTAGACGAACACTATGTCGCTGAAATGAAGGACCGTGCGCTGGTTCTCGACGAAGATCCTCTACGATACCAATGCCTGCCTCATATGAAGCTTGCAGGCTGGGATACGCTTGAATTGTTGATGACAAGTAAAGCAAAAAGCTACCCGGAATGGTTTTCTTTGACGCGCAATGGTAATCAATGGCATTGGGTTAACCGCCCTTTGGGTATCGATCAGCATTTTGTTTTTGGTGATGAAACCACCCTGCCCTACGAGCCTCTGGAGTACATCACTCGACAAGCACAGGGTGATTTTTGCGTTCTTGATGAGCGACAAGGCAATTTGTGGATGGACGCCGGCATGATTACCACTCAGGCTGACTGGTCCTTGGACTTCGATATCGGTATGAACTTCTTCGAATGGCACGCACCAGTTCCATTGGCACATGAAAAGGGTATTTTCATCCGAGCACTAAAATATTTGTTAGCTATCCAACAAGACACACCAGCAAGGCGACTCAACTGGACGATGACGGTTAACCCTCGCCTTGATACCAGCCCTGAGAATTTCCATATCTGGGGCCCGGAAAACACTCACATCACACCAGAGAATGTTGCAGACAAGCTCTTTATTCGAATCGAACTACAAAGCTTTTGGCGCCTGCCTCGATCCAATGCGATGCTATTTCCTATTCGCTGTTATTTCCTGAGCATGCGGGATTTATCGACTGTTCCTAAATGGGCAACACGCATGCATCGTGTGCTCAAGAGCCTTCCACCGGAAATAGCGTCTTACAAAGGGTTAGATAATTATCGCGAGACAGCTATCGAATGGTTGTCACAGCATGACGATGGTTTGCCCACTACGACAGGACCTTTCCCCGACTAACCCAACCCCAGGAGATATGTCAGACCTTTACTGCTTCAACACCATCAGTTCCCAAAAATAATAATAAAAGTACCGCTACACACTAATGGATCACAGCTGAAAATTTCACTAGAAACAGCGTAACAGTCGCTGTAATCGAAGCACATCTGTGCATCGATAAATCTTCTGGTTGTGGTCAATATTTTAAACTAACCACATTTGGAGATCCTTGAATGGATAATGAGCTAGGTGCCCTAGGCATCATATTTACCGAGTTTTATTACTGGGTAACCGTTGTCTTCATGTTTTTAATACATGTTGGCTTCTGTATGTACGAGGTGGGAGCTACCCGCCAAAAAAATCACATGCACACCTTAATGAAAAACACCATGATCATTCCTTTGGTCACGGTATCGTTCTACTTCTTTGGATGGTGGATCTACTTCGCTTTTCCAAATGGCCCATGGATCATTGGCGATCTGTTGGCCGCGCCTTTCGCCACCGCCAACAGCGAATTAATGGGTACGCACTTAGGCGGCCCACCTGTACAAGGGGCACTTACCCCTGAAGACACAGCCTTTTGGGCGCGTATTAACGGCGTGTTTTTCGCGGCCTTTTTACTATTCTCTTGGACAGCTGCATCCATAGTTTCCGGCGCCGTAATAGAACGCATACGTTCTAGCGCATTCTGGATACTGGCGGTTCTCATCGGTTCGGTATTCTGGATCATCGATGCTTCTTGGGGCTGGCACCCAGACGGCTGGATGGTACAAAAACTCGGCTATCATGATGCCTATGCCTCAGGTGTTATACATGCGGTGGCAGGTGGTTTTGCTCTTGGAGTTCTTATTCCCCTCGGCGCTCGCATAGGCAAGTTTGATAAAGACGGTAATCCGCGCAACATTGGTCCTCGCAACCCTTGGCTTGTCACTGTCGGTTTGTTCTTAATCTATACCGGCTTCTGGGGTTTTTATGCGGCCTGTAATGTACCGATGATTGATATTCAAACAGGTGACGGCGTGATCTTCTCGGCAACCAATATCTATCTTGGCCCAACCACGCTCTCGGCTATAACGCTCAACTTCCTTATGTCGTTAGCGGGCGGCATGATGGCTGCCTACTTAGTGTCTAAAGGTGACGCGTTCTGGACCTACTCAGGTGGTCTTGCCGGGATCATTGGCGCTTCAGCGGGTAACGATCTCTACCACCCCATCCAGGCCATGTTTATCGGAGCTGTGGTCGTGGTCATCGTCTACAAACTGCACTTCTGGGTAGAGCGTCGATTCAAAATTGATGATGCCGTTGGTGCAGTTGCAGTTCACGGCTACGCAGGATTTTTAGGTGTTGTAATCGCTGGATTCATGTTGTGGGGATACCCCACATCACCGAACCCAGATTACGCGCTCATTACTCCTTGGGGTAACTTTATCGGCGCACTCATCATGTTTGTGCTGCTGGGCTTTTTACCAGGCTTTATTTTTGCCTCAATACTAAAGGCCTTCGGAATTCTAAGAGTTCCTGCAGCCATTGAAATAGTGGGACTCGATGTTAGTGCAACGATTTTGCAAGAACACGAAGAAGCTCAAATGGTCAAAGCAGAACAACAAGCCGTTCTTGCCTCACATCCTTCCGGAGAATAACCATGGCTACTGGCAACATTGAAAGCTGGACTGGCAACATCGCAG
>JBLHWG010000165.1:0-11273 GCA_047629055.1 Halioglobus sp.
CGGAAAATAACCATGGTGATTGGTGGCCAATCGTTACGACCACAAGCGGTCATTTCATTCATGGAGATACCGAATGCGCCGTCACCTGCAAATCCAACCACAGGCACGTCAGGGCAACCAATCTTTGCACCCAGGATAGCGGGTAAGCCGTAGCCGCAAGGACCAAATAGGCCCGGAGCCAGGTATTTACGACCTTTTTCGAAAGTGGGGTAAGCGTTACCGATGGCGCAGTTGTTGCCAATGTCGCTAGAAATAATGACATCTTCTGGCAGTGAGTCACGAATGGCTAGCCAAGCGGCACGTGGTGACATACGATCAGGCTCGCGGTTCCGCGCACGTTCGTTCCAAGTGATGCCTTCGTCGTTGTCTTCCTCATGTTCCATAGATACAAGCTCCTGAGCCCAACGATCTTTGGTGAGTTTGACGAGTGACTTGCGTTCGGCTCGACCTGCATCGCCTGCGGTTTTCGTTAATTGAGCTTTGATTTGCTCGGCAACGTACTTAGCATCACCTTGGATAGCAACGTCGACTCGTTTGGTTAAACCAATGCGATCAGAATTGATGTCGACTTGAATCAGTTTTGCCTCGGTTGGCCAGTAGTTCATTCCATAACCAGGAAGTGTTGAGAAAGGGTTCAAACGTGTGCCCAATGCCAGTACAACATCAGCCTTTGCAATGATTTGCATCGCCGCTTTTGAACCGTTATAGCCCAGAGGGCCCATAGCAAGTTCATGTGAACCCGGGAACGCATCGTTATGCTGATAGTTACAGCAAACAGGTGAGTCCAGAAGTTCTGCCAGTTGACGAGATGCATCTATAGCACCGCCAATAACCACGCCAGCGCCGTTCAGGATGACAGGGAATTTTGCTTCAGACAAAAGAGCCGCAGCCTGGCTGATTGCTTCAGCTCCGCCACGAGGACGCTCCAGGCGGATGACCTGAGGTAACTCGATGTCGATAACCTGTGTCCAGTAGTCACGAGGCATGTTGATTTGTGCAGGACCAGAGCAGCGCCATGCTTGCTCGATAACGCGATTCAGGACTTCAGCTACACGAGATGGATCACGCACCTCTTCTTGATAGGCGACCATGTCTTCGAACAGTTTCATCTGCTCGATTTCCTGGAAACCACCTTGCCCAATGCTTTTGTTCGCTGCTTGAGGAGTCACCAGCAACATAGGTGTGTGGTTCCAGTAAGCAGTTTTGATCGGCGTTACAAAGTTCGTAATGCCTGGGCCGTTTTGCGCGATGGCCATGGACATTTTGCCAGTGGCTCGAGTGAAGCCGTCAGCGCTCATGCCAGCGTTACATTCGTGGGCACAATCCCAGAATTTGATGCCTGCAGCAGGGAAGAGATCGGAAATAGGCATCATTGCTGAGCCGATAATGCCGAACGCATTGTCGATACCGTGCATTTGAAGAACCTTGATGAAGGCCTCTTCGGTAGTCATTTTCACTTTGGCGTACTCCTGCTGGGCAATTGTTATATGAATTAGGGCGAAACAAATCAGTATTCTGGTGCACTTCGCTGGTATATACGAAGCAACGCTCAAACAGTTTGGCGGCTATGGATCTACTGATCTTGATGGCGCGACCGATCCTGCAAGATCTCGCCTGGTGTATGTTAGCTCAAAGTGAGACTCGAGCATTGCGCCACATACCGGTTGATGTATTGGTCCACCGCTGATGCATTACCCGCTGCTCGGCAAGTAATCATCTGAAATATCTTACTTTAAGCGTCTTTTGTCGTTATATCTTGGCTATTCAGTTAGTTGCACTGAATAGGTGCGCTCGGTGCCTGTCAATTAACAAGTCTGCAAAACACCTTACCCATTCATTTGTCGGGCGCGTGTCATTACATCGATACCAAGCTGATCGTAGACGTGCAGCAGATCTACAAGTACCCAGTTTTCGCGAATAAGTCCGTTTTCCAGACGCCAGAAGTCGAGACTCCTGAGGGTGATTTTCTGCCCAGTGGGTGCGAGGCCAAGCCAACCGTCACCTGTGATTGTTTGCGCCATATTAGGCCAGCCTGTCACAGCCGCAAAGTCACCATCAGCAAAAAAATGAAAACTAGCTTCTTCGGGATATTGCCCGCGGTCGGGCATGGCATTGAGAAAGGGAATCTGATGCCACTGACGAAAACCAGCAATGCCACGGCAAGTGCCAATTCCAGATGGGCCGTACCAGTTCATTTTCGGGTGCCAGTATTTTTCCATTTCCATAACTTCCGGTCCACCTTCTAGTGGGTGCCGAGTCATGGCAGTTAGCATGTTGATAATGTGTTTACGCGTGGATTCACTCTGCATGACATCGTAGTGGCCAGAAACAATGCCATTGTTTGTTGCAGGCCCGGGAACATGGATTTCGCAGCCCAGACTAGGTACCATCGGCCAGGCGTTAGCTTGTCGAAGCCAATCGGGGATATCCCAAACGGCTTGGATTTCGACGATGCGCTCATTCTCGACTCGAAAAAATTCATGAAATCGCATTGTGATCAGGTGGCCTGTTGGTCTGATGCCCATCCACGAATTAGTGAAAACACCGGTGTAGAATCCTGCGCAGCCAACCCACTGCTCGCCAGTTTCTGAAGGGCCGGCAATTCTGATGTAGTCCCGGCGTTCCAGATCGGGCAGGGCTTCAAATAAACCCTGGTAGACATTACTATACAAACTGGCGGCGCCGATTATGTCTCCAGATGGGTCCCCGAACGGGTGGCCCATGCGAACATTGCAGTCAGTTGCCAGCAGGCGTTCAAGTGTCGCCAGCAGATTGCTGCTCTCAAAATCGTACATGGCGTCGCACAATTGCTTGACCAGACTCTTGTTCTGGCTCTGGATGTCGTCAATCATCGATGGGTTTGATAAGTTGGTTTAAAGGGTGAAAAATATTATGTCGGCTCAACGTAAATTTCGGAAAAGGCTGTGCGTATTGCCTGAGGAATGCCAGTCGACTGTCCCGTAGCTCTTTCCACAAACACGTGCGTGAAGGTGCCATGTGCAGAAGCCGTGACGTTATCATCGCAAAATATACCGACGCCGTATTCAATTGAACGATTTCCGATGCGATTAACACGCATACCCGCATTGATGGTTGACGGAAATTTAATTGGACTCAAATATTGGCAGTTGGATGCAACGATAAAGCCCACAATAGGAGATGTGGCGATATCGAGTCCACCTTTTTCTATGAGGAAAGAATTACATACAGTGTCAAAGTACGTGTAGTACACGGCGTTGTTGACGTGTCCGTAAACGTCATTATCAATCCAACGTGTACTTATGGATTTGAAATAAGCATAGTGCTTACGTTGAGTATCGTTTTTTGTGCTTGAATGATTTGGCATCGGTTATCTTAACTTGCAACAAGCGATCATATTTAAAAAATCGAACCATTACCATGAATACTAAATATAAAGTACTACTTGACCCTTCGCCGCGTACCGCCACCGAAATATTCTCGGAGAGCATGTACGAAAAATTATCTGATTGTTTTGATGTTTTTGAGCGAGGTGATCAAAGTGCCTGTGATTTTTATCAGCAGCATTTATCAGACGCGCATTTTATTGTTGGGCAACCTGCCTTGTCTACTCGAGATATTGATCGTGCAAGTCATCTGAAGGGCATTGTTAATGTCGAGGGAAACTTCTTGCAAAATATGGATTATCAGTCGTGCTTCCGCCGTAACATCCATGTGCTCACAATCAGTCCTGTATTTGCCCAACCTGTTGCAGAGCTAACCTTGGGTTTGGCGCTGAGTTTGGCCAGGGATATCCCGAATGCTCATCAAGCATTTGTCGATGGCAAGGAACTTTATGGGCTTGAGGGTAACCGACACGCGCGTACACTAAAAGGTTGTAACTTAGGTTTTGTGGGCTTTGGGGATCTAGGACGAGCCATTTTGCAAACCTTCTCGGGGCTTTCACCTGAAGTTAGAATTTATGATCCCTGGTTGTCGACAGAGGTACTCGCACGCGAAGGACTGAATTCATGCTCTCTTCACGATGTGCTTACACAAAGCGACGTTGTGTGCGTTGTTGCGAGCGTTACTGATCAAACCGTAGGGATGCTGGGCGAGGCCGAATTCCAGATGATGCAATCGGGCGCGTTACTATTGTTATTGAGCCGAGCAGAAGTTGTTGATCTGGACGCAATGATGGCGGCTTGCAGGTCCGGACACATTAGGGCGGCTACCGATGTTTTCCCTAACGAACCTATGCCACTTTCACACCCAATAAGAAAAACACCGAATCTTATTTTATCGGCTCATAGGGCTGGTGCGCTTGACAGTGCACTATTGGAAATTGGCGACCGAACAATTGCTGATCTACACCTAATGAGTCAGGGTTTACCTCCGCAAAATTGCAAACGTGCTGAGCCAGAGCTTGTTAGCCATATGCAGAGTAAACCAGTGACACAAAGCTGATAGAGACTGATGTTGAGGCAGCTGTAGTGGTAATTATATTTTTTTTACGAACTGATTACTTTCCTTAGTCTTGCACTCTTGATCAATTGCTGTTTCTACATATAACTGACTGGTTGGAGAGTTGTATTGATTCTTCTCACATCAAAACTTATGGACGCTGTTATGGGAAAGGTATTTTGTAGTAAATGTGCGGTATTTATAGTGTTTGCTGTTGTGTCGTTTCACATGCCGACAATACATGCACAAACCGCAGCAACCATAGATGTAACAATTCCGACGCAACCAATTAATAATCTAGACACGCAATCATTTCTTGATCTGATCGAACAACTACCTGAATTGGTCGTTATGGATGTCCGTCTCCCAGAGGAGCTTGCAACTCTGGGTGGCAGCATTGATTCCGGTCGACGCGATGTCGTGCTAAGTCGTGGATGGCTTGAATTCAGGGCTGGCGATGTCATCCATGATTTCGATACGCCGATAGTTGTTTATTGTGGGACAAACCTAAGAAGCCCTTTAGCTGCTGAGACTCTCCAGCGCATGGGATACCGCAACGTATGGAATTATGTAGATGGCTTTTTTGCCTGGCGCGATGCAGGCTTGCCCGTTCGTATGACCGATCAGGCAGTCGGCACGATGCTGTATCGAAACCCTGTTGAAGTGATGCCAGGGATCTATACCGCGACAGGTGCAACAGCTCCAGCTACTTACGAGAATTCTGGGCACAATAACAATCTGTCGTTTATTCTGACAACAGAAGGTGTTGTGGTTGTGAATGCATCTGATAATGCCTTGCTGGCAGAATCTTTACACTGGGAAATCCGAAAACTAACTGACCAGCCCGTGCGCTACGTTATTCTCGAAAACGGACAGGGGCATGCCATGCTCGGTACAGATTATTGGCAGCAGCAAGGAGCTATTGTCATTGCTCATGAAGATGCGGCTTATGAAATAGAGGATCGCGGCGAAGGCATTCTGGAGCGTATGCGGATTCGAAATCGCGATAAAGCGATGGGCACGGAGCTTTCACTGCCTGATGAAACCTTCCAAGACAAGAGAATTATCGAGTTAGGTGGGCTCAGAATCGAGGTTTTGCATTTGGGGACAGCTCACAGTCCGGGAGATGTCGTGGTCTGGCTACCTGAGGAAGAGCTTGTTATTGCTGGCGATATGGCTTTCCATCAACGTCTCTTGCCGGTGTTCGAGGATACAGACACTGCAGGTTGGGTAGAAACTTGGCCAGCTTTTGAAGCGCTTGGTGCCAAGATGGTTATACCGGGGCATGGTAGCCCGACAACCATGAGCGAAGTTCGGCGCTGGACGCGTGACTATCTAACCTTCATGCGCGGTGAGGTTGGACAGATTCTGATTGATGGCGGATCGCTAATCGATGCCTATAAAATCGATCAGCGCGCCTATCGGCATCTGGATACATACGACGAGCTGGCTGGCTTAAATGCTGATCGAATTTATCGTGCGATGGAATTTGAGTGAGTTTCGAATGGTCACTAAATGATTAAAGCCCTGTTGACTTTCTGCAATCCTCGATACATTCAAAAAATCAGATAAATATATTGATTCCTATTTGGAATAGGGTTAATGTCTACACACTAAGGGGTCGGTCAGACCCTTGGTCACGTCAGATAGCGACAAACACTGTTGGAGAAATGAAGTGAAAAAACGTAGCATTTTACTAGCAGGATGTCTCGGTTCAATGTTGATCGCGACGTCCCTATTGGCAGCTGGCACAGTCGCACCTGGCGACGTTAAAATTGAAAACATTGCGGTCAGTGCTTCGTTAACGGGTGTTGCTGGCGATTCTGCAGCCGGTCGCAAGGCCTTCGCCAATAAAAAACTCGGTAATTGCCTGGCGTGTCATGCCAACGCAGATTTGGCAGATCAGCTATTCCACGGCGAGGTTGGGCCATCTTTAGACGGTGCCGCCGGTCGTTGGACTGAACAACAATTTCGAGCGATTCTCGTAAACGCCAAAGCAGTCTTTACCGATCGAACTATTATGCCGGCTTTCTACTCGCTAGAAGTCGGTGAAAATGTTCGTAAGAATCTTCTCGGCAAAACTATCCTCAGCGCAGAGCAGATTGAAGATATCGTCGCTTATCTGAAGACACTCAAATAACGTTTTTATGAATTTTGAACGGGAGTTATCCTCAATGAATATCAGTAGAAGAGCCTGGTTAGGCACTAGTGCAGCAGCGGCAGCTGCAGCATTTTTCGGTGTCTCAGTTAGTGCTATCGCATCTGTTGAAGATGTTGAAAAACTCATTGGTGAGTTCGGCGGAGGAGCAACCGCAGACGCAGGTGGCCCGCTGCAACTCACTACACCCGAGATTGCAGAAAACGGCAACAGTGTTCCAGTTTCTATCAATGTTGATAGCCCCATGACTGAAGATGATTATATTGAATCGGTCATGATCATGGCTAGTGATAACCCGACTCCTAAAGTTGCGACTTTTCATTTCACGCCTGCCAGTGGAGTTGCTAAGGCTTCAACTCGAATGCGTCTTGCTAGAACCCAAGATGTATTTGCAGTTGCTAAAACCAATACAGGCAAGCTGTATAAAGTCAGTAACAACGTAAAAGTAACCATCGGCGGTTGTGGTGGGTAATACCTTACGCACATTCTCTATTCAACGAATTAACCAGGAGAACGCACATGGCTGGTAAACCGCGTGTAAAAATACCTAAGAGCGTGGCGGCAGGTGATGTCGTCACAATCAAGACTCTGATTAAACATAAGATGGAATCAGGTCAGCGCAAAGACAAGGAAGGCAATACGATTCCGCGCGACATCATTAATAACTTTGAAGCATCTTTCAACGGCAATGTCGTTTTTTCTGTCGATATGGATCCTGCGGTTTCGGCAAATCCTTATATAGAGTTTGCGTCTCGAGTATCAGAGGCAGGTACATTTGTTATGAAATGGACCGACGATGCTGGAGCAATCACCGAAATTAGTAAAGACATTGCTTTAAAAAGCTAATTGCGTACAAAATCCTACGCAGTGTAAAAGCCGTTTGAATACTACGTATTCATTTAACGGCAGTATTGAATAAAAACGTAAAAGATCACCTCGTGGAGAAGACCCTTGAATAGATTCCTAGCTCCTGCCGCAATAGCAGCCACTGCGGCAATGGCCGTATCGGTAATATCAATGACTGTTTTGGCTGCTCCAGCGGACGATGCACTGGTGATAGACGGCGAACTGGAAATGATTACCCGGACGACCTCCGTTGAAGGGCATCCATTGTCCGAAGTCATTTCAGGTTGGCACTACCGCACTGACGATACTCGAACCTTACAGCAAGACTCATTTGATAACCCTGGCATGCTAGGTATCGATGAAGGTGAAGCGTATTGGAACAAGGTAGAAGGAACCGAGGGCAAGTCCTGTGCAACGTGTCACGATGATGCGTCGGTTTCCATGGCAGGTGTTGGCGCCAGTTACCCTAAGTGGAGTGAAAAACTCGGAAAGCCCATTAACGTTGAGTTACAGATTAATGACTGCCGCGTAGAGAAGATGGGCGCTGAGGCTTACAAGTTTGACAAAGGTGGTCAAAAGCCGTTAACGGCTTATATCAAGCATCAATCACAGGGGCAGCCGGTTGCACTCAACCTTGAAGAAGGCGAGATGAACAAGTGGTGGGAGCGGGGTAAGGAGACTTACTACAAACGTACCGGCCAATTGAATCTTTCGTGTGCGACTTGCCACGAGGACAACAATGGTAAGTACATAAGAGCTGATCACCTAAGTCAGGGTAACGTTAACGGTTTTCCTACTTACCGCTTAAAGCAAAGCAATCTAATTTCTCTGCATAACCGCTTCAGAGGCTGTATCCGCGATACTCGGGCAGAATACCCAGCGGCATTTTCTGATGAATTGATGGGGCTTGAGGTTTACACAACTTGGCGTGGTACTGGCCTGTCTGTAGAGACACCTGCTGTTCGTCAGTAATCCACAGGTTGATCGTTACATACACTTAAAGGCTGCCGATTCATATGTTCTCAAGACGAGAATTTCTGCAAGCCGCCGTTGCAAGCACAGCTCTGACTGGCTTGGGCGGCGGTTTGCAAAGAGCGGTTGCTCAGCAACGCTTAACGCAAGACGATCTCCTATCGTTTGATTCAAAAGGCAAAATTACGTTACTGCATATCACTGATATGCATGCGCAATTGGAGCCTGTGTATTTCAGACCACCAGATACCAATATCGGTATTGGTGACTACGCAGGTATCCCGCCACACCTGGTAGGCGAGCAGTTCATCTCGCATTTCGGATTAGAATCAGGTAGTGCGTTAGCCTATGCGCACACTATGCTCGACTATGTGGAAATGGCGCGTACTTACGGGCGCTTGGGTGGTTTGGACAGAACCGCAACATTGATTAAAGCTATCCGCGCAGAGCGTGGTGATAACAATGTACTTTTGCTTGATGGTGGTGATACTTGGCAAGGATCCTATACGTCTCTTAAAACAGACGGTCAGGATATGGTTGACTGTCTTAAGTTACTGCGCCCTGATGCCATGGTCGGTCACTGGGAGTTTACGTTAGGCGCCGATCGTCTCCTCGAAATCGTTGACGATCTTGGATACCCATTTTTAGCCAGCAATATTGTAGATATTGATTGGGAGGAGCCCGTATTCGAAAGTACAGCTGTGTATACCGTGGGCGGTTCTAAGGTAGCAGTAATAGGTCAGGCCATGCCTTACACGCCTATCGCTAATCCACGTTGGATGTTTCGTGAGTGGTCGTTTGGTCTACGCATAGAAACATTGCGAAAGAACGTTGAAGAGGCTAGAGCAAACGGCGCAGACGTTGTGGTATTACTTTCTCACAACGGCTTTGATGTCGATAGAAAATTGGCTACTGTCATACCGGATATAGATGTCATTCTCACGGGGCATACACACGATGCGATTCCAGAAGCAGTAAAGGTTGGCAACACTTTGATTCTAGCTAGCGGATCACACGGTAAGTTTCTTGGCCGTATCGATCTTGAAGTTACCAACGGAAAAGTAACCGACTACAACTCAACGCTTATTCCTGTCTTCGCTGACGCGATAGAGCCCGATGTTGAAATGCGTAGCAAGATAGATGAAGTCCGTGCGCCTTATAATGAGGAGCTCGGACGAGTAATAGCCAAAACAGACGGTCTGCTGTACCGACGTGGCAATTTCAACGGTAGTTGGGACGATTTGATTTGTGAAGGCTTGATTGCCGAACGAGACTCGCAATTTTCACTAAGCCCAGGATTCCGATGGGGAACGAGCTTACTCCCAGGTTCTGACATCACCATAGAAGATCTGTATACGCAGACATCAATGAGTTATCCAGCGGTGTATCGCTTGGAATTCACAGGAACCCAGATACATGAGATCCTCGAAGATGTTTGCGACAATCTGTTCAATCCTGATCCATTCTTCCAGCAAGGTGGAGATATGGTTCGGGTTGGTGGCATGGGATATACCTGTAATCCAGCTGGAACCATGGGTTCTCGAATTTCGGACATGACAGACTTGGCAACCGGCGAGCTTTTAGACCCTTCAAAAAGCTATGTGGTAGCCGGTTGGGCTTCAGTTAATGAAAATGTGGAAGGTCCGGCTGTTTACGATTTGATGGAGAACTACTTGTCTGGCTTAGATGTAGTCACCCCCACACAGAACGATGCGGTAAAGATTGTCGGGCAATAGTTCGACAAGTATTGGGTAAGACGTAAAATTACTTGAACACGTGTTTCAATTTAACTCGTAATATTCAAATATATGAATATACAAGTTTGGTAGCCGATCGGAGCAATCAAGACTAATGACTGATAAAAAAAAGACTGATAAAGCTGCACCTTCCAACCGGCGCCAAGCACTTAAAGCCGGGTTCCAACTGGGTGGTTTGGCCGCTGGGGCCACGTTGGCTGGGAATTCAATTGCAAAAGAAACCGTTCAAAGCTCCGATCCTTTGATCACTGAAATTCAGGATTGGAATCGCTACATGGGTGATGGTGTTGATGACAACCCATATGGCTCTCCTTCTAAATTTGAAGCTGATGTTGTCAGGCGTGATGTCTCATGGCTTACAGCCGATGCTAAGTCATCAATTAACTTTACGCCATTACATGCCCTTGATGGAATCATCACACCCAACGGATTATGTTTTGAACGACATCACGGTGGGGTTGCTCAAATCGCACCCAATGATCATCGCTTAATGATTAACGGTTTAGTTGATACACCGCTAGTTTTTACCATGGAAGATCTAGCCAGATTTCCGAGGGAGAACCACACATACTTTTTGGAGTGTGCTGCGAACTCGGGTATGGAATGGCGTGGATCGCAATTAAACGGATGTCAGTTCACGCACGGTATGGTGCACAACGTGACGTATACGGGCGTTCGTCTCAAGCACCTATTGAGCGAAGCAGGTGTTAAAGCACGCGGTAAGTGGCTGTTACCTGAAGGTGCTGATCCTTCGCACATGACGCGTTCCATTCCTATGGAAAAAGCCATGGACGATTGTCTTGTCGTTTTTAAGATGAATGGTGAGGCACTGCGGCCCGAGCAAGGCTACCCAGTACGATTGGTTGTGCCAGGTTGGGAAGGCAACATGTGGGTTAAGTGGTTGCGACGCATTGAAGTAGGTGATGAGCCATGGCACCACCGCGAAGAAACATCCAAATACACAGATCTACTGGAAGATGGCAGAGCCCGGCGTTTTACTTGGGAGATGGATGTTAAGTCCGTCATCACCAATCCAAGTCCACAAGCACCGATAACGCATGGCAAGGGACGAACTGTGCTTACGGGTATGGCTTGGTCTGGCCATGGAACTATCCAAC
>JBLHWG010000166.1:0-11230 GCA_047629055.1 Halioglobus sp.
GCTTCGGTCATGGTGTCTCTGCGTACGTCGTAAAAGCGTTTCTGGGCGCTGATGGAGCCCAAATCAGAGCCGTTTTTGTCGACATCGAAGCGACCTTCAATCGCGTTGAAATTCTTGCCACGTACCACGTTCAGCGCTGCGAACGTAAAGGTATATCCACCCAAATCATGACTATCAGAAATTTCCATACGCACTGTTTGTTCTTCCGTATAGATGGAAGTCAATGCCACTCCAACAGTGAAAACGGCAAGGCCCATATGCGCAATGCTCATGCCCCAAAAAGCTGCGGGTGTGTGCATAACAGCGGATAATCGCCGCCGTTTGTTACGTACCCGGTGCACAATGCCAAAAATAGTTGAGCTGGTAACCCACAAAGCCACGGCTAGCGACGCAACCGCACTAAAGCGATAGTCGAGCAATTGAGTAGCCAGTATTGCCGCGCCTAGGACGCTGACCACAGCCAGAATCAGCAACGGCCTTATACGACCTTTCATCTTGTCGCGTTTCCAATTCACCATAGCACCGACCCCTACAATTGCGAGGATCGGCAACATCAAAGGCACAAAAACCGCATTAAAATATTGCTCACCCACAGACATCTTCCCGTAACCAAGAGCGTCTACAAACAGCGGGTACAAAGTGCCCAGCAATACTGCCGCACAGGCAACCACCAATAGGACATTATTTAGCAACAAGGCTGTTTCCCGAGATACCAACTCATAACTTGCAGTCGATGTTAATCGGTGTGACCGAAACGCATACAGCACTAAGGAGCCACCCACGACAATACCCAGAAACATTAGAATATAGAGACCTCGAGCGGGGTCTGAAGCAAACGAATGAACCGATGTCAGAACACCAGAGCGCACTAAAAACGTTCCTAGCAAGCTGAGCGAGAACGCCAAAACGGCTAACAGCACGGTCCAAGCTTTAAAAACGCCACGCTTTTCCGAAGCTGCCAGAGAATGTATGAGAGCAGTACCCACAAGCCAGGGCATGAAGGAAGCATTTTCAACAGGGTCCCAGAACCACCAACCGCCCCAACCCAATTCGTTGTAAGCCCACCAGCTACCCAGCGATATACCCAGAGTAAGGAACATCCAGGCAATGTTGGTCCACGGACGCATCCAGCGTAAAGTGGCCGCATCGAG
The DNA here is from genome assembly GCA_047629055.1 of Halioglobus sp. Lineage (GTDB taxonomy): Bacteria > Pseudomonadota > Gammaproteobacteria > Granulosicoccales > Granulosicoccaceae > Granulosicoccus. Next base: position 1,152 of record JBLHWG010000166.1, read on the forward strand.
TTGCCCACCAATTAGCGCAGCGATTGCGAACGCAAAGGCGACAGAGAACCCAACATACCCCATGTACAGCATGGGAGGGTGAATTGCCATTCCTGGATCTTGTAACAAAGGATTAAGCGAAGCACCATCCAAAGGCATCGGCAATAGTCGTTCGAATGGGTTAGACGTCAGCAACACAAACAGAAGAAAACCAACGCTGACAAAACCTAATACCGAAAGCACTCTTGCCAGTAAAACTTCAGGCAAAGATCGACTGAAGAAAGCTACTGCACCTGTCCATATGGAAGAAATGAAACACCAAAATAAAATTGAGCCTTCATGCCCACCCCAAACCCCCGAAATTCTATAGATCAAAGGTAAGCTGGTATTACTGGTGTTGGCCACATAGAGCACACTAAAATCATGGCTGATGAACGCCCAGGTTAGACAAGCGTAGGACAGAGACACAAGAAACATCTGTGCGCTGGCGGCAGGTTTGGCCATAGCCATCCAGCCTGAATGCCCAGTGAAACTTCCCACCATCGGAATGATGGTCAGAATCACGGCCGTGCACAGGGCCAGGATGAGTGCTAAGTGCCCAAGTTCAGGAATCATGGCTGTACCGTCTTGCTGCCATAACTGGCTGCTGTGCCTGGCATTTTGCCAGCTCTCTCCAATGCGTCTGCAACTTCTGGAGGCATGTAGTTCTCATCGTGTTTGGCTAATACTTCCGAGGCCTTGAAGGTACCCGAAGCATTGAGTGCGCCCAGAGCCACAATACCTTGCCCTTCACGGAACAAATCCGGCAATATTCCAACGAAAGAGACTGGAATTGTCTCGCCGTGATCAGTGAGTTCAAAGTTAACTGCTAGATCCTGACTACTACGTTTGACACTACCTTCCACCACCATACCCCCTACTCTGAACGGCTTACCAGGCTTGACTGCACCCGACACAACGTCAGACGGCGAATGAAACAGCATGATATTTTGACGAAAAGCATTGGCACCAAAGGCCACGGCCACGCCAACGCCTGCCAGCATTAGGCAGACCAGTAATAATCGTTGTTTGCGCTTAGGTGTCACTTACGGCTCCTGTGTTGCAGTGCACGACGAAATGCAGCAGTTTTAGATTGTTTAAGTTGCTGTGCAGACCAGATAACGACTGCCAGTAAGATGATGGTAGTCAAGCCGAATGAACTCCAAACGTACAAGGCGTACCCGCCCATCGACAAAAACTCCATGAGATCAGACATGACTTTTCTCCGCAAGTTCAGCGACCCAGCTCGCCCTGCTCTCTCGCTGCAAGATCAATGCTCTAACTCGCACCATCAAATTATGAAAGTACAGTAATTGAAAAGCCAAGACCATCAGCAACAAGGGTCGCAACATACTGATATGCATGGAAGGCTTATCAAATTTAGTAATGGTTGCGGGCTGATGCAAGGTATTCCACCATTCAACTGAAAAGTGAATGACGGGTATGTTAACCACTCCCACTACCGCCAGTATGGCCGCTGCACGTGAGGCGCTTTGAGGAGAATCAAGCGCACCGCGTAATGCCAAATAGCCAAGGTACAGAAACAGCAGTAAAAGTTCTGATGTCAGCCGCGCATCCCAAATCCACCAGGTACCCCACATCGGTTTCCCCCAGAATGATCCAGTGATCAATGCTACAGCCGTAAAGGCAGCTCCGATGGGTGCTGAGGCAACAGCAACAATATCCGCTATTTTCAGGCGCCAAATCAGAAAAACAGCACTGGATGTGGCCATTACCATATAAACGAACATCGACATCCACGCTGCAGGAACGTGAATATAGATAATTCGATAGCTATCACCCTGCTCGTAGTCGGCAGGCGCAACAACCAGCCCCATGTACAGGCCTGCAGCCAAGGACAGCACGCACAAGGCTGCTAGCCAAGGCGCTAGGTGACCAGCAAAGCGGTACATGATCGGAGATGATCCGAACCGGTGAACCCATTGAAACACGGCTAATTTAGTCCTTTTGCAAATAGAATTACAGTTTACTCGGATTTACGTATTTCAACTGTGGACGGACTACTTAGTATTCTTAGCGAGAAGCTGCGACTCCCATCCTTATTGCTCCGGAAATAGCCAGCGGTGCCAGCGAAACTGACAAAGCGGCTATGGCTGCCAAAAGCGATAACTGTGCCGACGCGCCAAGACCTAGAGCAACAGATGCCACCGCTCCACTTCCAAAAATAAGGACAGGAACGGTTAAAGGAAGCACCAATAGCGATAACAACACGCCACCTTGATTAATACTAACTGTTAGTGCAGCCCCAATAGCACCAATAAAACTCAGACTCAACGTGCCCAGCAGCAAACTCACCATCAGAACTAAGTAGGTGCCTGAAGGCAATTGCAACATCAAACCCAACAATGGCGACAAAAGCACCAAAGGTAGTCCGCTAGTCACCCAGTGCGCCAAAACCTTACCAAATACAATCACGCTAAGAGAGTTACCACTAACGACAATCTGCTCAAGGGTTCCATCACGAAAATCATGAGCAAAGACGGTATCCAGCGATAGCATCATTGCCAATAAGGCACTAACCCAGAGGACCCCTGGCGCTATTGTTGCCAGCATGTTGGGACTCGGCCCAATACCTAATGGAAAAAGTGTCACTACGATCACGAAAAATAGTAGCGGATTCAGCCATTGCCCCGTGGACCGAAACGCCAATTTTATATCTCGGTGAAAGAACCTCAGACATAATTTAACAGTAGAGGATTCTGCACGCGTATTGACAATATGAGTTGCAGATAGGATGGCCGCAGGCGTAGGAACTTCAATCGCTGTTGGCTCCCCTTCAATCATGAGGGCAGCGCCAACGAGACGGTACTTACTTGTACTTCATCAAACTTGATAGGTTGATGTGTTGTGAATACCACAGCTCCACCTGCTTTGACATGGCTTTCGATTACCTGCCTTACCCAATGCTGACCATCGGCGTCTAAAGACGTTAATGGTTCGTCTAGCACCCAGAGTTTGGCTTGCTGGAGTTTCAATCGTGCCAAAGCAACGCGCCTTTGCTGACCGGCAGACAATGCAACACTTGGCAGGTCGATTCTGTCGGCGATGCCGAGCTCTGCGAGCACACCTAGAACCTGCTCGCGGAGGTTCTCATCCGATTTTGTTGTTGATACTGTTTCGGGACATAAGGCAATCAGGTTCTCATAGGGGGTCAACCCACCAGTAATCCCCGGTTTATGCCCTAAATAGAGTAATGTTGAATACATTTCATCACGAACTCGACTGAGTGCCTTGCCAAGCCAAAGGACTTCGCCTTCATCAATCTCAGCCAGACCAACAAGGGCTCTTAACAGGGTCGTCTTACCACTGCCATTACTGCCTTGTATTTGCACGATACCCGATGCCGGAACCTGTACCGTAACGGCATCGACGATAAGATTCTCTCCACGCCAAATTTGAATATCACGCGCTTCAAGCAAAAAAATTGAGTCGCTCATGGTTCGGGTTCAGACAGTGGCATGAAGAATCCTTTGGAGGTGACGCCAAGCACACCGACGCGTTCTTCCGACCATTCTGCGAGTTGGTAAAAAACGGTGCGACTAATCAAAGCTTTCAACGAATCACGAACCACGATATAAGGTGAAGGCTCACCCCCGGGCTCCTTATATTCAACAGAAATCGGATGTTGCTCACCGGCGGTGACGTTATCGCCTAGGTTAGTCGTCAACACCAAACTCTGCTCCTCACCCTCTCCTTGCTGCTCTACTAATACAGCCGTAAATGGCGCATCATCCACATCAATGCGCAATCGTTCCTGAGGTGTGACCAAATAGGTTTGCCCCTCATCGACACGCAACACGGTAGAAAAAAGCTTCACCATTCTGATTCGGTTGATTTTAGATCCCAGATAAAACCAATCGCCATTGCGCTCAATGCGCATATCAATGTCACGCGTGACCGCCGGATTCCACAAATGAACTGGTGGCAGCGATTTTGAAGTTATTGCCTCGGCAATGGCATCCAGAGAACCCGTATTCATGATTGTAGATCAGGTATGTCTGCGAACAGACTTAATGCTTCAGGATTTGCTAACGCTTCGATGTTATCAACCGATTCACCGTGAACAATTTTTCGTACCGCCAACTCAACGATTTTACCACTACGTGTTCGAGGAATATCGCTAACTTGCACAATGCGTGCAGGTACGTGTCTGGGCGTAGTTTGCTTTCTTACATGTGCTCGTATACGAGCCTGTAAATCATCGTCTAACACCAAGCCATCGCGCAGACGAACAAAAAGCACCACACGCACATCGGAGTCCCATTGCTGGCCAATAACCAGCGCCTCTACAACTTCCTCAAAGGACTCCACTTGTCTGTAGATTTCTGCGGTGCCAATTCGCACACCTCCGGGGTTAAGAACTGCATCTGATCGACCATAAATAACAATTCCACCATTCGGTGTTTCAGCGACATAGTCTCCATGGCACCAGACATTCTTGAATTTTTCAAAGTAGGCAGCCTGGTAACGGCTTCCGTCATCGTCACCAAAAAAACCTGTTGGCATACAAGGGAACGGTCGAGTACAGACTAGTTCGCCCTTTTCTCCCACTGGGACAGCCTTACCGTCATCGCCGAAAACTTGTACATCCATGCCCAAACCCTTGCTTTGCAATTCTCCACGATAAACTGGAGCTGCTGGATTACCCAATACAAAACACGAAACAATATCAGTGCCTCCTGACATCGAGGATAGGCAGATATCGAGTGCGATGTGCTCGTAAACGTAATCAAAGCTTTCAGGTACCAAAGGCGACCCCGTTGACAGCACACTTTTAAGCGCTGGCAATGAGTGAGTGTTAACAGGTGATATTCCTGCCTTATTACACGCATCAATAAATTTGGCGGACGTACCCAGGTGCGTCATTCCAGTGCGTTCTGCAAAATCAAACAACGTATTGCCGTCCGGGTGGAACGGTGAGCCGTCATACAAAAGCAAGGTAGCTTTGGAAGCCAAAGCAGTAACCAACCAATTCCACATCATCCAGCCACAAGTCGTGAAGAAAAACAGCTTGTCCCCTGGCTTCACATCAACATGCATCAGATGCTCTTTGACATGCTGCAGCAAGGTTCCACCAGCACCATGAACAATGCACTTGGGCTTACCTGTGGTACCTGAACTAAACATGATATACAGCGGGTGATCAAAAGGTAGCTGCTCGAACTCGATGATTTCATCGACAAGACCTCGCGCCTGATCTGCCTCAATTAATGTCTGATAACGAACTTCCAACGTAGCTGCAGATCCGGTCAAACTGTCTTGAGAGTTGATGAAAGGCACTACTACAATGGCTTTCAAATGGGTTAGCGACTCTGCTAATTTACTGACAATAGCCAGAGACCCGTGCTCTTTGCCGGCATAGCGGTAGCCATCGGCTGTAAATAGTACTTTGGGCTCAATTTGACCAAATCGATCTCGGACGCCATTTATACCAAAGTCTGGCGAACACGACGACCACACAGCGCCGATGGCACTAGTTGCCAGCATGGCAACTAGAGTCTCTGGTATGTTCGGCAGAAATCCAGCGACTCGATCGCCCACACCAACTCCCTTGTCTCGAAGACCTTGCGCAACAGCCCGAACTTGCTGGTAAAGCTGTGCTCTGGACATTTCACGCAGCGAACCGGTTTCACCCTGAAAGACCAATGCAGGAGCATCGGAATCTGATCGCAATAGGTTCTGGGCGAAATTCAGCCGTGCCTGTGGGAACCAACGCGCCCCTGGCATCGCATTTTCATTCTCTAGCACAACCGATCCGCGTGTTTCGCTAATGATGTCAGCGTATTCCCACAACAACACCCAAAAATCCGTTGAGTGATTTACCGACCAGTCGTGTAGGTCAGCGAAATTGTCTAGCTTGGTGGAAAATCGCTCGTTTACACGATGACGGAAAATCTCAACATGAGACGCTTCAACCCGTTCAGCGGAAGGCGTCCACAAGCACATCTGGGAAATCATTATTTAATATCCTTGGCAAACTACATACAGCCTGAATGGTAGCCTCCTATACGTCTGCGCGCGACTCAAAATCAGCGGCAGGTTCCAATATAGGGCGAGGCTGGCCCTTCAGATCAATAGCAACAAATGTGAACAATCCCTCGGTGACTTGTTCTTCCACAGCAAGCCGACGACGTCGCACCCAGGTTTCTACACTTACCGTCACCGATGTCTTGCCAATGACATGCGTAGCGCAATAGCAACTCACCTCATCGCCAACATTGACTGGTTTGTAAAATTTCATGGCAGTTACAGCAACCGTTGCTACCCGACCTTGAGCCACGTAGAACGCGTGTGTACCACCTGCCAAGTCCATTTGAGAAAGAATCCAACCTCCAAAAATATCGCCGTTTGGATTAGTGTCCGATGGCATGGCAATGGTACGGAGCGACGGTGGCGTGTTTTCCCGATCGATATCGGGAACGACCGCTGAAGGGTTTATATCCGACATCAGCTTGTCTCGTAGTCTCGCTTATCTTCAACCACGATGCCGTCATTGGGCAATGCTTCGACGATTTTTACAGTTCCTGATAAATTCGTAGCTGTTTTCAACGCAGCGACAAGCCGAGTCTCGATAGCCGCACGTTCGAGTGCAGATGGAGCCGTTGCTGACTTTATAGTTACTTGTAATTCCATAACATCTTTATCAGAGTCTCTTTGCACCAGCAGTCGCCAACCATCAAGCTCTGGTACATCCTTGGGAAGAGACTGCAGCTGAACCGGATCAACAAACATACCTCGGACTTTCACTCGCTGATCTGCACGTCCCATCCAACCAGCAAGCCGCATCTGCGTACGACCGCAAGGGCTGGGCTCAAGAATTTCGGCCGACAAATCACCTGTTGCAAATCGGATCAGTGGGTACCCTTTGTGAAGTCGCGTGACCACTATTTCACCCACATCGCCAGGCCTAACCGTGTTGTTAGTACCCGGAACGAGAATTTCAAGGATGAGGCCTTCATTAACCACCATGCCTGGGTGAACTACATCATTCGTAGCAGTCTCGTATGCAATAACGCCAAAGTCAGCAGTCGCATAGCTTTGCTGTACATGGATACCCTGCTCCTCATACTTTGCTCGCATAGTGGGAAACAAGGCACCGCCAGAGACCATAGCCCGTTTGATAGAGGTTATAGGCTTACCTTGTTCCACGGCGTGATCCAGTAAAACTTGGAGATAATCCGGTGTTCCAACATACACCTCTGATTGCAGATGCTGAATGGCCTGAACCTGAGTATCGGTCCCACCAACACCGGCTGGGAATACGACGCAACCTAGCGCCCGTGCACCTTCATCCAGGATAAAACCACCCGGGGTTAAGTGATAGGAAAATGCGTTGTGTACGCGCTGCCCACGCTTGATTCCCGCTGCTGCTAAAGAACGCGCTGCTTGCCAGGGGTCAGAACCTGCCAGTTGGGGTTCCCAGACAGGGCCTGGTGACATGAACACTCGGCAACTATCCAGCGCAGATTCGTTAACAAAACCACCAAACGGAGGATTCTCTTGCTGTGACTGCAACAACACAGATTTTCGAAGTACCGGTAGCGTCTGTAAGGTCTCCCTATCCACTATGGCCTTGCTCAAATAGCCATCCAGATGCTTTGCCAATCCAGGGCAATTTGGGAGTATCTGTTCAAGACGATCCGAGAAGCTGGCAAACAATGCAGTTTCGCGCGTTTTTACAGATTGCGTATCCAGCTCATCAAACATTAAAGAATGCCTTTTTCAATCAGTATGTTTCTGTGAATTCGCGCCTCGGCGCGGTGTGGGGACGAGATTATCAGTACACCCAAAGAACGTAGCGATACAACATTTAGGCAAGCCAACGCTTACGACGCTTGTAGTGTTTTACTGTCCGAAAGCTTCGACGTCCTTCGCCACCTGTGCCCAAGTAAAATTCTTTGACGTCTGCATTCTCACGCAACTCGTCGCCCGTTCCATCCAGAACCACTCGACCAGACTCCAGAATATAGCCGTAGGTGGCATACCGTAGGGCTATGTTCGTATTTTGTTCTGCCAGCAGAAATGAAACACCAGTATCCTCATTCAGCTGTTTAACGATATCGAATATCTCTTCTACCAACTGAGGTGCTAACCCCATGGAGGGTTCGTCCAGTAAAATCATGGACGGTTTAGACATTAGTGCTCGACCAATGGCACACATTTGCTGCTCTCCGCCAGAGGTATAACCGGCTTGAGAACTTCTACGCTCACGTAGCCTAGGGAAATAGTTGTAGACCATTTCCAGATCACGTTTTATAGCGGCGTTGCCGTCCTTACGCGTAAATGCACCGGTCAACAGGTTCTCTTCAATACTTAAATGGCCAAAGCAATGACGCCCTTCCATTACTTGTATGCAGCCGCGCCTAACTAGCTCGTTAGGAGACAATGATTGAACTTCTTCAGATTGAAATTCGATACTGCCTTTAGTGACTTCACCACGCTCAGCGTGCAATAAATTGGAGATAGCCTTCAGCGTGGTGGTTTTACCCGCGCCATTGGCCCCAAGTATGGCCACGATTCCGCCCTTGGGCACACTGAGAGAGACACCTTTGAGCACTAGAATAACGTGGTCGTATATGACCTCGATATTATTTATGCTCAAAATAATGTCTTTTTGGGGTGTCGATTCAGGTGCTTCGTCTTGCATGTAATTCAAGCCTATAAACTCGAAAAAAATACCACTGGCTGCGTCAACCAAGACGCAGCCAAGCAGCCTAAGCCTGAACTATTGATATATAGACCAGGCTAACACTTAACTACAAGTCTGTCCCTTCCAGTCTGGCTTGTCCGCAACATACGCTAGAGCAGTTTCTTCAAGCATCGGGCGAACAATATCAGTCATAGGTGTAATAAGATCGGTGACTTTTTCCCAGTCAGATCCAGTCCATTGCTGAATGAAGATCGAACCACCGCCTTCGTGGTCATCACAAGATCCCTTAACGTCTCCAGTAAATCCTTCAAGACCTAACTCAATGAGGCGCGCTTGGTTGAGGTTAATTGTCTCTAAACCGTCACGCATATCTGCGCCATTAATGACTTTTTTACCCGTTGTGGCTTGAGCAACAATGATAGCTTCAGCGAGAACTACGGCGTTGAACATACCGCGGTTATAAAGAACATTACCGACATCATCAGCAGACGCAACCTTACTCTTGCCCTCATTGACTACATATTTCAGCATGTCTTGAACAGCAGGGAAATCTTGCCCTATGCCAGAAAAATTAGCAGCAAGGTAGCCTTTACCTGACTCGCCAACAGCCTTAAGGTCAGCGTGTGAGCCAGCCCACCAGTTGCCGATGAAACGATCTAGAGGAAAACGAATTTTCACAGCTTCTTTGATAGCCGTTGGATTCATCGCACCCCAACCCCACATGATCATCCAATCAGGGCGTTCTTTACGCACGTTCAGCCATTGAGAGCCCTGGTTTTGCATCTCTTTTCCGCCAACTGGGAATTTAGCAACGGTGAAACCCATAGATTCGGACAGTTTTTCGAGTAATGGAATTGGCTCTTTTCCGTAACCAGCATCCAGGTAGATAAAACCGATTTTTTTACCTTTGATTCCACCGTTGGCGTCGATGTACTTCAGGATCGAAGACATTTGGCTCCAATAAGTAGCCGGGTATGCGAAAGTCCAAGGAAACTGCTCACCGGCTGCCGCCGCAGACAAACCATAACCCATGGAAAAAACAGGGATCTGATCTACTGGAGCCTTAGGAATCAGCGCAAGCGTTATACCTGTAGATAGTGGGCTGTAAGCTAAAGATCCATTGCCTTTAGTTGCCTCATAGCACTCAACGCCTTTCTGAGTGTTGTACCCAGTTTCACATTCCTCAACGACGATCTTGACACCACCGATGCCACCATCGCGCTCATTAAGCATGTTGAAGTAATCAGCATAGCCATCAGCAAATGGAGTTCCACCACCAGCATAAGGCCCTGTGCGGTAACTCATAGACGGCATGTACATGCTGTCTTGTGCTTGTGCAACTGGTATCCAGCTACTTGCCGCAATAACACCTGCCGCCAAAGTGATAAGG
>JBLHWG010000167.1:0-11213 GCA_047629055.1 Halioglobus sp.
CCTTTGGGTCTAACGTTAGGCGCGCGCCATCAGGCCCGCTTTCTACTCTCAAGTGCAAGCGGGTTCCTGCCAAACGATTGAAACTCACCGGGTAGCTCAGAAAATCTCCAGGTTCAAGCAACTGTGGCCTTATGGGCAACAGTATCTCAGCACTAACAAATGCCGGGGCGAGCAAGGTTGCAACAGCTACGGCGCTAACTCGCTTTTTTGCCTTACTCCAATTAATAACAACAGACTGGCTCGTCATCCAAAAATGATACTCGCTCATGAATAACTGTGCTGAAAAATGAGAACTAATCCACAGTTCTTGCGGGCGTACTTAAACTGTAGTTTAGATACAGAAAATCACCCAGCCTTTCTAAACGTCAGATTCCATCGACTAGCTCCAAAAACCTCATGACTAGCGGTTTTCAGCTTACGCACGCCATGAAAAAACAACCTCGAAGCCCCCCCAAAAACCACCACATCCCCATCTGATAAATCTACCGACGTGGAAGTTCCGCGACGTTCCGGACCCAGCACAAAAAATCTAGCATCGATGCCCATAGAGACCGACACGATAGGCGCACTGAAATCCTTCTCGTCCTTGTCTTGATGAGCCCCCATTTGAGTGCCAGGCACATAGTAATTGATAAGGCAGGAATCTGGCCTAAACTTCGGAAATCCGGCAGTCATTGCGGCTTTTTCAGCAATTCTCTTAAATAGCTCCGGCATTACAGGCCAAGGCTCCCCAGTTAGCGGATCAATTTCCGCATATCGATAGCCCCGACGATCGGATACCCATCCCAGTGAACCACAATTACTGGTTTCAACTGACATAAAATGCCCTCGCTGAGTTTCCATCCGCCGAAGCGGTGACGAGGACAGAATGGTTTCAATTGCCGGACGCAGAAGGCCCGTATCGACAAACTTGGGTAGATGAGTCATTCCTAAGTAAAGAATGTGCGGATTCGAGAAAAGATCGCCAGATTTCAATTAATTACCCATTAATGCCCTTTTTCGGGCAGTTATATTGCCTTAACAGCCGTCATCACGCAACATCAGGTCTATGGCGAATTCGACATCCCCCTCTGAGCTCCTGGAGCATATTTGCAACCACAGCTCCCTGAATTCTGGCGAAGCCGATCGCCTCGTTCAGGAAATTCTCGCCTTCTACGATGAGTCTGCTGCAAGTTTTGTTCGCCGCCGCCACCATGAATTGCAAAAATCCGGCATGAGCAACTCTGATATTTACGAATTTATTGCTCGTGAATTAACTCATCATCGATTTACCAGCGATCCCATGACGATTCGTCAGATACGCCGAACCATATACGGCTAGTAACGCTTGCCAACGGGAATAAATCAATACTCATGTGCGGAATTATTGCTTATACAGGAACCAAAAACGTAGCCCCTATCCTTATGAACGGGCTTCGTAAATTGGAATATCGAGGCTACGACTCATCCGGAATTGCTGTCATTCATCGAAAGCGTATTCGAACTTTCAAAGCGGCAGGAAAATTATCAGCGCTTGATGATAGATTGCCACAGAAGATTGCTGGCGTCTGTGGAATCGGACATACACGCTGGGCCACACATGGTGCACCAACAGATATAAATGCCCATCCGCACATGGATAAAACCTTGCGAATCGCAGTGGTTCATAACGGAATTATCGAAAACGCATCAGCATTACGTAAACAGCTAGAAAAATCAGGAATCATCTGTGAGTCCGAAACTGATACAGAAGTATTGGCGCACTTACTTGCCGACCATGGAGGCTCTCTGATCGATGCCGTACGCTCAGTGTTAAAAAGAGTGCAAGGCACGTACGGCCTGGCAGCTATCGACAAAGACTCGCCTGGGACGGTTGTCATTGCAAGGAATGGAAGCCCAGTTATTATCGGCGTGGGTGAAGGAGAGATGCTAGCAGCATCTGACATGTCGGCTCTTGCTAGACACACACGTGAGGTTATTCATTTAGATGATGGAGAAGTTGCAGAGTTAACAGCAGATGGCTTCACAGTCACGACGCTGGATGCAAACCCTTCGACAAAATCTTCGTCACAACTTACGTCCGCACTAGATGACTATGACAAGGGTGGCTACTCCCACTATTTGCACCGAGAAATCCATGACCAAAGCGATGTTGTTCAACGAACCCTCAGTGGCCGCTTGGACACTCGATTTTCAACGGCACATTTAGGCGGATTGAACTTGCAAGCACGGGACTTGTTGAAATTCAAGCGAATAAAGATACTCGGTTGTGGATCTGCTTATTATGCGGGTATGGCTGGCGCCCACATGATTGAAGCGCTAGCCAGGCTTCCTGTTAGCGCCGAAGCAGCAGCTGAATTTCGCTACAGAAACCCTATTATTGAAGAAACAACTCTCTATATCGTAGTCAGCCAATCAGGAGAGACATTCGACACGCTAGCGGCTCTGCGTGAAATTCAACGTAAAGGTGGCTTCGTACTCGGAATAGTGAACAGCGTTGGCAGCACTATTGCCCGGGAAGTCGACGGAGGTGTGTACATGCATGCGGGGCCTGAAGTGTCAGTTGCATCAACCAAAGCGTACACCAGTATGCTCACTGTATTCTCGTTAATTGCTCTCATGCTTGGCAGGCTTAGGGATATGTCCCCACAACGAGGCTCAGCCTTGGTTCGAGCATTAAACGCACTACCTGAGCACATTCAAGACACACTGGACCTGGAAGAACAGATTAAAAATATTGCAGGCTTTATGGCAACCGCTAAGAGCACTTTTTACCTGGGCAGGACTGATGCTTTCCCAGTCGCTTTGGAAGGCGCGCAAAAACTCAAGGAAATTTCGTATATTCACGCAGAAGCCTATCCCGCATCTGAATTGAAGCACGGACCTTTGGCCTTAATCAGCAGTAAAACGCCTTGCGTGATAATTTTGCCAGACAACGAACTACTGCCGAAATCCATTTCCTCATTGGAAGAAATTAGAACCCGCAGTGCGCCGACAATCTCAATCACAGATGCCGACAATGAACAAATCCAGGCACTGAGTGACCATGTCATTAGAACGCCGCGAGTTGAGTCAGTACTCAAACCCATCATCTATGGAATTACATTGCAGCTATTGGCTTATCACGTTGCACTCATACTGGACAGAGATATTGATCAGCCAAGAAATCTGGCCAAAAGCGTCACTGTTGAATAAGGGACTAAGGCGTCGACAAAGTGTTCAAGTCGAGCACAGCAACATAGGCATCTACAGCTGTACAGCTTTTTTCGCTACATAACAGAGGATTTATCTCAAGCTCTACTAATCGTCCCCCTAGTTGCATCGCCGCTTGCTGAACGCTTAGTAAGGCGTCCACTAAAATATTTCTATCGACCGCTGCGTTTCCACGAAAACCATTTAGCAATGGCGCACAACGCAACCGATTCAATTGGCGTTCTAATTCAATTCTAGAGGTGGGCAGCAGGCAATGCACTGTATCGTTCAATACTTCTGTCGTTATTCCACCAGCGCCAATGGTCATTAACAAACCATGCACTGGGTCATGAATCACACTGACCAGTAATTCTGCGACCGTATCCTCAACATGTTCTTCAATAAGACAACCGCCCGCACAATCGATACGGCCAATAGCGCGCTCCAAGCCTCGACGATCCCTAACACCTAACTCTATTGCGTTAGCCTCACTTTTATGGACAATCCCTAAACCTTTAACCACGACTGGATAGTTAAATGCCGAAGACGCTTTATCCAGGGCACGGCTGAGTCGTCTTGAAGACCTGACATCACCGAACGAGATGCGAATATTGGTTGGAACAGACACACCAAATCGATTTAACCAGCGTTTGGCGGTGCTCTCGTCTAGCCGTCTTGGCAATACAGTTGTAGGCACTGCAGTTTTTACTAAGCCCCAAGCTTCCTGACTGGCACGTCGAGCACTCATACGCGTCGTTGCTGGAGCCGAGGTATCAACGATAGACAAAACTGCCGCTTTAAACACGGTATTTTCTGGCTTTGCGTCAAGCCAGATTGGCGGTAAAGTCTCCATCGTTGCAGTTTTCTCCAACATTGCCGCATTGCGAAGGGCCCGAAGCCCATCGCCCATTCCACACAGAGCCACAACGTCGTGTTCTAGTAACGACTCAACAACAGATTCGGGCATATTCTCTGGCAGACTGGCAATTACCGCCCCAATACCAGACCAGTAGCGAAGAGCGACGACATAAGCATCAAGGGCACGTTGCCACGACGGTGCTTCACAACGATCCAGACGTGGGAAATCAAGTACGAGCAATGCGATATCCGCAAGCTTTGCGGAATTATTTTCTGATGCTGCAGTGCTGGTGACAGCTGCATCGTGTGATTGCAACATCGAGCACACCATGTTTTGCATTGCAGTCACATCGTCCCAAATAACCGTGTGGTAATCCAGAGGGTTGGCAAGCGCAATGTTTTTGCCCAGCACGACACGCAGATCGTCAATTTGCGCTGCATTCAACGCCGGAAAGGCAAGACCCGCCTCAGTTCCCATGTCGGATACCAGCGCAGCCTCTCCACCGGAGCAACTCATCGAGAACACCCTTGTGCCGGGGACTTTTCTGACAACATTAAGCACTTTAAGAGTCTCGACAAATTCGCCAATTCCACGTACCCGACACATACCTAACCTTTCGATAAAGGCACTGGCAGCTGCATCATTTCCAGATAGAGAACGAGTGTGAGACATCAATGCTGCCCTTGCCAAAGGCGTGACACCCGTTTTCAATATGACAATGCGCTTGCCTAGCTGACGTGCATGCAGACTAAGTTTTTCAAACGCTCTGACATCAGAAAAACCCTCAATGTGCAAGCCCAGCGCTGAGACGCGCTCATCGCTAATGACCGCTGTGGCTAGCTCCGCCAGACTGGTCTGAGCCTGATTCCCAGCGGTTAGTAAATAGGCCACCGGCAAACCTCGCTGCTGCATGGACAGGTTAATGGCGATATTTGAAGATTGCGTAATTATTGCCACGCCCCGACTCACTGGTTTGCCACCATGTTGATCAGGCCACAGAGCCACGTTATCCAGATAATTAATAATGCCGTAGCAGTTGGGTCCAACAATGGGCATATCGCCAGCCGCTACAACCAATCTTGATTGGCGTGATTCAGCATCCGCATCCTGCGCGGCTGTCTCGCTATAACCTGATGCAAAACATATGGCGCCTCCAGCGCCTAGATTACTCAACGCTTGCACAATTTCGATTGATGCATCTTTGTTAACACCAACAAAACAGGCATCAGGAACCCCTGGTAGCTCACTGATATCTTTATAACAACGCTCCCCAGCTAGCTCTGTGCGGCTCGGATGTACTGGCCAAATGTCACCTGAAAATCCGGCGCGTCTGCATTGCTGGATAACAGCCTCAGCCCAATGCCCACCGAAAACCGCTATGGATGACGGCTTCAGTAGCCGCTCTAATCGATGATTGGACAAGGCTTGTCTCTCTTAATTTAGTAAGGTCAGAAGAATTTGTAGTGCTGCGAAATGCTCACTCATAGCCTAGAGAAATTCGCTTTACTGGCCACCAGCTAAGCCACACCACCAAGCATATGGCAGCAGTTGAGCGGACTCTACACAAAATGGTTGATGCTCGACAAGCATTAGGCCCCACTAAGCACCAATATATCGAAGACACGCTTTTTATTGGCCTCATTCCTTCTGCCAAAACTCAGAAACTAATCTAAAGTCTCATTTTTCCCATTAATCCAAATCTGTTCGATGTCGATAGTTCGTGCATCTGGATAGGTTAACGGATCTTCGGAAAGCACAACAAAATCCGCCAATTCCCCCATCTCTAAGGATCCGCGGTCATGATCCAGGCGACTCTGCCATGCCGCATCGATTGTCATGGCACGCAGTGCTCGCTCACGATCGATGACAAGCGCAGGCCCTAAGCCCATCCCAGTCAAGGTTTTTCTGTTGGTAGCGCTCCACATCACCTGCATAGGGGAAATGGGCGTAACCGGAGCATCTGAATGGATTGAAAACTGAACGCCAGCATCTTGATAGCGTTTGACCAGCGATTTGAACTGCAGTTCAGGCAAGTTTGGGTAACCGCGATACTCTCGATCTACAAGACCATCCAAGTAGGGTTCAGCCAACCAAGCCGTCCTACCTTGCGGACTTCCGTCTGCAACAAGCTTGATAGCGGTAATAGTAGATCGGGATGGATTTGAACCCCAGTCAATCGCTGAGGCGAGTTTTTCTGAGGAGCTTTGCGAAGCGCGGAGCGTTTCAAGTTCCAGGCGATCTGCGACCTTGTCATGAGCTGGCCAAACGACTAAACGTTGTGGAATCAAACCCATTCGCTGAGACCAACGAAGCATCAGCATGGAGGGAATGTCTGCGAATCCGTTTTGAGCCGTTGTAATACCTGCTGATAGATACTGATCACGTGCAGAAAGTAGTGATTTAAACAATCGAGTTACGGACAATTTTCGTAGCCGAAAACTCACATGTGGTAACGCTCCTCCCTGCAACAATCCTGACAATTGACCGCTGTTCTCCCTATCAGGTAGGTCAACAACACCTACTCCTGCCTGGATTGGCGCCTCCTCTTTACAACCAAGCGCCTCCAGGGCCAGACTGTTAGCTACTCCCATATGACCTGATCGGTGCCACAAATATACGGGGTGGTTAGGCGCAACCTCATCGAGCTCGTCTTTAGTGGGGTGACGAGCCACATCCAGCGAAGAGTCGTCGTAGTTGAAACCCACTATCCAATCATTCGCAGGCAGAGTGCTTGCAGTGTCAGATACCTTTTTTTAAAAAATTTGTAATGATGCAACTTTCCCCATCGGTGGAGGTGTCATATCCACGTCAGCCTCAGTAAATCCTGCTGTGGGAAAGTGACTATGCGCATCGATAAAACCCGGCACGATTGTCTTGCCCTGCATTTCCAATATTCGGGTAAACAGCGATAACGTTCCAGGCATACTCGTCCCGGCACCTACCGCAACGATACGGCCTCCCTTCAACAACCATAGAGTCCGCTACCGCCGATTCAGCGTCTAGAGTCACTATATGATCATTGACAAGAAGAACGGGGCGAATGCGTGGCAGTTGCGCCAACACCAGTAATCCGACACCTAATGCCAGGTAAAACGAGACGCGTGTCATATTTTCATGAAAATCTTGACTGTTGAATCGTCATGAAACACAGCACCAATCACGGCTTATTGCTCTCGATTCCGTATAATGACCGATATTCTTTGCAGGAGTTCGTCGATGAACGGTATCAGAGCTACACGCTCATCTAAAAGTGTACTGCAACACCTATTTGTATTGTGCTTGCTCGCGCTCAGCCTATCCGTTTATTCGATGAAGCCTGCGTTTGGACAGAATATTGATACGGTCGGCCCCGTTATTGAAGTCGAAGAGCTGGTAGAGGGTGAAGCTGGCCAGACACAGGTTTTTACCGTTCTAATCGCCGAGGATGTTCTTCTACGCGATGCGACCTTGTATTACCGCCGCGCGGGTCAGCTTCCGTTCATAACAGCTCCTATGCAGGCATTGGGTGATACTGGCTACTTCAGCGTCTCAATTCCAACTGACGATACCGATTTGCGCACTATCGAGTATTACGTTCAGGCCCGCGATGATGCTGGCAACCGGAGCATTAGCGGCTTCGCTTTTGACCCATACCAAAGACGGCTCCAACCCTCTTCAAATATATCTGCCAACGCTGCCACGCAAGCTAGTGTTGAATCCATCCCCACACCATCGGAAGAGGCTAATACTCCCATTCTGAGGCAGCGTTGGGTGCAAATTACTTTAGGTGTCGTTGCTCTGGGCATACTGGCCTCCCTGGCAAACAGTGATGGCGGTGATTCGCAAGTTGTGCCGTTAACGTTCAACCTGCAGTGAGAGAAAGCTCGATGAGAACGCTAAACACACCACTATCCGCAATTGCCCTGAGCCTGTTGCTCTCGGCCTGCTCCGGTGACGGCACAGTGACCACTCTGGATAATGGCCCACCCGTCATCATCGGATTGCCGCAAGTTCTGCTCAACGCTGCAGTTATAGTTCAGATCAATATCAGCCCTACGATTCTGCTGTCCAACGGCGCTAGTGTCACGATGCAGAGAGGGGCAGGAGATGCTTGGCGTGGAACGATAAATGTCGCTCCAGCAGCCCAGTACACAGCGACGGTAGTATGGTCTGAATTCTTTGCGGGACGGTCACTGCCTCTGGCAAGGTTGCAGCAAACTTTAGACGTTGCTGCTGACGGAACAATTAACGTTACGTCGACAGGTAACTACTCGACAGAAATCAATGCTAACGCCACACCAAATCTTGATGCAGATGGAGACGGCACGTCAAATTTTGATGAACGTGAAAATGGGACAAACCCCTTTATCGCGACACCAGTAGCAGGCCAAAGTGATCCGGCGAATGATTCGGGTAACAATGAGCCTCAATCACCTGCGCCTGATAACTCTGAATCTGAGCCGATAGCAGTTGCCAGCCAGAACCCGACGACTGGCCCGGCTCAAGTGCCTACTGCAACGCCTACTGCGACGCCAATAACTCCGGCAGATACACCAGCAACGACACCTTTCGTTATTGATTCAATGCCAACACCAGAGTCAACCGAGGTGCCAGTAACTGAGCAAGATTCGACAGAGTCGCTAACTCCGGAATTACCTGACAAACCTACTGAAACGACTCCTGATCCTATTATTGCTGAAGCCGATACCGTCATACCAAGAATCGCAACTATCGACGCACCGAAAATCGATGGCAGCGATGTCACAATAGATAGTGACGGTCGATTGACCGGCGAATGGGCCGCCGCAGTTCAAGTTGATAGCAGCGGGGCATTGCTCTTAATAGACAACCTAATTATAGATATTAGTGCGGAAAGGCCGGATGGCTCGCCTTTTCGTCGTTGGGCTGCCATGCACGACGGTACTCATTTATATCTCGTAGTCATCGTTGATGACAATGGTGATCGTCAAAGGGATTCTCTTTCAGATCTGACTCAAGACGACAGCCTCGAACTTTTTCTAGATGGGGATAACAGTAAATCTTCGAGCTACAGCGCCGATGATTTCCATCGGATCTTCCCTGTCAGATTACCCGGCGTAGACAAGCGTTCAGCTGACACTGGTGATGTTGCTGGCCCTAATTCTTCGTCAGCAGGTTTGATCGTTACATTTGCTACCGGCCCAGGTATCGGCCCTGGTGGAATACGCAGATCAACCTGGGAGCAAGATGTGTATGAGCTAAAAATTGATTTGTCTTCAGCTGGCATCGATACAAACGAGGCGTTTGGCTTTGAACTACAAATCAACGACGATGATGGCGGTGACGGTCGAGATTCTAAATGGGCTTGGAAGCACCCCTCTCGAGGCACCACTGACGTTGACGGCACTGTCGAAAATCCATCTACCATGGGCACTCTTAAACTAGAGTAGCAAGGCAGGAATGTTCAGGGGGAGAATTTCAGACCTCCCCACTATTGGGCATAACTGCAAATTCGATTACGCGCTAGGACAATGGGCTCATGTCCGGCGACAAGACATTAAGAATGCGAAAATCGAAAACTAAAACCCCTATTGCTTGCGTATCTACATAAAACACCCCACTCTTTACGTTTGGTCGGCAAATTACTTGTCTTCACACGTATATATAAGTGTCTTATCTGAGACCGACCACACCATGAGTGCCCCTTTCCCCAGGAGTCCAGTCCATCTATGAATATGCCGGCCAGCCATCCAGCTTTTACGCACGTAAGAAGCGAGCATATCCAGTCATTAAATATCGACGTCCATGAGTATCTTCATTCGGCAACGGGCACCCCACATGTGCACCTTGCCACGGACAATCCAGAAAACGTATTTATGGTAGGGCTTAGAACGGTCCCTACTGATTCCACAGGTGTTGCCCACATTCTGGAGCACACAGTGCTCTGTGGAAGCGAAAAATACCCTGTTCGGGATCCATTTTTCATGATGATCCGCCGCTCATTGAACACATTCATGAACGCCTTCACTTCTAGCGATTGGACCGCTTACCCTTTCGCCAGCCAGAATCGCAAGGATTACTTTAATTTACTCGATGTGTATCTGGATGCCGTATTTTTCTCACGGCTCCATGAATTGGACTTTGCACAAGAGGGACATCGAGTCGAATTCGAGAAAGCTGATGACCCTGAAACAGATCTCGTATTCAAAGGTATCGTTTTCAACGAGATGAAAGGCGCGATGAGCGCTCCCACGAGCATGCTCTGGCAGTCCTTATCCAAATATTTGTATCCGAACAGCACCTACCACTTCAACAGTGGTGGAGAACCGGAGGACATACCTGATCTGAGCTATGAGCAGCTAAAATCTTTTTACGATACGCATTACCATCCCTCCAATGCAGTATTTATGACTTACGGCGATATCGCTCCTGACGTATTACAAACTCGATTCGAAGAGCAAGTGCTCAATCGTTTCGAAAAACTGGATCGCACCATTCAAGTTGAGCCTGCCAAACGATACCATTCACCGATGCGTGTTCAGGAGTCGTATGCCACTCAGGAGGAGGACACTGCCGATAAAACGCATATTGTGGTTTCCTGGCTTCTTGGCGAGAGCATAAATCTTGATGATCGACTCCGCTCACACCTCCTGTCCAGTGTGCTTCTCGATAACAGCGCCTCACCATTGATGCGTGCTCTGGAGCAGAGTGATCTTGGAAACTCTCCGTCGCCGCTTTGTGGCTTGGAAGACAGTAACCGTGAAATGGTTTTTGCCTGTGGTCTGGAAGGATCTAATCCCGATCAGACACTGGCGGTGGAAAAACTGGTCCTCGACGTCCTGGAATCCGTAGCCCGAGATGGTGTGCCACAAGAACAGGTCGATGCAGTACTGCACCAACTGGAATTGAGTCAACGAGAAATTCGAGGTGACGGCATGCCTTTCGGATTGCAACTTGTCCTCAGTGGTTTGTCGACAGCCATGCAGCGTGGTGACACCCTCGCCGCCATTGACCTCGATCCAGCATTAGAACGTCTTCGTTTGACAAGCCTGGAACCCGGTTTCATTTCAAACCTCGTTAAGGAGCTGTTGTTGGACAATCCGCATCGGGTCACCATGACTATGGCTCCAGACCGAGCGATAAGCGAACGACGAAATGTTGCGGAAAAACAGCGTTTAGCCAAGATGAAGGCGGCACTATCAGATACTGATAAAACGCGAATAGT
>JBLHWG010000168.1:0-11167 GCA_047629055.1 Halioglobus sp.
AGATGGGCAATGTAGAGGGCACTTATTTGCATGGAATGTTCAGCAGTAACGAATTCCGACGCGCGTGGTTAAACCGCCTTCAACAGGGAATAGCTGGAGAGCTGGATTACGAGGCAACCGTGGAACAAGAACTGGATTTACTGGCAGACGGCTTGGAATCTGCCCTTGACGTTGAAGCACTATTTGCCGATGCAGCCTATCCCGTATTCAGCTAGACGGTCGCCTTTTCATGATGCAGCACTATCCATAAGCTTACGATAGTCTCTGCGACATTTAGACTCGTAGCGATCATTACCGCCAATCTCAACCTGATCTCCAGCAGCCAATACGCCCCCTGATTCATCAATTCTCACCGTCATGGTCGCTTTACGTCCACACGTACAGACGGTTTTCAATTCAGACAGTTTGTCGGCAATAGCCAAAAGGCGGGAAGATCCTGGAAACAGCTCGCCCTGAAAATCAGTGCGAATGCCGAAGCACAAAACGGGAATATTCAGCTCGTCCACAACTCTGGCCAGTTCATCCACTTGAGAGCGCGTCAGGAATTGTGCTTCGTCTACCAATACGCAGGCCAAGGCTGCCGACTTATGCAACCTATCGATGGGACTAAAGAACTCGGTTTTTGCATCGAATAGTTGAGCGGATTCTTGCAATCCGATGCGAGAGCGAATAACACCTTTGCCGTAACGGTCATCGATTGCAGCGGTATACAGCGCAACCTGCATGCCCTGTTCTCGATAATTGTGAGCCGATTGAAGTAAGGAAGTGGATTTTCCTGCATTCATTGCCGAATAATAAAAATAGAGTTGTGCCACCGATCAAACCTTTGGTGAAAGCACATCTGCATTGGGTAGCGGATTTATATTTTTTAACATAGCAGTTGTCGCCTTAAGCAGACTAAATTTCAGGCTCCCACACTAAACCGACTATTGAATCGGTGCAACCGTATTGTGGGGGGGCTTACGTAAAATGCGTACGCATATCAATCCAACAAGCAACAATATGCCACTACCCCCACCTTTGCGACTCGATGCCTTCTGATCGGTGACAACTGGATCGGTGACATTTGGAACGACAATATCGGGTACAACGATATCAGGTAGTTCGAGTCGTTCACTGCTAGCAATCTCGAGCTCCGATTGACCACCAATTGTCGGCACACCAGAGAGCACATAAAAATGAGAGCCAACAATGCCCCCGCCACTGCCATGCCGCCCGGACGTCATGGAAGGTAGGGCCTGCCAGGTATCAGCGTCGACGTCATAGGCCTCAACAACATTCAAAGCATCAGAGGATGTGTTGATCTCACCACCTGCAACGATGACATGCCCATCGTACGCGACGCTAACCACTCCAGCCCGAGGTCTGGGAATGGGCGCACCAGAATGCCACTGGCCAGTAGTGAAATCGAAGATATCGGTAGCGAGTACGGGAGCGGCCGCCGGATTAGGTTGTGCTGTTTGCCTACCCGCTGCCGCGATGAGTTGATCCCCCACTATCACAGCGGAAAAATGATCTCGAGCATTAGGCGCATCGGGAAGTTCTCGCCATTCATCTGTCAGCGGATCGTATTCATCAAACCAGGAAACAGCGCCGCCATCATGGCCCGCAACATTCCCACCGAGCAAATAGAATTTCCCTTCGTACACCACCGCCGCAATACCCCCTCTAACTCTATTCGTGGGAAGTGAGCCGGCTATGTCCCAAGTCCCCTCTTGCATGTCAAAGGTATAAATATCATTGACGATTTCTTCACGGGGATAGCCTTGGCTTAAGGCACCAATTACATAGATACGCCCATCCATAACCACCGGTTGCATGTGATGCATCTCAAACGGCGCTAAGCCCAGATTTTCCCAATGTCCCGTAGTAACCGAATAACGCTCCAACGGTCGATTACCGCGACCTCCCATCAAATATAAGTTATCTTCGTGAACGACACCTGCAGCCTCATGACGCGCCGTCAGTGACGAACCATCAGTAGTCGTCAAGGGTTGCCAGCTCGAATCAACAGCCAGATCAGCCAGACTGCTTCCTGCAAACGTTAAAAGGACTGATAAAATGAGGGAACGCGCATAGCGGGAATGTAGGCTCATACCTAGTTAGCGACAAATTGCGTTATTTCCGAAGTGACCGTGATAACAAACGCGAGCCCTGAGGTGTGATTTGTATCTCGACGCTCACAGTATCCAGCATGTCTGAATTCTGCTCATATCTCGCGGCGAAGGTCACTGTGCGCAATCCGACATCAGAGAGTGATGGGGTCCAATAGAAAGTGCGAGTGCCGTCACCATTATCCAGAAACTGAGCGTCATCTGGAGAGTCCCAGACATTCAAACTTGGTGGAAAGCCATTCAAACTATCCGCCTCAACACGATGAATCAGGGTTTGGCCTACCGTGACTTTTATGTTTGGAATAAAGCGTAGCGCCGGTTTGAAGCCCACTGCGTCTAAACCGTCAGGAGCATATTGGTCAGATTCGTCTGAATTGAGCTGCCCAGCAATGCTCGCCGATTTGATGATCATAGGTGTTGTTGTACGGGCAGAAGTATCCCCCGCTCTAATAGCGATCAACTCTATAACAACTTCTGAGGGCATGGACTCTGGAACTGTCCAGTTAACTTCCAGCTGCCCGTTACCGTAGCCATTTAGTTGCATACCTGCCGATAGTGAACCTGCAGTGACACTAGGATTTATGCCTTTTGTATCCTTAGCGTTCAATATCCACTGATACGTTTCACCTATTGTGACTATCGGGCTAGGTATCTTCACGAAATGCGGTCCATTTTTGTCTGGCAACAATACGATCGCATCTCTAGCGTTATAAGCGTCGACGTTTATTTCCATATCTATTCTTGACACCAACGCTACCCAGTCTTGGCCAAGTTGCGAAGGTGGCATGCCTAATTGAACCTTCGAATTTCCAGCAATATTGGTTCGCCCATTAGTCACTTGCCCCGAGCGTGGGTCGAACCACCGGAGCTGATAAACGCCGTCCACACCTTGCAAGTTCAACCATTCTACGCCGTTAGTAGCCGGTAAATAAACTGCATAGACTTCAGCGCCTGCAGCGAATACTTCCGCCCCACCATAACGATCACTGTCTGCATTTAGCAAAGAGTCCTGCGGCTCCATTCGCCAGAAAGGCAACTCTGCCTGCATCATCTCCCGTGCAAAACGCATTTGATCCCACATCGTTTCTCGCTGCCGAAAGTCCCCTGCATTAACATCGCCACCCAGCGGTAATGGGTTATATCCGAAGTACCACTCAATATTGCCGCCACTAAACAAGACATCATAGGGAATTTGTTTGCGCCTGATAGACGTGTCCAGCGGTGCGAGACCATCGGTATTCTCATCCATATCGATAATCCAGAGATGTCCAGATTCTCTTGACTAACGGCGCCATTGCTCAACAAACTCACCTGCAAACTCAGGGTCGTATTGAATGGAAGATGCGCTATAACGAGGATCCCCCACGATCTCACCATACCGGTAGAACTGATTAATGTGGGTATGCACCGCGATGGGTTTTGCGCTCCAGTCAATCGCCCGTAAATAGTCGGCGTGTTTATCAAGTTCAACACGCGGAAAATCATTCTCTTCGCCTAAATTCCATTTAACCGCTAAAAGCCAGGCACAACAGTAATCGCACCACTGGGTGCCTTGAATTCGACGCTCAATAGGTAATCCAGAAAAGGATTGGGTGATATATCTAGCTCTGACGCTTGAGGGCCTATGACATCCACTTGAATCGGGTGCCACTTGGCAGCGCGACCTGACACTTCTGCTGAAACGCTTAATGGGCACCAGCAAAAAGAGATAAGTATAAGAACTAAACGGCTTAGCCTGGGAACACAGAACATAGAGGATCCGAAATACGTTTGTTGGCTCGGGCTGAGAATTATGCAACGCAGATGAAAATCCCTGGCTGCGCTACTTAACAACCTCCAACTGCAAACTGTTAAATCTGTGGGCGACTTCACTTCTCAACCCACACGTAGGGGAGCCAGGAACTCACTTAATTCGATGTCCATTACATAAGGCACGTTCTGCATATTTGGCACAAATTTCATACAGAATATCGCCATTATCGTTCAACTTGTTTCGCTGGGAGTCGCTAACGCAATCAACTCTCATCTAAAAGCTATAAGAGTCTGGATTTAACTTCCTGACCACACCAATGAAACTCTATCTGACATCCGCTTACAGTGTGCACACCTGCCTCGACAGGTTCCGTGACTATGCCCAGCTTAGTTCCTCGACGAACCATAGCGTGTGCAATGATCCGTCCGAAGCGGACGCGATTCTTTTTGTAGAAAACACCCAATTTGCCGATTTGTTATTCAAGGCATTGCTTAAGCATCCTTTGGTACAGGAATTTGAGGACAAAGTGTTCATGTATAACGAGGTTGATAGACCTTGGGATACGCTGCCAGGGCTCTACTGCTGCATGACAACTAACAACTTCAATCCCAATCGTCATCGCGCTTTTGGCTATTTACATACTCCGAATCCATACATCGGAGACATCCATGAACAAGATATCGAAAAACGCTGGCTGTATTCGTTTGTCGGCTCAATGAGCCATTCATGCCGACGTCCTATAATGCGACTTCGCGACGACAGTGGCTACGTTCAGGACACATCCGACTTCAATGTATGGGATAGCTATTCATCAGAGCTGGAAATTCGAGGACAATCCTACGCAAACATCTTGGCTGCGAGTCAGTTTGTACTGTGCCCAAGAGGTATTGGCAGCTCTTCTATTCGGCTGTTTGAGACTATGCGCGCAGGTCGAGTGCCCGTAATAATTTCTGACGACTGGGTTCCCCCCTGTGAGACTGATTGGAGCTTTGCTATAAAATTCGAGGAACGCCGAATCAGCTCCATACCCGGCTTTTTGAAGACCTTGCAAAATGAATCAGAAGAACGAGGACAAGCGGCCCGCAAAGCTTGGGAACAAAGCTATGCACCGGATACACTGTTTAATACAGCCGGAGACCTACTCGATTCCCTCTTAGCATCAGATGCTCACAAACGAAGAGTAAAAAATGGCGCAAACCTCCAAAAATGGTTGACGACTGGAGAGCTACTGACCCGTGCGGCAGCCCAACGTCTCAAAGGCTAATCAGGAGACCATTCACTCGGAGTGGCTTGCAATAATCCTCTAGCTTCGCCCCCAGCTATTATCCAACTATTGATGGCATGCTGAATTTCCTTCTCACCTCTGGGTGAGACGGGAGTCTGGGACACATAAGGAACAATAGCGCCAGGCAATACAAACGTAAGGTTGGCTGCCAATAAACTCGGCGCTGTACCAGCGGGAGGCTTTTCAACGATTTCGCCTATAGACTGATCTTCATTGAAGCGAACACTGGAACGTCCTTCCAATTCACTTTCCGGCAATGCCTTAAGACTCACACTCAATCCCATGGAATGAGCTTGATGAAACTCAAGTAGCTCCGAAAAAAAATTCTTTGGAACCAGATAATCAGTAGCAGTGAGTAAAAACGAATCTGACCCAAATTCCGGATACTCGCTCAACACACATTGAAGTGCGTCCGCGGTACCCGCAAGGAGCTGTTGTTGAACACAGCGCACTCGTTGACCCGACATCATGGCCCGTCGCTGAGCATAAGCTTCTATTTGTTCGCCCAAATAATGAGTGACTAGTACAACATCGTTGATTCCCGCAATTTGCAAGGAATCCATTAGGTAGTCGATAGTCGCCTTGCCGTGATATGCCAACAACGGTTTCGGTGTGTTATCCGTATGTGGCTTTAACCGCTTTCCACGTCCCGCTGCTAGTAAAATAGCCTTGTCAACAGAGGTGTTTCCACTCATCGCTATACCAGCCTCACGGTACTTTCAGATTCAGCAAGCAGTACTTTTGCAATGCCTTCTAGCTCGGGGTAAAGCCCAGTATAGCTATCTAGTAACTGCACAGCGATGTCTTCCACTCTGTTTTTGTCCACGAGCATGAACAAACAACCTCCATATCCACCACCACTAAATCGATTTCCGTAAACACCTGGAATCTCCCGTGCAATCTCATGCAAGGCAATGAGCCACTCACTACCACTTTCATAATTGTGAATGGAGCTTTGACAGGATTGATTCATTAACTGACCAAACCGAGTTATATCACCATCCATCCAGGCAGTTGCTCCTAGGGCGACTCGCGCCATCTCACCATAAACATGCCGCGCCCGACGGGCTAATAGATCTGGAAGCGCGTTAATACGCTCCGAACTTCTCAGCGTCAAGGGAACCTGCCCCAGGTGATCAGCCTCTGCATATAAAGATTGAGCAGCTGCCCTGCATTCAGCAACCCTTATATTAAATGATGATCCTGTCAGGTTGCGCGATACCCCCGAATAGCACATTAGAAATCGGAACCGGTCCATATCTGTCGGATCAGCGATGTGACTCGCACTAACTGCCTCAACATCCAGTAACGATAACGATTTTTCTTGACCAAAAACAATAGACATTTGGTCCTGAACACCATTGTTCAGTCCGCGGTAGTCATTTTCCACTCGTCGTGATAATTCAACTAGACCCTGTGGGGTAAGCTCGATATTGTTAACGTCTGCGAGTGCTGACAAATAAGCCAAAATAACGGAAGCTGACGAACTCAAGCCACAACTCACCATCGTACCAAAGACAACTGCATCAATGCCTTGGTCTGTCTGTGCAAAGTCAGCCAATGCAGTAAAAGATGCTCTTGCCATTGAATCCCAGTCATACTCATCTTGAAGCTCAGACGGCCAGAATTCGGTGCTTTGCCATTCGCCACATTCAAGATTGGCGTACACACTACATTGACCAGAACCACTCGGCCAAAAACATAAAATAGTATATTGGTTGAGGCAGCGGGCCAGAACCTGACCGCCTTGGTGGTCGATATGGGCACCCAGTGGATTAAAACGGTAAGGCGATATAACAACCTGCGGGTCTGTTGATTTACCCGCCACTGATTTAGCTTGTGTTACACAATCGTCGATCAGCGTCTGCGTCGCGCGAGCGTTCAAGGCAATGCTTGTCATCCGTGTTCTGAAAGCGTGTTGGTGATAGGCGTCCATTCTGCAGTACGACAGCTTCTGAGGCAATCATCGGCACACCTACAAAGAAGGGTATCGCCTATCACCAATCACTTAGTTAACCGAACATCTGGCTACTTTGATCATCTTCCTCCAGGGACAGATCATCGCTACTGTCATCAATTGTGCCAGAGCTGCTCGCCGCATCAAGCTTGATTCTTAAACGAAGATCATTTATCGAATCCGCGTTGCGCATCGCCTCTTCAATAGTGATTGAATTTGATTTGACCAGATCAAACAGCGAGCTATCGAATGTTTGCATGCCCTGATCTTCGCTCCGTCTCATGAGCTCCTTGATTTCATGAATTTCACCGCGCAAGATCAAATCTGACATCAATGGTGTGTTCAACAGTATCTCTACAGCAGCTCTACGCCCTTTGCCACTCGGTGTGGGTAGTAAGCGTTGCGATATGAATGCCCTCATATTCAGAGAGAGATCGAGCAACAGCTGCTTATGGCGAGTTTCCGGGAAGAAGTTGATAATCCGATCTAACGCTTGGTTAGTGTTGTTGGCATGGAGCGTTGCCAGGCACAAATGCCCAGTTTCTGCAAAAGAAATCGCATGCTCCATGGTTTTTTGATCACGAATTTCTCCAATCAGAATGACATCAGGTGCCTGACGCAGAGTGTTTTTCAGCGCAATTTCAAACGATTCTGTATCAGTCCCAACTTCTCGCTGAGTCACAATACAACCTTTGTGCTTGTGTACAAACTCCACAGGATCTTCCACGGTGATGATATGCCCGTGCGAGTTCTCATTGCGGTAATCGACCATAGAAGCCAGACTTGTCGACTTGCCAGAACCCGTTCCACCAACGAATATAACCAAACCACGCTTCACCATCGCAATTTCTGCAAGCCTTTGAGGCAAATGTAAATCAGCAAAACTGGGAATACCGTTCGGGATAATTCTAACGACCAATCCTGCGCTTCCTCGCTGCACCAATGCATTCACTCGAAATCGTGAGATGTCCGGTAACGCAATCGCAAAATTGCACTCTTTGTTATTCCTGAAATCTTCTTTCTCAATCTCCGTCATCAAGCATTTAGCCATAGCCAAAGTTTGCTCAGGAGTCAGGATCTTGTCCATCACCGGCTGCACTTTTCCATGTATGCGCATAGACGGTGCGGCGCCGGCAATGATGAACAGATCAGAGCCACCCTTCTTATACAAACTGACCAGCAGTTCGTCCATAAAACGCTTGGCGACTTTTAGATCCATGGATAAATCCTCTTCAATTCTTTATTGATCGTTCTGGTGAATACAGAGCACAGAGTTTCTAAAGAGTGCTCACATCAGGCTTTCAGGATTCATGGCTTTCAATTTCGCTTCAGCCAGATCAACCAATCCCTTCTTAACCAATTCCTTCAGATTCTGATCCAAAGTCTGCATGCCGTGTTGCTGACCGGTTTGAATGGCAGAGTACATCTGAGCTACTTTGTCTTCTCGTATCAAATTTCGGATTGCGGGAGTTCCCATCATAATTTCATGTGCAGCGATTCGACCACCACCACTCTTCTTCAATAACGTCTGCGAAATAACCGCCCGCAACGACTCCGATAACATCGAACGCACCATGGGTTTTTCGCCAGATGGGAATACATCAACAATTCGATCTACCGTTTTTGCAGCTGAACTGGTGTGCAGCGTTCCAAAGACCAAATGACCCGTTTCTGCAGCTGTCAACGCCATAGAAATGGTTTCCATATCGCGCATTTCACCCACTAGAATAACGTCTGGATCTTCTCGCAGCGCTGATCGTAAAGCCTCACCAAAGCCATGAGTATCACGGTGAACTTCCCGCTGATTGATAAGACACTTCTTGCTTACATGCACAAATTCAATTGGGTCTTCTATCGTTAGTATGTGTCCTAAATCCGACTCATTTTTATAATCCACCATCGCCGCAAGCGTTGTGGACTTTCCCGATCCAGTAGGACCCGTCACCAATACAATGCCTCTAGGCAAGGATGCGATTTCCTTGAAAATCTTCGGTGCTCCCAATTGCTCAAGCGAAAGTATTTTGGAAGGGATTGTTCTGAAGACTGCCCCACACCCGCGATTTTGATTAAATGCATTGACACGAAAGCGAGCAGTTTCAGGTATCTCGAAAGAGAAGTCGGTCTCCAGCTTCTCCTCATAGTCTTTGCGCTGCTTGTCATTCATGATGTCGTACACCATGCCCTGGACCGCAGCATGATCTAGCGCGGCCACGTTCACACGACGCATGTCTCCATCCACGCGTATCATTGGAGGTAAACCGGCCGACAGATGCATATCAGAGGCGCCATGCTTTACACCAAATGTCAGAAGCTGAGCGATATCCATGAAACAAACCCTTATTTTATCCAGGCACACCAATTTGCAATACCCGTGTATAGGACGACTCAAACGCAAACATTACGCAAGGAGTCGCACACAAGATGGCGGCACCGATCCACTTTTAGTTAACCTGCATGTAGCCCTTTTGCGGATCCAAGCAGACCGATTAACTCCCGTTGAGGCCAATTAACGTGAACGAAACCACACCTTCCCTACCAATCGCATTACAGCAAGTAACTCAACAAATCACTAAGTTTGCCCAGAAGTACCATCGGGAATCAGATAGCGTAAGCCTGCTTGCGGTTAGTAAACGTAAACCCGTCGCAGCGATACAAGCCGCCATACAAGCTGGACAACGCTCATTCGGAGAAAATTATGTGGATGAGGGCGTAGAAAAAATTCTGACACTGGCAAGTGAATCACTGGACTGGCACTTTATTGGTGCTATTCAGTCGCGTAAATGTCAGCTGATTGCAACGCATTTCGACTGGGTGCACAGCGTAGATAGATTGAAAGTGGCAAAACGTCTTTCTGATTCTCGCCCATCCGACAAATCACCTTTGAATATTTGCCTTCAAGTTAACTTGGACAATGAAGACTCTAAATCCGGTTTGTTGATCGATCAGGTCGGTGAACTAGCATTGGCATGTTCAGTGCTGCCGGGGTTACGCGTTCGTGGATTGATGGCCATACCCGCACCGCGTGTTGAATTCGATGAACAGAGGAAAGTGTTTGCAACATTGCGAAATTTACTGGGCACGTTACAAGCAGACTTTCCCGAATTAGACACACTGTCTATGGGTATGAGTGGTGATATGGAAGCCGCTATTTGCGAAGGCGCCACTATTGTGAGAGTAGGAACTGCAATATTCGGTGCACGCGACCATTGATAACGATGCATTCTTGTTAAACTAAACAATTCCACGAGGATAAATAAACATGAGTCAAAGCAACCCGCTAGCAGAAGCCTACGGAATCGGTCAGAGCATGTGGCTGGATTATATCCAGAAGAGTCTGTTCGAAGGCGAATTACAGACCATGATCAAGGACGACAAAGTCATGGGGCTAACGTCCAACCCTGCTATCTTCGAACAGGCAATCGCCAAAACGAATGAATACGACGGTGACATCCGAGCAATCGTAGCAGCAGATCCCGACGTATCAGCACTCGAACTGTTTAACCAACTTGCTATCCCCGACATTCAAGCGGCAGCAGATGCCTTTGCAGAGACATACGAAGCCACCGATGGAGTCGATGGCATGGTTAGTTTTGAAGTAACCCCTGATCTGGCACACGATGCTGCAGGCACAATCGCAATGGGCGTCGAGCTACACAAAAGAGTCAACAGACCCAACCTGATGATTAAGGTTCCTGGCACAAAAGCCGGCGTCAAAGCATTCGAAGCACTGACTGCATTAGGAATAAATGTCAACGTCACATTGCTTTTCAGTATTTCAAGATACCGAGAAATCGCACACGCCTATATACGAGGGCTGGAACGGCGCCATGCAGCTGGAGAGTCTGTAGCAAGAATCGCCTCTGTTGCTAGTTTTTTCGTCAGTCGAGTTGACGTCAGTGTGGATAGTGCACTTGCAGAAATTAACAACGAATCTGCATCCTCACTAACTGGCAAGATCGCAATCGCCAACGCAAAGGTTGCCTACGGTCATTTCGTCAATCTGTTTGGCAGTGAGCAGTTTACCAAGCTTGCGACACAGGGAGCTCGACCTCAACGCC
>JBLHWG010000169.1:0-11167 GCA_047629055.1 Halioglobus sp.
AATATCCAGACCTTAGGTGCACCTTCCACCGAGACTGGGCATTTTTTTGGTACCGATGAATTGGGTAGAGATCTCTACGCCAGAACAATTCAGGCGACTGGCACGTCGTTGCTGGTGGGTTTAATTAGTGCTGCCATGGCTTTAGTTCTAGGTACTGCCTGGGGTGTTATTGCCGGCTATGTCGGTGGACGAGTAGATGGTGTCATGATGCGCATAGTTGACGTACTCCTTGCCATCCCAGCTACGCTTGCCATTATTCTCATTCTTATTGTGGCGGGTAGATCATTCGTCACTTTGTTTATTGCATTGGGGGCTGTCTCGTGGCTAACAATGGCGCGAATTGTACGGGCTCAGACTCTCGCTCTTAAAGGTCGGGAATTTATTGAGGCGGCCCGAGCAGGAGGTGTGTCTGAAAGCATGATCATCGTAAGACACATTCTTCCTAATCTCATCGGCGTGGTGATCGTATATGCTTCGCTACTAGTTCCAGAAATGATTCTTGCTGAGAGTTTTATCTCCTTTTTAGGACTGGGCATTTCAGAACCCTATACATCGTTAGGAGCGTTGATTGCACAGGGTGCCGGCACCATGGCATATGGAACACTTTGGCAGTTAGGGTATCCATTGTTCTTCTATGTTGCGATCATTCTCACCATGTTCTTTATTGGCGACGGTTTACGCGACGCACTCGATCCCAAGGACCGTTGAGATGGAGTTGCTATCTGTCAGTGATTTGAAGGTATCGTTCGAGACCACCGATGGCGGTATCGATGCGGTGCGTGGCGTCTCTTTCAATATTGCAGCAGGCGAGTGCTTAGGTGTTGTAGGAGAGTCGGGCTCTGGCAAGAGTCAGTCATTTCTTGCCGCAATGGGTCTACT
This sequence comes from Halioglobus sp., assembly GCA_047629055.1. Classification (GTDB taxonomy): domain Bacteria; phylum Pseudomonadota; class Gammaproteobacteria; order Granulosicoccales; family Granulosicoccaceae; genus Granulosicoccus. Next base: position 880 of record JBLHWG010000169.1, read on the forward strand.
GGCAGGCAATGGTACGGCTGCAGGATCCGTGCAACTCGAAGGACAAGAAATTCTCAACTTGGCATCACGTGAACTGAATAAAATTCGTGGTGATGAGGTTGGTATGATTTTCCAGGACCCCCTTACAGCGTTAACACCACATTTGCGGATTGGCCAGCAAATGGCAGAAGTACTGCACGTGCACCGCAGCAGTAAAGGTGCTGATGCTCAGCGTCAGTGTTTGGCTTGGCTTGACCGCGTACAAATACCGGATGCGAAGAGGCGGCTTACTCAGTATCCACATGAGCTATCAGGCGGTATGCGCCAACGGGTTATGATTGCCATGGCCATGCTGTGTGAACCTAAGCTTCTCATCGCAGACGAGCCTACAACGGCGTTGGATGTCACGGTGCAGGCTGAGGTCCTTGATCTGATCGCACAGCTGCAAGTTGAGCAGGGCATGGCAGTCGCCTTGATCACCCATGACATGGGAGTGGTTGCACGAATGTGCGATCGTGTTCATGTGATGCGATTAGGAGCATTTGTAGAGCAGGGTTCAGTCGAGGATGTTTTTGCCAGTCCTCAACACGACTACACACGTCAACTACTGCAGGCTATGCCCAGGATCGATACCAATACGACCCGTGCACTCAATGTGCATTCGAAAACACTCCTAAAGGTAGATGATATCAAGGTACATTTTCCGGTTAGTACAGGTCATTGGATTTTCGGACGCAAGATTCCACTACGTGCAGTGGATGGAATTACGTTTTCGCTTCGAGAAGGTGAAACATTGGGCATAGTGGGGGAATCCGGTTGTGGAAAATCAACACTAGCCCGAGCGATCCTAAGGCTGATAAAGCCGAGTGATGGGAACGTCAGTTGGTTAGGTAAGAGCCTCACTTCGCTGGATAAGAAAGCGATGAGAAACGCGCGAAAGGATTTACAAATAGTATTTCAGGACCCGCTGGCAAGCTTGGATCCGAGAATGACTATCGCCAGTTCCATTGCAGAGCCGTTGCGAACATTCAGACCCGATCTGACTGATCGTGAACGCAGAGAGGCGGTACGAGATATGATGGAACGTGTCGGACTGGATGCGTCAATGATCAACCGGTACCCGCATGAGTTATCCGGGGGGCAGAATCAACGTGTGGGTATTGCACGCGCCATGATAAATCGGCCCAAACTGATTATTTGTGATGAAGCTGTTTCTGCATTGGATGTTTCCATTCAAGCTCAGATTCTTGAACTGTTGAAAAATCTTCAAGCTGAATTTGGAATGTCTCTACTGTTTATTTCGCACGATTTGTCTGTAGTGCGGGAGATATCAGATCGCATCATGGTGATTTATCTGGGCCGCATTGTAGAGTTGGCTGCAAGCGCCGCGGTATGTACACACCCTCGTCATCCTTATACTCAGGCACTCATATCGGCTGTGCCTATTCCTGACCCCATCCTTGAGCGGCAACGAAAACGATTGCGTCTGCGTGGTGAGTTACCTTCACCGATGGATCCAGAAGCAGCCTTACGTTTTATGCCCAGTAAGCTTAAAGCTGGTATTGCAGACTATGTTCCGAAACTTATTGAAGAGGCACCAGGGCATTTCGTGGCAGAACATGATGCGTCAGAAGCTAATATTGCAGGTCAAAGCAGCAACTTAATCTGAATCTCGCCATCCTGTACGCGGCTCTCATACATTTTTAATGGTCGAGTTGCGGGCGCAGCTTTAGCCACGCCGGTTCGGGCATCGAACAGCCCTTGGTGCAATGGACACTCAATGTTCTTACCATCAAAATAGCCATCACACAGGTTAGCGCCAGCATGTGAACAGCGAGCATCGCTAACGAACACTCCATCGTCAGTATCGTAGACGGCAAGTGTTAGCTTTTCGTGATTCACCTGAGTGACGTCTTTAGGCTCTAGTTCGCTCAAGCCGATTATGGTGTGCCAGTTTTCGTTCATAGCGCCTGTGCATTTACAGTTGGATGGTTAATAACGTAGCTCAGACGCTGTCGCTTCTAGGAGACTTACCGACTAATTGGGACACAATGTCGACGTGCGCTCCAAAATAGCCTCTATCTTCGGTGTAAATATAGCCCTCAAGCTTTTCACTCAAAGCAGGCAACGCATGAAAAGGGACTGACGATGCATAGTGATGCTCGGCGTGGTAGTTCATGTTCCAGCACAAGAAGCGCCAGGGTAAGGCAACTCTGTTTGAGCGGGTGTTGGTTTTCATGTCTGTAACCGTTGGTCGCCCGACATGCTCTGTCATGCGTATTGCGCGCATTACAGGCTCACCGAGTACGACAGGGAGAAACCAGAACCATAAGATTCCCCAAAGCTGATAGGTCATGGAAACTATTATGACAATGGCATAAAATGCCGCCATAAGCCGTGCCTCCAAAATCACAGTACCCCTTTCTTCGCGAGGTACAAAGCTTTTATCGCTGGCTGTAAGACGCCCGAGGCAATGACGCCCAAGCTCACTGAATTTTGACCTCCAATAAGGGTAAGAAGAAATGTACGCAAAATACCCAAGCAATGTTTTTGGCAGTTCAATCATCTCCGTATCTTTGCCAACCACTTGCGTGTACGTGTGATGATCACAATGCTCATAACGAAAAAAGCGATTGGGTAGCATGATGACCAGCCCGCAAATATTGCCAACCCAATCATTCAACCAACGGGTTCTAAAAGCCGTGTAATGGCAGCATTCGTGTTGCAGTGAGAAGTGATGTACCAGAACAATGCCGTGGACCAGCATAGCTGGAAGCAGGTACCAGTGGCCAATTGATATCCACACAATACTCGTTGTGATACCGAGCACGCAAAACCAAACCAACAAACGCAATAGCGCTGGCTTATCACTTCGTTGCATGAGTGCCTTTAGCTCTCGTCTAGTGAGGGCTCCTTCCTGCAAGGCTTGGGTTATGGGTGTGTGTACTATCGCATTCATTGATCACCCAATAAATTTACGGGGTGGCCTTCCGCGGGGCGGTGATCGGATTTCATCTAGGAGCGAGCGACATTGTTGTTTTCAAGCTTGCGAAATAACATGGACAGCGTAAAGCAGATAATAAAGTAGAACAGCGCTGTAGTTATCCACGCTTCAAAAATGGCTCGAGTTGAGGCAACCAGCTCCACGGTTTTAAACGTAAGTTCTTGCACTGATATCAACGAAATAATAGAGCTATCCTTGATAAGGGAAATAAACTGATTTGCCAAAGGCGGAACCACTTTTTTAAGCGCCTGCGGTAGAACGATAAACCGCATTTGATCAATTTTGCCCATGCCTATGGACTGAGCAGCTTCATGTTGGCCTTTATTGATCGATTGAATGCCTGCGCGAATAATCTCACCCACAAAAGCACTTTCGAAAAGTGCTAATACAATGACACCTGACACCAATTGAGGGAATCGGCGCATATCACCGAAAAAGAACTCCCACATCGCCTTGTCTTCTTGTCGAGCAATACCTCGAGCCCAGCCCTCAATGTTGAAAGCGGTTACAAGCTGCTCTGAGAGAAAAAAGTAGAATATAAATATGACAACAACTGGCGGGATATTGCGCAAAACCTCCAAATAGGTTCTGGCCAACATGCGAACGGCAAGGTTTTTTGAGCACCGCGCTATTCCAAGAATAACGCCAAGAACTACCGCCAATATGCTTGCGTAGATACTGACTCTGATGGTGGTAATTACCCCCTGAAGCAGGAGGTTGGCAACCCAGGTCTGTTTATCTGAATCCCAGCGAATAATGTAATTCGGGATTATCTCCCAGCGCCACTTATAGTTAAGCGCACCATCTATGCGATACCAAACAATGGCAACGATGGCAATTAACACCGCCATTAGAACAAAGTCTAACCAATGTATTTTCTTGTTATAAATTCGCACAGGCTACTGGATTATCAGCCGTAAAGACGCACGCTTTGGCGGGTGCACAAGACACCTGCCAAAGCGTTCAAACTCGGGTTTATTACCGGGAGTGTCATGGAAGATAAAGGATCTATTACTCTGGAACCATTCCTGACCAGTCATCGCCACGAAACCAGTAATTGTGCTTCTCTTTCAACCAGCCGTTACGGGTGTGAATGTTGATCCAATTATTGAAGTAATTAAGAGCATCAGCATCACCTTTTCTTAGGCCAAAAGCTTCTCCAGTGGCTGAGAAAGCCGTGTCGAATGGCACATTTAAAACGTCAGGGTAACGTCTAGCTTCAGAAGATGGCGTAGGTTCTGATGCCATCGTGGCGTGTGCCTTGCCGTTGAGTACTTCCTGCGTTGACGCTCCATCTTCATCAAACAGTAGTAGTTGAGCTTCTGGAAACATCTGAGGGATGATTGCTGCTGGAGTTGCTCCTCGACGTGCAGCAAAAATCACGTCAGAACTGTTGTAGTCTTCCATGGTTGTAAAGTCAGCAGTCATCTTGGTGTTGGCTAGGATGGTCACGCCTGAGTACGCGTAAGGATTGGTAAAGTTGATAGTCAGATTACGCTGAGCGGTCGTTGTCATACCGCTGATGATGACGTCGAACTTGCCACCTACAAGTGATGGAATAATACCGTCCCAAGCTGTTGGGATGAATTCTGCTTCCACACCCATATCGTCTGCCAGTTTTTGGCCGACATCCAGCTCAAAACCGATTAATTCGCCATTCTTGTTGCGCATTGACCAAGGTTTGAATACAGACAAGCCAATTTTTATGGCTCCACGCTTTTTAATTGCCTCAATAACACTTTCTGATGACAATGCTTTACTGGCTTGTTGCGCAAAGGCTGGAGCCGCGAATGTCGCAGCCAACAGCACAGCGGCAGTAATGCCAAGGCTTTTTCTAATACTCAAGATAGATCTCCTTCCAATGTGAAGCCACAAAAAAATATGCTACTCGGTTACTGCAAAATGTCGTTCGACGTATGAAATGCCAATCGACAAAATTAAAGTTACGACTAAATATACAATCGCTATCGTAAACCAGATCTCAAAACTCATATAGGTGTCGGATATAATATTTCTTCCGATAGTGGTTAGCTCTGCAACGGCAATGACGCTGACAATGGCAGAACTCTTAATCATATTAACCGCCTCGCCAGTGAGAGGTGGCAGCATAAATCGGATTGATTGGGGCAATATAATGAACCGGTACACTTGGCTAGAGGACATGCCAATTGATTTAGCGCCATCCCATTGGCCTAGTGGTACCGCTTTTATTCCAGCTCTGAGTATCTCCGAAATCATGGCTCCGTGATACACACCCAGACATAGAATGCTCGCAACATAACGATCTAAGTCGAATATGGGCCCCATAACGTAGTAGAACAAATACAACAACACCAACAAGGGTGTGTTTCTGACTATTTCTAAAAACACGACAGAGATAGCACGTCCGACAATTAAATCGGATAGTCGCAGCAGTGCTATCACCAAACCCAGGACCAGTGAGAGGAAAAAAGCCGACAGGGACAATTCAACAGTTTTTACCAAACCTATTGCTATTTCGCCCCACTGAAAGCCGTCATCTGTAAAGGTGTAGAAATATTGCGGGATTCTGTACCACTGCCAGTTGTAGCCCATTGCCTGGGCACCGGTGTGTGCGGACGAGATTATAAATCCGATGACAACGGCATAGATAACAATGCATACGGGTGTTGATGCAAAAAAGCGTGACAGCGCTGGTGCTTGGGGTTTAACGTAGATGTTGTCTTGATTTACCAAAGCTCAGTGCACCAAAATCTGCTTCAAAAAGGTCTTGCAGCGCTCTGTTTCCGGGTTGGTGAAAAAACGCTCAGGTGGGGCAGTTTCGATAATCTCGCCTTCATCCATAAAAACCATGGTATCGGCTACCTTACGCGCAAAACCCATTTCGTGAGTGACACACACCATCGTCATTCCTCCAGATTCCGCTAAATCCACCATGACTTCCAACACCTCGTTGATCATTTCAGGGTCTAGGGCTGACGTGGGCTCGTCGAACAACATAATTCGAGTTTCCATGCACAAGGAGCGTGCAATGGCGACGCGTTGTTGCTGCCCACCTGACAGCTGGCTGGGGTATTTATCGGCTTGCTCGGGAATATGAACGCGCTCCAGGTACTTACGCGCGGCAGCCTCAGCCTCGTCCTTAGATTTCTTTCTCACTCGGATAGGGCCAATGGTGAGATTTTCTAACACAGTCAGATGTGGGAATAAATTGAACTGTTGGAAGACCATGCCCACTTCTTGGCGAAGTTTACGGATGTCTTTTGAGCCTTCGAAAACTTCGATGCCGTCTACAACCATCTTGCCGGCATCGTGGCTCTCAAGACCATTCATGCACCGAATTAAGGTCGATTTTCCAGAACCAGACGGGCCACAAATGACCACACGCTCGCCTTGATTTACTGTCAAGTTGATGTTCTTGAGTGCTTGGAACTTGCCGTAGAACTTATCCAGATTCGTGGCTTCAATCATTGTTGCGTTTGTGCTCATGAAGTGTGTCTAGCATAACAGCTAATCTGGATAACAATCTTTAAACCATCACTGCGCTCACCGATGTGGGTTTGCGATGTAAATAAAATCCAGTACGTTTTTGGAACAGCGATATATGAATGCCCCGGTTAACGGATTGTGACAATATGGGTTGCGTCTATCTGGACGTCCTGATCGTACAAGTAATTGGCTCAAGCGGCTTGGGACCTGCGTCTTGGTTGTGGACTGCTCGATAACCGGAATATCGTAAGACTGATGAAATACGCTAGGAACAGCCGGATCGAGTTACCGTCGTTGAGAGCAGAGCAGCGCGCGGCTCAGAAACTTGCGCTTTACGGACGTCTGGTCGCCCTGATCGCCATTGCAGTCCTTGTGACACCATTATTGCTTTGGCCTGGCCCTCTATATATCTACTTCGTACTAATACTTTTTGCACTATTAGGGTGTGGAGGGTGGTTTGTGGAAAATGCGGAATGGAGTAAATCGTGGTTTCAGTTCGGTTTTGTCACTGCCGATTTTGCATTGATGTCGTTCGTTTTAATATACCCCAATCCACTTTTACCACTTGATTATCCACCGCAGTTCATATTGCGCTACGGCAACTTCATCTTCTTTTTTGTTCTGCTAGCAGGCCTCACGTATGCCTACAGGCCTCGTTTGGTGCTTTGGGGTGGCATATCAGCAGCTGCCTGTTGGACTATCGGTACTATGTGGCTACTGAGAATGCCAGATACCGTTCGACTGCCCTCCGATGTCGTCAGCATGGAAAGTATGCTGAACGCGTTTGCGAATCCTACCTACATAGATGTGGCTATAAGGGTTCAGGAGGTTGGAGTGTTGCTTATCGTAGCTGGACTACTGGCCTTGGCGGTAATGCGATCGCGAACCATAGCTATTCGACAATCCAATCTGGCTCGTGAAAAAGAAAATTTGGCCCGATACTTTCCTGATAAGACAGCCGAGCTGCTAGCGGGGAAAACTCATCCCTTCTCACAGCCTCGTGAGCATGATTGTGCGATCATTTTTGCAGACCTTGTTGCATTTACATCCTGGTCCCAAGAACACTCTCCAGCTCAGACTATTGCACTGCTCAGGGAGGTTCATGGGATTCTGGCTAAAGTTATTTTTCAAAACAACGGTACTTTGGATAAGTTCATGGGGGATGGGCTAATGGCGACATTCGGGACACCAGAGCCTACGCAGTACGATGCGTCTAATGCCCTCATAGCTGCAGTAGAGATGGCGGCGGCCTTTGAGGTGTGGAAGCAAGCCGATTCTCTGCCCAACATCAATGCACTGAGCTTGGCTATAGGTGGGCATTTTGGAAATGTGATTATTGGCGATATCGGCAGTGAAGAGAGGTTAGAGTTTGCAGTGCTTGGTGATGCCGTAAATGTTGCTAGTCGTCTAGAATCTGCCACTCGACAAGTGGGTTGCAGGTGCTTGATCAGTGCTGAACTTATGGTTGCAGCCGAACACTCAGGATCCACTGATATCTCTGCGCATCGACAGCAGTTTGAATCACACGCACCTATTTCGTTACGGGGAAGGTGCGGTGAAACTAACGTCTTTGTGTTGCGTTGATCGAGTACTCACAGCTGGAGTATCTAAAATACATTTCATAGTTGAGTATCTCAAATTATATGCGCCTGGGTCGACAATACTCGGTGTATTGTCCAACGCTTAACGGCAAGCTTTAATCAGAGGGTTCGCAGCACACTTCCCGGAAACCATTGGCGGTGATGCGCATCCTTAGTTGCATTTGAAGAAATTGTCTTACCACGATTGAGCGAATGGAATGGGCGCATATCCAAGACGTTGGAGCATAATGAGCCATACCAACAGCTCGAATGCATTCAATGACAAAAGGAGATTTACTGTATGAAATTTATCCATATCACTGATACACATCTGCTTAAGTATGGTGAACTTCTCCATGGCCTCGATACGCAAAAACGTTTTGAATTGTGTGTACGCAGCATTAGGGAAAGCCACAGTGATGCGCATTGCATAGTCGTTACCGGTGACTTGGCTGATCGCGGTGAACAGGAGGCCTACCGTTTTTTTAAAGAACAGATAGCAAGCACAGGTTTGCCGGTGTATTCCATTCTTGGCAATCATGATGAACGGGACATTTACAGAGTGCAGTTTCCCAATGAATTACTAAACTCAGACGGATTTGTACAAGGCGCAATTGAAACACCGGTTGGTGTGTTCTTACTACTAGACACGAAGTTGGATGGCTCCGATGCAGGTACGTTTTGTGAACGTCGGCAGCAATGGTTACAAGATCAATTGAATAAGTTCAGCTCCGTGCCAGTTTATTTGTTTATGCATCATCCGCCATTTGATCTAAATTTACCGTGTATTGATAAAATTGGTCTCGACTCGAAAGAGTCGTTCGCGGCTGTAGTGAACACCCATACAGATGTGCGACATATTTTCTTTGGACATGCTCATCGGCCACTATGCGGGAACTGGAGAGGTATTTCTTTTTCGTCGATGCGGGGTACCAATCATCAGGTCAAACTCAACTTCAAAGATAATGAGATTCATGCGATTTCTGAGGATCCCGAATATGCAATTGTCTTTATTGACGATGATCAGCTCGTTGTGCACACGCACAGTTATCTGAGCGACTATAACTAGTCCTATGAAAACCAGATCGATTTTCGATAACAAAAGCGTGAAAAGATGATCACTATTTCTCTGGCGCTTCTATGTCTGCTAGCGTCCGGGATGTTGGATCTTGTATTCAAGATTTATGTGTCGAAAAACGGCTCACGTGGGCTGATGATTGCAGGCATTGCAGTAATCTGGGGTGCGTTGCAATTCACGTTTATGATGAAGAACGGTATTGTGTTCTCATCAGATCATGCAACTCTATTTTTTGGTGGATTAGCAGCGTTAGCGTTGACTGTGTCCAATATAGCTTTGCTTGAGTGTCTATCAAAACTGCCCATCAGCGTAGCGTCTACAATCTATCGATTGAATACGATACCTTTGGTTTTAATGGCGGTGGTCTTTCTTGGGGAAGGTCTCGATGTCTATCGAATATTGGGTGTATTAGTGGGACTATTGACTGTAGTTCTACTGCATTCGCGTATCAGTGAAACATCTCGCCATCCTGCATACGACCTGTTCTGGTTCGGATTGATCCTGTTTGCCTGTGTTGTGCGTGCAAGCTATGGAATATTGACCAAAGCAGGTCTAAATGCTGGAGCAGGTGCGGACAGTATGATGGTACTGGCAGCATTGGGCTGGTTTATAGGTGGCCTGCTTTACTTCACTATGATCGAATCAAGAAGAAAAATCAGGCTGGGTCCCATCTATTTGATTGTCATCGCAGGGATATTGGTATTTTCAGTCGTCTGGTTGTTGACTAATGCGCTATTGCGTGGGGATGCAAGCGTTGTAGTACCGATTACAAATATGGGATTTGTTGCAGCATTTGTTTTTTCGCTGGCCTGGAGGCTAGAGCAGCTTACATTTCGAAAAACGATGGCGATAGGGTCTGCGATTGTCTCTATTGGTTTTCTAACATTCGGGATGAATAGTTAGGAATCCAACCGTGTTCCGGAACATCGCTAGTATCGAAAGTGCAACTTAGACGAATCATAAGAAATGCTATCCTTATTCAAAGCAGCGTACTTTTGGATAACCCCTCATTTAATTAATGAAGCCAGCAAGTCCTATGACAAAAGAACACGATTTTCCCCGGATCCTGATATTTCCACTGCGATTTACGGAATGGCCAGTCTGCTAATGGTTCATGGCGACAGTTATCAAGATTATGCAAAGCTCTTCTTTTGGTGTTTTCTAGCGAGCTACTCAGAA
>JBLHWG010000170.1:0-11158 GCA_047629055.1 Halioglobus sp.
TATCCATAGGGGGTGTTTTGTAGCCAGAATAGAAGTGTACAGCCAGTAGAGTAACACTAAGCACATTACACACGTTCACAGGAGCGGTGCTGTGTGCGTGATATTATCGGGGTAATTCCTTCAGTGGTCGAAAAATCCACCATGCGTCTGATTCTAAGAATTTTGCTGCTCGCGACCGCTGCTATGACGGTTGGTTGTAGTACGGTCAAATACAACACACTTGAAAAAGTCGGCATACACAAACGCGACATCCTTGTCAGTAATGTTAAAGACACACGCGATGCCCAGAAAGACGCCCAAGAGCAATTTCAGGATGCTCTGGAGCGATTTGGCAGTATTGTGACCATCAAAAACACGAATTTAAAGAAGGCTTATAACCGACTTAAAGATGAGTACGAAGACAGTAAGGACGCAGCAGACGAGGTGTCCGATCAAATCCAGGATGTTGAAGAGGTTGCGGGCGATTTGTTCAAGGAGTGGACTAAGGAAAATAAGGCCTACACGGATGCAGTTTTACGCAGAAACAGCCAATCTAAACTTCAGGATACCCAAACTAGGTATATCGAAATGCTGAAAAGCATGAAAGAATCCGAAGCGAGCATGCAGCCAGTATTGGCCTCGCTGTATGACAATGTCCTTTACTTGAAGCATAATTTGAATGCACAGGCCGTAGGTTCGCTACGCACAACCTTCGATGAGCTGGAAGGTGATATCGGTATTCTGATAGAACGAATGAATCAATCTATCGAGCGCTCCAACGACTTCATAGCGCGAATGTAATGAGCAGTGAAATAGAGAAAGATGAGCTGGATCTCGACACGCGCCTGAATCTGGAAACTGCGGTCATTGCTTGGTCTGAATTGGTTAAGCATTTTGCCCGTGGAGCTGTTATCCAGGTGACAGATGCTGTCGATCTACTGGAAGCCGCTGTTTGTCTCATACATGACGATAAGGACAAACTGCAAGCTTGGCTGGATAGTGGCGCGGTTAGTCGCGCAAGTGACGACGACGCTCGTGACTGGACGGTCCGTGAGCCTGACTTTTGGTGTGTTGTTACGGCACCGTGGGTATTGGTGCAGGAGCGTCCAGATACCTCGATTGAGCCCACGCCACCAACAATTCATTAGCAGCCTGTGGTGCTGTAAGAGATTGTTTGCGGACCTGCAATTCCAGACTTGCCGACAGTGGTTCAAGCTCAGGGTTGTTTTTAACGGAAGCCAGAATTTGTTGTTCTACCATGGACCACATCCAAGTAACACGTTGTTGTTCGCGGCGCTCAACTAATTCACCCGTATCAATCATCTGCCGTCGGTGATTGCGCACTTGTTGCCACAATTCATCCATACCGTCACCGCTGATCGCACTGCAGGTTAGCGCCAGTGGTTTCCAGCTGGTGCGGTGTTGCAAAATAGATAGCGCTCGTTGGTACGCAGCTTTTGCATGCTGAGCATCGGTTGTTGTACTGCCGTCCGCCTTATTTACAGCAATGATATCGGCCAGTTCCAGAACACCTTTTTTAATACCCTGTAATTCATCCCCGGCGCCTGGAAGCATCAAAACCAGATAGCAGTCCACCATTTCAGAGACAACGGTTTCCGATTGCCCCACACCAACGGTTTCTATGAGAATGACATCGAACCCTGCTGCTTCGCAGAGCAGTAAAGACTCGCGGGTTACTCGCGAAACTCCGCCCAAATGCCCACCGGTAGGTGACGGGCGTATGTACGCGTTTTCATTGAGTGAAAGATTTTGCATGCGAGTCTTGTCACCCAATATGCTGCCACCACTTCGTTGGCTACTGGGGTCTATGGCGAGCACTGCAACCCGATGGCCCTGCTCAATGAGCCGCAGGCCCAGGTTTTCTATAAAGGTGCTTTTGCCGACCCCCGGAACACCACTGATTCCGACACGGATCGCCTTGCCGGTTCTAGGTAGAAGCTGTTGTAGAGCACCCTGAGCAATATCCCTATGGGATGACAAACTGGACTCAGTGAGTGTGATTGCGCGCGACAAGATTGCGCGCTCGCGGGCTAAAACACCATAAGCCAGTTGTTTACTGCTGAGTACTGGCCTGGCCATTAGCTTGGGAGCTCTTCCACTGGAGGATGACCCAACTCACGCAGCAATGTGTCTAACAACTGCTTAGCAGCAGCTGCGATAACGGTGCCCGGTGGGAATACCGCAGCTGCGCCCGCTGCAAGTAGTTCTGGCACATCTTGGGGAGGAATAACTCCTCCAACAACAATTTGAATATCTCCCCGACCTTCTTGCTGTAGTGCTTTTTTGAGTGCTGGTACCAGTGTCAGGTGACCTGCAGCCAAAGAGCTTGCTCCAACGATATGTACATCGTTATCAACTGCTTGTCTGGCTACTTCTTCCGGAGTTTGGAAGAGGGGGCCAATATCGACATCAAATCCTAGGTCGGCAAAGGCTGTAGCAATCACTTTTTGCCCTCTGTCATGACCATCCTGTCCCATTTTTGCAATCAGAATACGAGGCCTGCGGCCTTCATGTCGCACAAAATGATTAATGCGTTTTTCAATGAGAGGGAGCTGTGCATTATTGGCCATGGCGTTTAAATAGACTCCTTGAATAGATTGGATTCTAGCGGTGTGTCGACCAAATACACTCTCTAATGCATCAGATATTTCGCCTACAGTGGCGCGTGCACGTGCTGCATCAACCGCCAGTGCCAATAGGTTTCCAGATTCTTCTTTGGCGGCCGTTGTCAAAGTCTGAAGAGCTTGCTTGTGTGCCTGCGGATCTCTTTCGCTACGAAGTTGTGCCAAACGCGCAAGCTGCTGTTCGCGTACTTTGGCGTTATCAATTTTCAGAACGTCAACAGGCGCCTCATTTTCTAAAACCAACTCGTTGATGCCAACGACTGTTTGCGATCCAGCATCAATTCTAGCTTGCGTACGAGCGGCGGCTTCTTCTATTCGTAGTTTTGGAATGCCAGCTTCGATGGCCTTTGCCATACCGCCTTTTTCTTCAACTTCCTGTATGTGCTGCCATGCTTTGTCTGCTAGTTCTCTGGTGAGTGTTTCCATGAAATGGCTGCCACCCCATGGGTCCACGGTGTCGCACAGACCGCTCTCATGTTGCAGCATAAGCTGAGTATTTCGAGCAATTCGAGCTGAGAAATCCGTAGGTAATGCTAACGCTTCATCGAAAGCATTGGTATGCAAAGACTGTGTATGTCCTGCTACTGCTGCCATCGCCTCGATACCCGTGCGAGTTACGTTGTTATAAACGTCTTGTGCCGTCAAACTCCAACCAGATGTTTGACAGTGAGTTCGCAAACTCAATGATCGTGGATTTTTCGGATTAAACGATTTTACAAGTTTGGCCCATAACAGCCGGGCAGCCCGTAATTTAGCCACCTCCATATAGTGGTTCATGCCGATAGCCCAAAAGAATGACAATCGTGGTGCAAAGCTGTCTACATCCATACCAGCTGCGATACCCGTGCGTAGGTATTCGACGCCATCGGCCAGCGTATAGGCTAGTTCTAAATCTGCAGTGGCTCCTGCTTCCTGCATGTGATAACCCGAGATGCTAATGCTATTGAACTTCGGCATTTCGCGTGAGGTATACGCAAAGATGTCCGCAATGATTTTCATGGAGGGAGCGGGTGGGTAGATGTAGGTATTCCTGACCATGAACTCTTTGAGAATATCGTTTTGTATGGTTCCAGTCAGTTTCTCTGGAGAAACCCCTTGCTCCTCGGCGGCGAGAATATACAGTGCCATGATGGGAAGCACGGCTCCATTCATCGTCATTGACACGCTCATTTTGTCCAGCGGTATTTGGTCGAACAATATCTGCATATCGAGAATCGAATCGATTGCCACACCTGCCATGCCGACATCGCTGGTCACCCGTGGGTGATCGGAGTCGTAGCCTCGATGAGTTGGCAAATCAAAGGCTATTGACAATCCTTTTTGCCCAGCCGCAAGATTTCGTTTATAAAACGCGTTGCTGTCTTCGGCCGTTGAAAATCCTGCGTATTGTCGGACTGTCCAAGGGCGCGACACGTACATGGTGGGGTAGGGGCCGCGCGTATAGGGTGCAAAGCCTGGATAGTCAGTTTTGTAGCCAGAGGACTTACGATCGCTCTCATCGTAGTGAGACTTGAGGTTGATCCCCTCTGGTGTTTCGTGTTGTTCACTAGAAGCCTGCGTCTTTATGGCAGTTTGAACACTAGTAATTGGAGGGTTTGCTTTAGAGAATTCGAAGGTCGATGAGCTCATTGCTTGGCTCCTGTTTCAATGGCAAGCTGCTCGAATTCTTCCGCATCACGTACAGCTTTTAGAAGCGCAGTTTTCGAGTGGGTTGAATACTCCGTTTCAGTAGATTTGCTGATAATTATCGATTGTTCTTTGAAACGATTCACCCCTACCATGACGCTCGACTCATCGCGTAAACGCTGAACACGACGGATATGTGTTTGGGTAAGTTCGTTCTGCCACTGCCCGTTAGCTAGGGTTGTAACCCAGGCATCACCGGTATTGAGATCGCTTAGCCGTTGCCACGTAATGTCCATAAGCTGCTGGGTGAGAGTTTCAACCGCAAATGAGCCTGCGGTGGGGTCTGATACTTTGGTGAGTCCGCACTCACGATCAAGGATAATCGGTAAGTTGCGAGCGATACGCTCACCTAATGATGAATCCTCGCTAGCCTGCCAACCTTGAATTTTGTCATGCGGATGTACGATGATAGTGGTTGCGCTTGCCATCGCTGCTGCAGTACATGCAGCAATATTGCGTAGATGATTGTTCCAGTGATCCTGCTTGGACAAATAACGCTTCGAGGTTTCAACGACAATATTGATGTTAGTTGAATGCGCTGCAAAGTTAGTGTTCTTTGCTGCTGCAAATTCAGTGAGTAGATGCTGCCAGAGGCATTTCAAAGTGCGAAGTTTAACGGTACCCATCAGAATATCTGCATCGCAGGCCACTTGAAAGACGATCTGCTGGCTGGCCTGCTCTAAGCTGAATCCCTCGTTTAGCAATGCTTCCAAGTAGAGAGATGCTGTTGCAATGCTTGCGATAAGCTCTTGCTGCACGGATGCACCTGCATTGTGATGTAGCGCTGCATCAACCAATATTGTCCGGGCCAGTGGTAATTGTTGACTAATTTTCGAAGAAAAAACCGCTAACGCTTTCAATGATTGTTGGTCGGGTTGTGTTGCGGATTCTCCAGTAAGCCAAGTGCCTACAGGATCCGCATTAAACGAACACTGCACTGACTGCTTGTCTACAGATTGCGTGTTGGCAATTGTTAGATAAGCATCAGCTGCCGACGTGTACGAACCCGAAGATCTCAAGCTAACAGCTGATAATTCAAGTTTGACCCCGTCAAGTACCGTTGCCAGGTTTGTCGCAGAATACATATGAACTTGCAATGAGGAATTACCGCCGTTCAATCCTTCAAGTATGTTCTTGTTAGCGGAGGTATCGTCTGAACCGCTTGTTATGTTCAGTCTATTGTCCCAAGTGCCTGCTGTCGAATCACTGCGAAAATTTGAACTTATTTGCCCACTTGCATACGAGTCATATAGCACTTGAATGGTTAGACCATCGAGCGTTTGCTTGCATAGTGAGTCTAGTGATTCATGACTAGGTAATCCTGCCAGCGCCGTTGTCAGCCATTCATCGCGAGACGGCTGCGAAAACACGCTATCGAGATCTATCGGATCTGGTGCTACTTGGTCGTTAGAACTATCGACGTGATTAGTTGATTCAGCGCTCATATAGGATTAACAGGCAATAATGAGAATGAAGCCAGTATACCGGTGTCAGCTCATGAGCGGATGAACAGGGTGGCTAATGAGCCTAGGACAGTCTCCGTAGTGCTTGCGTCATAAGTATTTCACATTTTCTGCTTACGTTTTAGTTTGCGAATGAGGAAACGGGCAGGGTTAAGCAAGGTTACCCATTTTTCCAGCGGCCCGTAGTCGACGGCTGTGCAAGTTTCATCGACAATCTTGTTTGATGAGTATGGTGCTTTGGAATTGGCACTAGCTTGAGTTAGATGATCAGCTAGTAGCTGTGCACAAAACGGCGCCGTAACTATGCCACGAGACCCCAGCCCGCCTATCAAGTAGATCCCTGTTCGGCAGGGTAGTCGTTGATAGTCTGTTAATGGCCTTCCGTGCTGTATATCGCTGTAAATCTTAGCTGCCGCGCCAAAATCGGGTAATGGGCCCACAATAGGTAGTCGGTCAGGCGTTGTTGCTCGCACACCTACATAGCCTGCGACGGCATGTGGATCCACGTTCAGAGTTGGTAAGAGTTGGCGCAGCCCCGCTAGATTGGCCGCATGATCGATTTCAGAAACCGTTGTATCAGTATTGTCTCGATGAAAGGACGCGCCCACCAGCAGGCTCTGTCCGTCAGGAATGACGTAGTGCTTGCCGTTCACGACGCATTTAGGAGCCACTGATTTTTTGCTTAGCGAAAATCGACTAATCTGTCCTCGAGCAGCAGTAATGGGTAAGTCGCTTGCATCTGGGATCAAGTGGGTTGCTGAACCTGTCGTCAAAACTATGTGCTCTGCATAGGCAGATTTTCCATCCTGAAATTCCAGCCTGTGCGTTTTCTCAGGACCGCTCTCGTATTCAGCCCTGAAGCGGGTTTCGCAATCGGCCTTCGGATCTTTACCAGAATCGCTTCTGAGGTCGTGTCCGTGTCTGGTGCCGGGACTGTGTCCGACTTCCAGTCGAGTTCCTGAGTCTCGAATACTCGTTATTTGTTTCCCGAGTACTAACGTGATTAATGGGTGTATCACAAGATTGCAACACAATTGCTTTGGATTTAGCCAACCTGCACTGGCGAAATTAAGTGCGTGGCTATTGAGTGTGGCGCCGGCGACGTCGGCGGCTTCCAGTGCTTCCAGGCTGGTAAAATAGTCGGAAGCTGGATAGGATTTTTCTACAAGCTGTAAGACGCCGCAACGAGTGAACTCTGCAGAGGCTTCCAGATCAAACAGGCGAAGCCGATTGAGCAGATGCTGGTGTGCGATGCAATGAAAAGACATGGCAAGACTGGGGTTTCGAGTAACAAACGGCTTGGCAATGCCTGCCGGATTACCCGATGCAGCCGTTGCTACTGATGTTTGCTTTTCGTATAGCGTTACTGGTATCCCTTGCTCAGCCAGAATTCGTGCGAGCCAGCATCCCGCTAAACCTGCACCAACGATGGCGACCCGATTATTTCGAGGCTTACAGAGCTCATTGCGTATGCCTTTCGCGTCACTTTTCCCTTGTTTAGGGACAAGTGGATTTTGTAAATCAGGAAAAGTGTCCCATGGTTTATTCATTCGGGAGGACCCTGTTCATCCGCGCTTGAGCCTCCGTCGTTTTACGTCGTGTAGTGAGACTCCACGTAGGTATTAACAATGTTCTGAAATTCTTCCGCGATATGATCGCCTTTCAACGTCATCGCTTTTTCGCCATCGATGTAGACAGGTGCAATAGGTCGTTCGCCGGTGCCTGGTAAGCTAATACCGATATTGGCGTGCTTACTTTCGCCAGGGCCATTCACAACACAGCCCATAACTGCTACTGACATGTCCTCAACACCTGGGTGTTTTTCTTTCCAACCGGGCATGCTGTCGCGCAGATAAGTCTGGATGCGACTGGCAAGCTCCTGGAAGTAGGTGCTGCTGGTGCGACCGCAGCCTGGACACGCAGTGACCATGGGAGTAAACGAACGCAGTCCCATGGTTTGTAAAATTTCCTGACCGACCACAACCTCGTTGGTGCGATCGCCGCCAGGTTCTGGTGTCAGGGAAATACGTATTGTGTCGCCGATGCCTTGTTGCAATAAAATGGCTAAGGCCGCCGTGGAGGCGACGATGCCTTTCGAACCCATGCCAGCCTCGGTCAATCCCAGGTGCAGGGCATAGTCCGTTTGAGAGGCAAGTGATTGATACACTGATACCAGATCCTGTACTCTGCTCATCTTGCAGGACAGAATGATTTTGTCCTTGCCCAGTCCAAGTTCCACAGCCCGTTCAGCACTGTCCAGTGCAGATTTTATGACGGCGTCACGATTTATCTGATTTAGGGTCTTGGGGTTGGAAGAGGCAGCATTTTCGTCCAGCATTTTGGCCAAAAGCTCTTGATCGAGACTTCCCCAGTTAGCGCCAATCCGCACGGGTTTGTCGTTGCGAGCGGCAATTTCAATCATTTGAGCAAACTGCTCGTCGCGTTTGGAGCCGCGGCCTACGTTTCCAGGATTTATCCGATATTTCGCGAGTGCCGTGGCACAATCGGGTACAGCTGCCAATAGTTTATGACCGTTGAAGTGGAAATCACCGACTAGCGGTACGTCGACGCCCATGGACAATAGACGGTCACGAATTTCAGGAACCGCGTTTGCCGCGGCCTCCGTGTTTACGGTAATTCGAACAATTTCGGACCCGGCACGTGCCAAAGCAGCAACCTGAGCCGCTGTGCGTATTGCGTCCTCTGTGTCCGTGTTGGTCATGGACTGGACCACGATAGGTGCAGCGCCGCCAACGATTATTGGGCCAATTTTTACAGATCTTGTGATTTTACGAGGCATTGGTAAAATTAAACGCTTGATCGGAAGCTAGAAGGGCCTTAGTTTATCCCTGTCAGCCGCCAAGTGATGAATAATAGCTGGCACCGTAGAATTTTAGTGCCAACATGATGGTCAAAAGAGACGAATTTCATGACAGCTAACCCGGTGTATGAATTCACCGAGCGCGAGCAACACATATTGAAGTTGCTCGTTGATCACTATATAGAAGAAGGGACTCCTGTAGGCTCGAGAACTCTGTCGCGCTTGCCCGGAATAGATATTAGTGCAGCGTCAGTGCGCAACGTGATGGGCGACCTGGAGCATATGGGTCTGTTGAAGTCGCCCCACACTTCGGCGGGTCGTATTCCCACGTCAGCAGCATTCCGCGTATTTGTTGATAACTTACTAGAGGTGCGTCCGCCGGACGAAAGTACGGTCGATAACATCCGAACGCTTCTAGATCCTTCTTTGAGTGATCAGGCGCTAGTCAAGGCAGCTTCCAATTATCTATCTGGATTCACCAAGATGGCTGGCATGGTCACTGTGCCGCGACGAGAGGAAGGACCTCTTCAACAGGTAGAGTTTCTGCCTCTATCAGACAAACGAGTGCTCGTTATTCTGATTATCAGCGACACGGAGGTGCAAAATCGCATCATTCACGTTGAACGTGAATACACTAAGGACGAGTTATCGGAATTTGCTCGAGAGTTAAATACTGAATATCTGGGCCGGCCATTGGCTGAAGTGCGTGACAGGTTACGCAGAGATCTGGAATCAACCCGCGAGGATATGAGCCAATCCATGCAACGAATGATCGATGTTGCTGGACAGGTTTTTGGCCCTGATGACCCTGATGAGGATGCCGATAGCATGCTTCTGGCGGGTGAAACCAACTTACTGGACCACGCCGAGCTGGGCGATGTAAGTAAATTACGGGATCTTTTCGATGCATTTTCTCAAAAGAGAGATATTTTTCATCTTTTGGAGCGATCAGTGTCGGCGGAAGGCGTGCAGATATTTATTGGAAGAGAATCGGGCTACGACGCGCTAGGCAATTGCAGTGTTGTTACATCTCCCTATGAGATTAACGGGAAACTGTTAGGTGTATTGGGTGTTGTCGGTCCGAAGCGCATGTCTTACGCGCAGGTTATACCGGTTGTCGATGTCACGTCAAAACTGTTAAGTGCGGCCTTGAATCTGCGAAGTTAGGTCCTATATTTGCGCCGCGGCTTAGTTTTAGCACCGCGTCACGTTAGCGATAATCCTTTAGCAGATACAGGTATTATTGCGTCCCAAATAATTCATTAAAGTTTACGAGTTTTCTTATCTGATGATGCCAGACAAAAACACGCCGTCTGACAATGCGGCTAATGGTGCTGTTGAAGACATTCAGGCAGCTGAACAACGAGCGGGCACTGCTGATGGTTCCGAGCAGCATTCCTTTGAGGGCGAGGCAGCAGGCCCGAAGGGAAATATATTTGACAATGAGCCAGAGCATTCAGAAGGACAGGTGGAGGCAGATATTTTACAGTTTGACGACCAGGGCGTGGTTGATGAATCTGTATTGCTAACGGAAACAGAACAACTCCAAATTCAAATTGCTGAGGCACAAGCCAAGGCTGCTGAACATTGGGATCGATTGTTACGTCTGCAGGCTGAAATGGAAAATCAGCGCAAGCGCGCTCAGAACGATGTGGCTAAGGCCAGAAAATTCGCTTTGGAGAGTATCGTTGGAGACTTGTTGCCCGTTAAAGATAGCCTTGAGTTAGGTCTGGCTGCGGCACATGCTGCTGATGCCGATCCCAAATCTATTATTGAAGGCGTAGATTTGACAGTGAAAATGCTGTCTCAAGTCTTTGAAAAAAATAATATTCTTGAAGTTAACCCTGTAGACGAGAAGTTTAACCCTGAATTTCACCAGGCGATGTCCATGCAGGAAGTAGAAGGAGTCGCTGCAAACACAGTTACAAGTGTTATGCAGAAGGGATACACGTTAAATGATCGGCTTGTACGCCCTGCTCTTGTCATGGTGGCTAAATAGGGTCTTGAAACTTCAATTGACCACCACATCATCTATGTAACGAACGGAATGCCTCTGTGAGGGTTCCGGAATTTCATCACTAGAATTTAGTTAAGGACTGTCAAATCATGGGTACCATTATTGGAATCGACCTCGGCACGACGAACTCGTGTGTCGCGGTTATGGAAGGGGGTAAACCCCGCGTTATCGAAAATTCTGAAGGCGATCGTACTACGCCCTCTATCGTCGCATTCGCTGACGACGGTGAAGTGATCGTTGGACAGCCCGCCAAACGACAGGCAGTCACTAACCCAAAAAATACTCTGTACGCGGTCAAGCGTCTGATTGGACGTCGCTTTGATGAGGAAGCAGTTCAGAAAGATATCGACTTAGTGCCTTACAAGATTATCAAAGCAGAAAATGGCGATGCCTGGGTAGAAGCCGCAGGTAAAGGTATGGCTCCGCCAGAAGTGGCAGCTCGTATCTTGATGAAAATGAAGCAAACTGCTGAAGAGTACTTAGGTGAGACGGTTACTGAAGCGGTTATCACAGTACCTGCCTACTTTAACGATTCACAACGCCAAGC
>JBLHWG010000171.1:0-11145 GCA_047629055.1 Halioglobus sp.
ATGTGCTCTTAGCGCTGACGACATAAGCTACTCCTAAGGCATATACGCGCCGCCATTGATCCACAACACCTGACCTGTCATATAGGCAGAACCACGGCCTAATAGAAACAGGATGGGCTCGACAATGTCTATGGGTGTGGCAATTCGCTTCATCGGAATCACATTGACATATGCATCAAGATCCATCTGCAGATCATTATTCTCTTCAGAACGTCCGGTACCGCCTCGCAAGAATGCGGT
This sequence comes from Halioglobus sp., assembly GCA_047629055.1. Taxonomy (GTDB): domain Bacteria; phylum Pseudomonadota; class Gammaproteobacteria; order Granulosicoccales; family Granulosicoccaceae; genus Granulosicoccus. Next base: position 241 of record JBLHWG010000171.1, read on the forward strand.
GTCTACCGCCGAGGGTGCGACTGCATTGACACGCACATTCGGTGCATTTTCCAATGCGAGTGTTTTCGTTAATGCGATGACACCAGCCTTGGCAACGGCGTAGGCACCAAACCCGGGACGAATGTGCTGACCCAAACCAGACGATGCATGCACCATGGAAGAGCTTCGACCCTTTGCAAGAAGGGGCATCGCGGCTTGTGCTGCTAGAAATGTGCTGTTGAGATTGCCATCAATACTTTCGTTCCAAACAGCCGTTGGCATGTTGGCGGAAGGTTGGTTGTCGTGCATGAAACCGCATAAATTCACAAATCCGTCCAATGCTCCCCACTGTGCATCTAGTTTTAGAAACGCAGCTGCCAGACTATCTGCAGCTGTTGCATCTACAGCAATGCCTAACACGCCCTGAGGTATCGGGTGACGATCCAGTGAGGCCTGTAGGTCAAGCACAGCAATGCGTGCTCCGCGGTGCCGGGCAAGCGTGACTAATTCGCGGCCGATGCCACCGCAGCCGCCCAAAACGGCGATACGACTTTCTTTCATGTTTTCAACAGAATCAAATGGACTTTGCATGTTATTTTACCGATTTATACTTGCATTCAATAGCCCATTCATACCATAGTGGATCTGAATCGAGAAGTACCTTATCGCTGACGACGGGTATGACCGTCTAGTTCTTATCGACACTGAAACGAAGATGTTTCGATCACTGACAATAGTAAATTATATTAACCGATAATATTATTTTATAGACACTGCCAATTAAATAACTCATTGTAAAAACAATTAGATCACTACGATGCCGCGTATTCGATTCGTGTTTCATTGCGCAATAACAGTGTGTAACTACCCGAATACAAACAGAACAAACTTAGAATATGAACACACTAACCATCGGTGATATTCGTATAGATCGGCTTGTAGAAAGCGAAGGTGCGTTTGCCGACGCCGATTTCCTATTTCCGGAAATCGATCTTTCCTTGCTTGAGGCGCAAGCAGATTGGCTCATGCCAATGTTCGTCGAACCTGAAACTCAAAAAATCATCATGAGTTTCCACTCTCTGGTGATACGCACACCTCGTTCAACCATTATTGTCGATTGCTGCGTCGGTAACGATAAAAACCGTCCTGCCAGACCCGGTTGGCATCAGTTGAAAACACCGTGGCTCGACAAACTCGCAAAATTTGGACTACAACCCGAGGACATCGACTATGTTCTGTGCACTCATTTGCATGCTGATCATGTCGGATGGAATACACAATTAGTGAACGGCCAGTGGGTACCTACCTTTCCGAATGCACGCTATATTTTTGGCAAACTTGAATATCAGTACTGGCAAGCAGCTTGTTCTCTACACACCGAAAAAACGCCCGTAAATCATGGCAGTTTTGATGATAGCGTTCTACCCATCATTGAAGCTGGCAAGGCAATACTCGTCGATAGCGACCATCAGCTCGAACCTGGTATCTGGTTAGAACCGGCGCCTGGACATACGCCGGGCAATGTCATTGTGCATGTAAAATCTGGCGATCAACACGCCATCCTTAGTGGCGATGTACTACACAGTGCCGTGCAACTCGCAAATCCTGAATTGTCTAGCCGTTTTTGTCAGAATGCATTGATCTCATGTGAAACCCGCGCAAAACTCATCGACACTTATGCTGAAACGCAGGTGATCGTGATACCCGCACACTTTCCAACGCCGACAGCCGGCCGTATCGAACGAAATGGCGATGCCTTTCATTACAACATTATTGATAGAACTTAATGGAATTCCACTATGCACTATGACTACGTACCGCTTCCGAAACGTCTTCCGTTAAAATGGCCAAACGGTGCACGAGTGGCATTGATAGTCACGATAAATCTCGAGTACTGGGACTTATTAAAAGAAGGTGATAAACCTTACTACGCCGGTGGCCCTCCGGTTATTCCAGACCCAATGCCCGCTAACGTCCCTGATTTCCCTAATTTCAGCTGGCGCGAGTACGGTCAGCGTGTTGGTGTATGGCGTATGTTTGATACTTTCGATGCCGCCGGAGTTCCCGCAAGCTGTACTATGAATGCAAAGATGGGCTTGGAACGCCGCGACATCATTGATGCTGCCAATGAGCGCGGATTCGAACTCGTTGCCCACAACTATGAACAGGGCGACCTACTAACTAACTATCACTTCGATAAGGACGCCGAAAGGAAGCTGATTCGTAAAGCACTTAGCGTCTACGAAGATACGGTAGGTCGGCCGGCACGCGGATGGCTATCGTCATCACTGCGTAGCACCACGCAAACTGCCGACATATTGGTTGAAGAAGGTTTGTCATTCATCTGTGACTATATGAACGACGAACAGCCGTACATGATCAACACCCCGGGTGGCCAAATAGTGTCCACACCCTACTCCGTCGAAATCAATGATTTCACATTCTTTCATCGTCGCGGCATGAGCACCTCTGGCGCACTTGAAATGCTAAAAGAGCAGTTTGATCAACTGTATCTTGAGGGTGCAACCACCGGCAAGATGATGAATATCGGTCTGCATCCACACGTTGCAGGTCACCCTTACCGTATCCGCGCATTGCGTGAATTTTTAGAATATGCAAAGGGGCATGATGCTGTCTGGTGGGCCACGCGCGAAGAGGTAGCGGATTGGTACAAAGACAACCACGAGAGTCATATTCCGACAACACGCTGATATGTTATTACTGCAACAAATAGTTAACGGTCTGATGCTTGGCGGTGTCTACGTCATGGTGGCCGTCGCTTTCACCTTAACCATTGGCATGTTGAATTTCCTTAATTTCACTATACCGGCATTATTCATGATCTCGGCCATGGTGTTCTGGGCAACCATGTCAGGCGGATTTGGTGAAGGCTTCGATAGTTTGTTCGGCAGTATCTTGCCGCAAAGTTCTCAATGGGTGGCAGGAATTGTATTAGCTCTAGGGGCAGCTGTGGTGTGCTCACTAATCATCGAGCGCTTCACCTATCGCTATATGAAAACTCGCTATGGGGACGCCACCGAGCACGCTATACCGTTGGTCAGTTCACTGGGATTTTTAATCATCCTCGAACATATCGTGATCATGATCTGGGGTACGGATCCCATGTCATTAGAATCGCCATTTGGCACTGCAACAACTAGAATTGGCGGTCTGCTTATCGGTATTCCCCAAGTCATTAGCTTGGGACTCTCTATAGCCATAGTGGCGGTATTGCATCAGCTACTCAAAAGAACCAAAATGGGAAGAGCGCTGCGTAGTATCGCGGAAAATCCGGATACCGCATTGCTCTTGGGTGTGGACGTAAAACGCATAGTGCCGGTGGTTTATGTGGTTACCGGATTGCTGTGCGCTATTGCGGGCGTTTTGTTCGCTATCAACTATCGAACGGTCGGGCCTTATATCGGTGATCAGGTGGCCACCATCGCTATCGCTGGCATGGTACTCGGTGGGCTGGGCAATATCTGGGGTGCCATCTTCGGTGGCCTAATTGTAGGCTTGCTCGAAGCTCTGTCCACCTACTGGTTTGGTGCAGACATCGTCAAAGTGCCTATCTGGGGGCTGCTGCTGCTGGTGCTGGTCATCAAACCCACTGGTCTTTTTGGACAATCCGCCATTGGCAAAGGTAAATTCTGATGTCCGGTTACGCCTCCGCACAGTTATCCATATTGTGTTTGAATATAATAATCGCCTATGCGATATTTCTGCCGGCTGCATCGGGCCAACTCAATCTCGGTGCCGGTGGTTTTGCAATCATTGGCGCCTATGTAGGCGGTTATCTCAATTCGTCTTTCGACGGCCTTGGCTGGATCATGCCCATCAGCATACCGCTGGCGGCACTGGCCACGGCGGCTATTGCTTTCTGTTTGTCCTTTCCGATACTACGTACACGCGGGGTGTACATGGTATTGGCAACCTTTGCGTTTGCGGAGGTGGTCGCAGGCATTGTGCTTAATCTGGAAGTTGTTGGCGGTGCTGCCGGTTTCCCGGTCGATGGCCATGCGGATATTACGGTTCTCGCACCAATCACTATCGGCGTTGTAGTGTTCTGTTGGTACTTAATGTCGACACGCTTTGGGCTGGCGATGCGTTCGGTACACGACGATGAAAACGTAGCAACGCTGTTTGGTATCAATGTGCGCTGGGTACGTGTAGCAGCGTTTACGCTCGGCGGGCTACTAGGTGGACTCTACGGCGCACTCTATGGTCATCAATACAACTACATCGAAGTACAGAACTGGAACGTACTGTTCAATATCTTTGTGCTGTTGTATGTGCTGCTTGGCGGTACACAAACACCCTATGGCCCATTAGTCGGAGCTCTGTTTTTCACGTTTGTACCAGAACTGCTACGCGCACTGGGTGAAGCCCTTAACAGCGAACTAATCGCAGATGCCCGCTTTGCCATTTTTGGCGCACTGATTGTATTGATGATGGTTTTCCGCCCAGAAGGTATCGTGACGCGCACACTGATCGAACGCATCAGTGGCCGCAAGTCAGCGCAGCCTGAATCGTGAACAAACCGCTACTGGAACTCAACGGAGTCAGTAAACGATTTGGTGGCCTGAGTGTGATAAACGATGTGTCATTTTCCGTTCAACAAGGCAGTCGAACCGCACTGATCGGACCCAATGGTGCTGGCAAAACAACGATATTCAACCTCATCAGTGGCGTATACGAGATTGACAGCGGTAGCGTGCATCTTGATGGCGTTGATATAACGCACACGCCGTCCCATGCACGCTGTAATTGCGGTGTATCGCGCAGCTTCCAGAATATTCGCCTGATGCCTCATCTGAGCACTGTCGAGAACGTCATGCTTGGTCAGCACAGTCAATCATCCATTATCGGGATGCTGTCTCCGGTGAGCCTTGGCCGCAATCGAGCAGTAAAGCAAGCTGAGGAGGCTTTGGAAGTTGCTGGCTTAGGAACCTACCCCGGCCAGATCGTGGCTGATTTACCGTACGGCGTGCAAAAACGCATTGAAGTCGTTCGCGCTCTTATGGCAAAACCTAAAGTCCTGTTGCTTGATGAGCCAGCTGCCGGTCTTAATGCCACCGAAACCGATGCGCTATTAGCTTTGTTTACCCGAATATCCGACAACGGCGTAACACTGCTTGTGGTCGAACACGATATGCATTTCGTCTCCCGCCTTTGCCAGGAGGTGGTTGTGTTAAATTTCGGCGAAAAATTATTTCAAGGCACACCTAAAGACGCGCAAGCGGAGCCCGCTGTACTGGAAGCCTATCTCGGAACCGATCATGTTGCTTGAGGTTAAACAACTGGATGTGCGTTACGGTCGCAATCACGCCGTAAAATCGCTAAATTTGTCCTTACCAGAAAATGGTATCGTGACGGTGCTCGGTGCGAACGGTGCAGGCAAAAGCTCATTACTCAAGGCCATTATGGGCATTGTTCCAGCGGCTAGCGGGCACGTACGTTTTGCCGGATCAGATATTACCAACGTTAGCGTGCCGCAACGCACGCGTGAAGGGCTGGTGCTGGTACCCGAAGGTCGGCAAATACTCACAAGCCTGACGGTGCACGAAAACCTGCTAATGGGCGCCTATCCCCGAAAGAAATTTGATGTTCGTGAAACCGATGCCATTTATGATCGTTTTGCTAATTTAGCGCAGCGGCGCGATATGCTGGCATCAGTTCTAAGCGGCGGTGAACAACAAATGCTCGCGGTAGGCCGTGCATTGCTGGCTAAGCCACGTTTAATGATGCTGGACGAGCCATCCCTCGGACTGAGCCCAAAGTTAGTGGGCGAGCTGTTCGGCTTACTGAACGATCTGCACTCCGATGGCCTATCACTATTGCTGATAGAACAAAACACCCACATGGCGTTGAAACTTGCACACTATGGTTATGTGTTGGAATTGGGCACTGTCTCACTTGAAGGAACGCCGGAACAATTGCAAGATAATAAACAGTTGCAGGCTGCCTATCTTGGCGGTTGAACCAATATTTAGAGTAATAACAATAAATTTGTAGTGAGCAAAACAACTAAAGACGAGGAGAAATTTATGAAAAAAATGTTATCCCTTTCCACACTTGCGATGGCGGCGGTTTTTACCGTAGGCACAGTGCAAGCCGCAGACGAAATCGTCATCGGAGCAACACTGGCGAAAACAGGCCGATACGCCACTAGCGCACGCACCACCGAGACCGCTATCGACATCGCAGTTGCCGAGATAAATACCGCTGGCGGCATCAACGGCAAGCAGATCAGACTGGTTAAATTCGATACCAACGGCGACCCTAAGCAGGCACAAGTCGCTGTTCGTAGCTTTGCTGAAGATGAAGGCGCACTGGCTGTCATTGGTCCCTTTTCATCGGGTGAAGCACGAGTCGCCTTTGCAGCTGGTGAACGCCTGGGTATTGTCCAAATCCCAAACGCTTCCTCAGCGCCTGAATTGGCTGATAAATTCAGCTACGCCTATCGCGTTACCGAAAGCGAGTTTTTACAGTTCAATCGTTTGGTCGGCACAATGAAAGCCAAAGGAATGGATATAGCGGATACGTCCATCATGTACGTCTCCGATGAATTTGTTTCAAAGGCCGTAGGTACCATGCTGATGCCTGCGGTATTCGGTATACACAAAGTCGATATCGTTGGTGAGCCTCTAGGTTTTCCGACAGCTGCATTCGACTTATCTCCACAGGTTGCTCAGTTAATGGAGAAACCCACTGATACCGTCGCCGTTGCTGGCATCGTTGAAGCGGTGGTTAAAACTGCAAAAGAACTGCGTCGCCAAGGACACACGGGCCGTATTATCGGTTCAGGTATCTCTGCTGATCCGGATCTTGCCAAGAAAGTAGGAGCCGATGGTGATGGAATGCTCTATGCCACTTGGTTCTGGTGGGATAGAGATGACAGCACACGAGAATTTACGACAAAGTTCAATGCAGAAAATGCAAAGCGTGGTATCGAAAAAGCAGGCCCACACCATGTAGATGCATCAGCGTACGATATCGTCTACATCCTAAAAGCGGCTATGGAAGCGGCTGGTGTTACCGGTGATGACGACAAATTGAAAACCGAACGAACTGCTATTCGCGACACCTTATCCACTCTTGTGCATCAAGGTATCAGTGGCACAATCTGTTTCGATAAGAACGGCGATGCAGAGTTACCTGCGTATATCGTAGAAATCATGGATGGCGGCATTAGCCTGGTTGATAGTCACCCGGCTAAAGAATGTTCTTAGTGGGCAGGTAGATCCACTGAGTGTTGTATGTCAGGTCCCTGGGTTGCCGTTGGCTTTTGCAGGGGCCTAGACGTCGAGTGACTAGTTTGCCTTTGGCGGAGTAGTGCCATCGCCTAAATCCCAATACAGACCCGCCATCAACGCAAGTGCCTCTCGACACAAGGGTAGCAATAGATGTTCGTCAGGGGCGTGTTGGGAGCAGGCAGTATAGGAATGAGGAATCCAGATAGCCGGTATACCCAATGCTTCGGTGAACACCTCATTACAAATTGAGCCGCCCATTTGTGGAATGATTGCCGCTGGGTGTCCGGTGGAGCGTTGGATGGAGTCCCGGATCCAAACAACCCAAGGATCATCGAGTTCGGTATTGCTTGCCTTGAATCCGCCCGCATTTTCCGGTGGTGGAAGTTCGACAGTCACGTTGTCGAAGCCATGCGCGGTGAGATGTCGCTGCAAGGCGGGTACGATGTCCGGAACATCCGTACCGACAATATAGCGTAGCTGGCAATTTGCGCGTGCCGAAGGTGATATCGCATTGACTGGGCTCGCTGGATTGCCGGACAGCATTGCCAGCACGGCAAAAGAATTCCAGGCGTAAACATTTTCCGCTGGGGAAAGCGAAGGCTCGCCCCATGCCGGGTTTACTTCAGGTCCCTCAGGACCGCCGTCCAGTTTCACGTCTTTCAGTGCGTCGCGAACAGAGTTTGAAATCCGCTCTGGTAGCCATTCCTTCACTTGGATCTGGCCTGTAGGGCTGACTATAGTGGCGAGGGCGTGGGCAAGAATGGTTGCGGGGTCAGCAAGCGCACCACCCCAATTGCCTGAATGGTGCCCACCATCGCGTAGATGACAGACAAGATCGAAATTTTGTGCACCACGAGCACCCAGAGAGACCGTCGGTCGATTAGCGGCAACGCGTGGCCCATCAGATGCAATAAACACATCAGCGGCGAACGCATCGGAATTTGCTTCCACTACTTCATAGACACCTTTGGAGCCATTTTCCTCTCCTGTTTCAATCATGAATTTGGCGTTATAGCCAAGCTTTCCACGTACATCTAAAACTGCACGCATCGCGGTCATGTTAATCGTATGCTGACCCTTGTTGTCAGCAGTGCCACGTCCATAAAGTCGCTCGCCATCACGCGCTATTTGCCAGGGTCCTTGGCCTTTGGTCCACTGATCTTCCAGCCCATGAATGACGTCGCCATGGCCATAGCCTAGTACCGTAGTCAGTTCATCGGACTCGTGACGTGTTGCTAGTAGAATCGGTCCTGCGTTTTCTACCGGGTTATCGAAAACCTGGCACTCAAACCCCATCGATTCAAAGGCGGGTTGCATTTCAGTTTGCAGATAGGCTGCGCAGTGCGGCAAGCCTTCCATCTTTTGACTCTCAGTTCGAATGGCAACACGACGACCCAAATCGGATTCAAAGGTACCGTTGTCAAAGTAGTCGGTAGCGCCAGCAACAGCTTCATCACGGTTGGACATTTCACTTTCCTCCAATTCAGTCATAGAGATTACGATGATCGAGACATGAGCACAAATGCGCTTACGTCTCTGCTGAACTATTTACTAGCCAGCAATTACGCTCCATTGTATCTCAGGCTTGATATTGACTCTCAATCAAACAGCGTGATAGGGTTTCGTTCCATGTGGAATTCTGTTGCTAAACCAGAATTCAGTTTTATTAAAAAATTTGGAGGACAGGAAACATGATGATCAAAACTCTTGCCATAGCCGTTACTGCGGCATTGATGGTGACACCCGTCGCCGCTGAAAATGTTATTCGCTGGGCGAGTCAGGGTGATGCCTTGACGTCCGACCCTCACGGTGCCAACGAGTCTCCCACACACTCTGCCTCGCGCAAAGTTTACGACGTTCTCTATTACAACGATAAGGACATGAAGCTGACGCCTTGGTTGGCAACTAGTTTCAATTTGGTGGATCCCGTCACTTGGCAATTCGATTTGCGCAAGGGCGTCAAGTTTCACGACGGCTCGGACTTCACAGCAGAAGACGTAAAGTTTTCAATCGAACGGGCGCTGTCACCCACGTCAGATCTAAAAGGCGATGTCTCCTCCATTGCAGAGGTGAAGATCATCGATTCTCACACGGTTCATATTATTACCAAGGAACCCAATCCAATACTGACCAATCAATTGACCAACGTTTTTATCATGTCTAAAGCATGGTCAGAAAAACACGGTGTGACTGCACCGCAAGATCGCGCTGCAAATGAAGAGACCTACGCTGTGCGCCATGCGATGGGAACTGGGCCGTTCAAACTCGAGCTTCGTGAGCCTGACATCAAGACCGTTATGGTTAAAAACGAAGAATGGTGGGGCTTGGAAGCTTATCCTCATGAAGTCGATAGAATTATCTACACACCCATTTCCAATGCCGCAACCCGCGTTGCTGCGCTACTGTCAGGCGAACTCGATTTCATCCTCGACCCGCCGCTGCAGGATCTGGATCGAATCAAGAACACACCAGGGCTGCACCTTGAGCAGACAGCACAGGTTCGAACCATATTCCTGGGCATGAACCAGGGAGTTGATGAGTTACTCACTTCAGATGTCAAGGGTAAGAATCCTCTGGCCGACCAGCGTGTCCGTCAGGCGATGTATCAAGCCATCAACATTGAAGCTATCAAGAAAAAAGTCATGCGTGGTTACGCTGTTCCTGCTGGCTTGATCACACCGCCGGCAGTACACGGCTATACCGAGGCACTCAACGAACGTCGTCCGTTCGATGTTGATGCCTCTAAAGCACTGTTGGTCGAAGCTGGCTACGCAGACGGGTTTTCAATCCAACTGGATTGCCCGAACAATCGCTACATCAATGACGAAGGTATCTGTCAGGCCGTAGTCGGTATGCTCGCCAAGATTGGTATCAAAGTCTCCTTGTCCGCCATCCCCAAAACAATCCACTTTCCAAAGATAAAAAATCGGGAAACTGATTTTTACATGCTGGGTTGGGGTGTTTCGTCACTGGATTCCCACTATGTCTTTAACTACCTCGTGAAAGGGGCGGACAAAGGCTGGAACGGTACAGGCTTCGATGATGCCGAGACCAATGATCTGATTCAGAAGATCGAAAAAGAAGTAGATTTCCCTAAGCGTGATGAAATGATAGCAACGGTTTGGCAAAAGATGCGTGACAACGTTAACTACCTGCCATTGCACCATCAAGTTATTGTATGGGCCATGAGTGACAAAATCGACCTACCTATTGTTGCGGACGATGGTGTGCGTTTTATCTACACGAAGTTCAAGTAGACGCCTCGACTAGACTCTCAAGCAACACAATTGTGAGCGTCAAGATGCACAGAAGCAAACCCCGGACACAGACAACGTTTGAGTCCGGGGTTTTTGTGTCCAGTCTGTTCGTACAAGTGCCACACCCACTATGATCGCATATGTTATTCAAAGAGCATTCCAGGCGCTGGCTGTCATGGTCGTCGTCGCTCTGGTGTCGTTCATGCTCTTCAACTTTGTTGGCGACCCTGTCGACAACATGGTGGGGCAAGAGGCAACCTACGAAGAGCGGTTGTCTATCCGGGAGAATTTGGGGCTTAACGATCCATTTGTAGTTCAGTTTGGTCGCTTCATGGTAAACGCAGTGCAAGGCGAATTCGGTATTTCATATCGGATACAAAGACCGGTAGCAGAGCTTATTTCAGAGCGCATGC
>JBLHWG010000172.1:0-11139 GCA_047629055.1 Halioglobus sp.
TATGGAGCAGGTTTGTTCTTGGTGGGTGAAATTTGGCAGTTTGGGACTCTATCCGGAGATGGAATACCTACTTTTCAAACCTATCTCTATTTTTCCTTCGCAAGTTATACATCGCTAGGTATCGGGGACATTTTCCCGATTGGCCATATTAGATTGCTAACAGGGATTGAAGCACTCTTGGGACTATTGATGATCGGTTGGACGGCTTCATTCTTGTTTCTGGAGATGCGCTCGTTTTGGTCTGTGGAGCGTGAACAATAACGGAAATCCTAATAATTAATCCGGCCGAGGCGACTCGTCTCCTTTATCCGTTAAGATAGCTTGATGTCATGCTCATGTGTCACGTCTTTCTGTGTTAGCAAGGAACCAGGTTAGCGCGCACGCGAAGGAAAAAACGGCCCACAAGAACAAAAAACCAACCGTGTAGGCAGCTTCTCGACTTCCGCCCAAGTAGATACTAAAGCCTGTGAACTGATGCGGATCAATGAGCGAAAACAATAGCCCAACTGCCACAATAGCACCCACAAATGCAGGCCACAGCACTTGCATTAGAAAGCGTGCTCAGCGAGGGGGATTAGATTTTTTGTCCGAATAATCCTGTTCCGTATCATCGGCCATAGTAAGCCTCGATGGCAATATCGGCTGTTTTACCAAGTACAATTGGTTCGCTAACTAGTCGCCAATCAAAGTCTACGACCGATTGCACATGGATTCGCCACCGTCCGGTTTCTGGCCAACGCCCGTTGGTGTCTATATAACGCCCGCCACTTATGTGTGAAAACAGATGGTTCTGATCAAGGGCAGCTTCCGTAACGTGGACCAATGGCAAGGAAAGCTCCTCTGGCCACGGCATCGCATCTGGATTACTTGCTGCACGTTTCTGGGATAGATCAAGCACGATACCCTCAGCGCTTTGAGTATTAATCAATGCGGCAAGACCACGCTCTGCTGCCTTCGTATCGCGCACGATACGCTGATTGATCGCCTTGCCTTTTCTGTCGTAATCATCGACAACCAGTGAATTATTTGTATTCAGTGCCAAGACAACCATCATGATGCCGAGTAATACAGATGTCAGTGGGAAGCTAATTTAAAACCACTGCCATCCTTGTTTGTAACAAGGCACCAGCACCATAGCCGCGCCATTATCATCCACTTGTTTGTTATTCATAGAAGGTTACCGTGGTTGTGGAAAAAAGAAAGATGATTTCTCACGTTGAGTGACAGAAGCATCGTCAGTTGCGGTCACTACAAAATCTATTCGATTGCTGCCTGCATCTCCGGAATTCGGTGCAGCTATAACTCTTACCGCCAATAACAAATTGCCTGCTGCATCTAACATCAGTTTAATGCGGAATACAACATACCCACTGAATCCAATTAGAGCATTGGATAACTCGCTCACTATTAGTCAACGTGCAGGTAGAGACGTCTATATGAATGATCGAACTACCGGATGTGTATTTACTTGCAACACGTGTCATCTTTTGGATGTAAGTCAGAATGCTTTTAGCACTGATGGAAAAATCTCGATAGAAGGAGGTCAGATATCGCAGGAATTCAAAGTGCCTCACTTGCGTAATATGTATGAAACGGTGGATAAATTTTTCAAAGGCGATGTGTTCAACTTTGGATTTGATGCCGAAACCAGCAGCCGCAAACGAGGACAACTGGTCGATTTTGTAATGGCCATGGATAGTAATTTTGCGCTCATCGTGGGGCAACAAATCATACTCAGTGCGGCAACAGGCGCCGCCACAGATGCGCGAATTGATCTGCTCATGGCGTGTGCCGAAGTTGCACCACGTTCAGAATGTGACTTGATAGCGAAGGGGGTAATCGAGGAACAAGCCAGAGGGTTTCTTTTCGACGGAGCAGATATTTTACAAAGCGATAGGCAGTCAGAGTCTTACAGTTATCAGCAACTTCGTGATCTGGCTAAATCACCCGACGGGGCTTTGACGTTTACTTGTGTACCACCTGGTTCGGGTACCTGGATGGGGATTGATCGCAATCGAGATGGTGTTCGTGATTCGGATTAATTGTTTTCAGTCATTAATAAATAATGTTACTGGTGAAAAATAGTTCCATTATTTTCACACCTACATTTATTGTGACAATGGTGTGCCGTTCGACTCAAAATGGTGCGGAAAGAGTGTTCCTAAAGCTCTTAACGCTGTATCAATTGCGGTACTGCGTTTAAATCCTTTCTCATTCAGCATCAAACGCAACCACAACCCATCTTGCATTGCATAGATAGCGAATGCTGTTTTCTCAGAATCATAGTGGTAGTTAGCATCAATTTTTAACGCCTCACACAGCGACGTCAATTTTTTCACGTAATCGTCATCTTGAAACCAGTAAAGTTCCTTGTAGGCTGGGTGCGTTTTTGTTTCCACTAAAAACGCAAACCAGGCTGCAAGCTTGCGTGGATTACAGATTACCTTGTCTAAGTCGGCAACAATAAAAGCGCGCATTTGACTGCTTGGATTTTGCGCAGATTTCGCAAGCATAGCTTGCCAATGCGACACGTAGTCATTCACCAAATAGCGCAGTGTTTCCAGCAGGAGTTTTTCTTTACTTTCGAAGTGAAAGTTGACTATACCTCTGGATAGGCCAGCGCTAATAGCGACATCTGCGAGTGTCAGGCCACCGAATCCTCGTTTTTCCAGATTGTCAATTGTGGCGTTAATCAACTGCTCGCGTCGAAACTCCTTTGAGGCGCGTCGGCCTCGGTTTTCAATACTTGTAGTCATTTGTGCACCGCGTATTCGACTTATAATCGGGTTAGACTTTGTGCCAAAAAGTCTACTCTTATGCTGCACTAACACCAAGTTATTTGTTGAACGAGCGTTCAATAACTCTGGACATAAAGGGCATAAATGTGTCATACATGATCGAAATACCAGAAGTGACTACACGAATTGCACTTGGTTGCCACAAGTAAATACCCCATATGCAGGAGACTACATGCAGTGGCGATGCAAAGCTTCACCGTGAATCTGTACTATTCAAGTTGATGGGCCAATGGAGTCTCTATGAAGTCTGATTTACTGGATACGGCAGCTATTCGAGCTGACGATAGTAAGTTTATTCACCCTTGGGATGACGTCACTAACCTGGGCACTGAGAGCCGAACCATACTGTCAAGCTCTGAAGGAATCTACGTACACGATTCTGAGGGCAATCGCCTTATGGACGCACCTGCGGGTATGTGGTGTGTCAATATCGGGCATAAACGCGCTGAAATGGCGGAAGCCATATCCAACCAGGTGATGCAACTGCCGTATAGCAGCCCTTGGAGCTTAGCCAACGAACCCGCCGCAAAACTCGCCACCAAACTAGGGGAACTATCGCCTGGTGATCTCAATCACGTTTTTTTTACCACCGGTGGCTCCACGGCAGTAGATACGGCTTTGCGCTTCGTCGGATTTCGTAACAATCTTTTAGGCAAACCTGAGAAAAAGCATTTTATTACACGAGAGAACGGCTACCACGGTAGTACTTTTCTGTCATCGTCGTGTTCAGGGAAATCAAAAGACAAAGCGCTGCTTGACCTCGATACCGAGCATTTTCATCAGCTGCGTGATCCAAACCCGTTCAAACGGCCAGAGGGTATGAGAGTAAGTGAGTTTAGTGATCTTCTGGTTGCTGAATTAGAAGCTATGATTTTAGATGTCGGTGCTGAAAAGGTAGCGGCTTTTGTGGCTGAACCCATCCTAGCCTCAGGTGGTGTAGTCGTGCCACCAGATGGATATTTCAAACGCTGTGCTGATATGTGCAGAAAATACGGTGTACTGGTTATTGCCGATGAAGTCGTTACGGCTTTTGGACGGTTGGGACACTTTTTCTCAAGTGAAGCGGTGTTTGACGTCGTGCCAGATATCATCACAACGGCCAAAGGGATTACCTCCGGTTATATACCGCTGGGAGCCGTTCTTGTATCCGATAAACTATTAGAGTCGATGTCAAACCATAGCCATGAGAATGGCGTGTTTGCCAACGGATTTACCTATTCGGGGCACCCTGTTGCGTGCGCCGCAGCACTCAAGAACATTGATATTATTGAGAAGGAAAAACTACTCGAGAATGCTCGCGAGTTAGCCCCGTATTTTCAGCAACAATTACAGACACTGCGTGATATTTCAATTGTCGTGGATGTACGTGGAATGGGTCTTATGGCCTGTGTTGAGTGCGAGGAGCCATTCACACCGGGTCCTGACGATCCAACAATCGGTGAACGAATTGACAAACACTGCCAGGCTCGCGGATTGTTAGTGCGCCCTATTTATAACATGTGTGTCATGTCACCCCCCCTTGTTATAAACAGAGAACAAATAGATGATCTCGTGAGCATGCTGCGAGGTGGTTTAGAGATGGCAGCAAGTGAAGTTGGGACACATGAGCATTAATATGGATGATTCAGCAGCACCTTATGATCTCAAAAATAGTGTTAAAACAGATTTATTGGCACCCTGGACCTACGAATCAGAAGAGTTTTTCAAATTAGAAATTGAGACCTTATTTAAACCTAACTGGTTATTTGCTGGGCACACCAGTGATCTGACCAAAGCAGGGGACTTTGTCACCTTCGATGCGTTTAATGAACGAGTAGTCATTATTCGTAATAAAACGGGAGCTATCAACGCTTTCCATAACGTTTGCCGACATCGAGCGGGTCGGGTCGTCAAAGATAGTCAAGGTAATTGTCCAGGTGCAATGGTATGCCCCTTTCATGGGTGGTCGTATTCGCTTGATGGCAAGCTTCAAGGTGTTCCAGCTGTTGGTACTTTTGAGAATCTGAATAAGGCAGAAATTGGTTTAGCAGCGGTTGAACTTGAAATATGGATGGGTTTTATATTTATCCGCTTGATCAGTGGTGGCGAATCCCTGGCGCAGATGATGGCACCTGTGGCTGAAGAAGTCTCCCAGTATCAACCTGAACAGTTGCAGCCGTTGGATGCTGTGGAATCGGAGGTTAAACCGTACAACTGGAAAGCCATTCATGACATCGATAACGAGGGTTATCATGTACCGATCGGCCACCCGTCTCTACACCAACTCTATGGGCAGGATTATGTCGACACCATTGAAGATGGCATTATGGTGTCACGTGGCACCATCAGTTCACGACCTGCGCGAAATTGGAGTGTCCGCCATTACCAGAAGCTGCTACCAAACTTCGAACATCTGCCGGAGAGCAAACAAAAAACGTGGTATTACGTGCAGCACTTTCCCAATCTAATATTTGCATTTTATCCCGATATGATGGAAATATACATGACCATCCCTCAGTCACCAACGACAACTCTGTACGTATCCCGATCATTTGCCCTACCCGATAATCGACGGGAAGTCAGAGCAGCCCGGTTCCTTAATAAAAGAATTAACCAGGAAACTGCTGATGAAGATGACAGTTTTGTCGGCTGGTTACAAGAAGGCATGAAGTCAAGTGCCTGGACGCCACCTCATTTATCGTCCTTAGAGCATGGCGTTAGACATTACCACCATCGAATTCAAGCACAATTGCCAGTAGCCAGACTTGCACAGCAGCCATTGCACACAAATCTTGCTGATATTAATCGACAATTGATCGATGATAATATTTGAAAACCAAGTTAGATATTTTCGATTAGAAGCAGACCGTGTTAAATTCTATCAATAGAAATATATCCGTGGAGGAAAAAGAATGAATAAAAACACCGTACTTGTCATATCAGCTGCCGTACTTGCCCCGTTTATTATGGCTAGTAATGTCAGCGCTGAAGGCACTCTGAATGTCTATAACTGGGGTGAATATATAGGCGAAGATACAATCGCCAATTTTGAAAAAGAATTTGATATAGAGGTGATTTACGACAACTACGATTCTGTAGAAACTGTAGATTCAAAGCTACTAGCTGGAAACTCAGGATATGACGTAGTGAGTCATTCAGGTGCATCACTTGGTCGCCTTATTCCTGCTAGTATTTTACAACCACTGGATCTCACAAAGCTGGATAACTTTAAACACATGCGTGAAGACGTGATGAGCCAATTGTCTTCCAACTGGGATCCAGGCAACAAGCACATAGTGCCGTACATGTGGGGTACCCACGGTGTCACGTACAATGAAGAATTAGTTAAATCAGTCCACCCTGATGCGCCCATTGGATCCATGGATATGATTTTCAAGCCTGAGCACATGGAGAAACTAGCTGAATGTGGTGTATCTTTCCTCGACTCGCCCACCGATGTGATACCCATGACCCTGGCCTACCTAGGGCTCGATCCTAGTTCGACAGACAAAGCTGACTATAAGAAAGCAGGTGAGTTATTAGCGTCCATTCGTCCGTATATCAAAACCTTTGACAACTACGCCTACCAGCGTATGCCTGAGAAGGAATTTTGCGTTTCAGTGACGTGGGGGCCAGATGGGTTATTAGCCATGTCCGGTGCAGCAGAAGCCAAAACTGGCGTTGTACTTGATTTTTTCGCTCCCCCTGGAGCAGGAATGGCTAACGTTTGGGTAGATGGCTGGGTTATTCCCAGCGATGCCAAGAACGTGGATAACGCACATCTTTTCTTGAACTACATGATGCGTCCAGAGGTAGCTGCAAATGATACGAATTATGTCTGGTACGCCACTGCTAACAACGATGCAATTCCTCTAATAGACGAAGCAGTTACCAGCAGTTCTGCAGCATTTCCATCTGCGGAAGCTGTAGCGGAGATGTACACACTCAACGTGCTACCGCCGAAAGTAGAACGTGTAAGGACTCGTACCTGGACCAATTTCAAGTCAGGAAATTAGCCCTACCTGCCGATGTCGCTCACCAAAGTCTCGTTTGGTTCTTGAGATCAGAGGAGCGGCATCGGTGTCGTAACAGCGATTGAGCCCTATGACACAAGAGCAAGACTTAACTGAAACTCCTTGGCTCGACCCAGAGGCGAGACCCTTTATTAAATTACGGGGTATAACAAAGAGCTTCGGGGCGTTTACCGCCGTCGACAAGATTGATCTTGATATTTATCGTGGTGAATTATTCGCATTGCTGGGTGGTTCGGGGTGTGGTAAAACAACTTTACTGCGAATGCTCGCTGGGTTTGAAACACCTACTGAGGGCACATTGTCGATAGATGGCGTAGATCTGACCCATGTTCCGTCCTATGAGCGACCGGTCAACATGATGTTCCAGTCATACGCTCTGTTTCCACATATGACCGTCGAGAAGAACGTAGCCTATGGGCTAAAACGCGACGGCGTTGACGCGAAGGAAATTATACGGCGTGTCGACGAAATGCTTGCAATGGTTGAATTACAAACCTTTGCCAAGCGCAAACCTCAACAGCTTTCAGGTGGGCAACGACAGCGAGTGGCATTGGCTCGCGCGTTGATTAAACGCCCGAAAGTACTGCTTTTAGACGAACCGCTCGCAGCCCTAGATAAGCGTCTTAGAGAACAAACACAGTTTGAGTTAATGAATATTCAGGATAAGCTCGGCATTACGTTTGTCATCGTAACGCATGATCAGGAAGAGGCCATGACACTGGCCACCCGAATTGCAGTGATGGATCAGGGAAAGTTCGTGCAGATCGGCACTCCAGCTGAAATCTATGAGAGTCCAAAAACCCAATTCATTGCAAGCTTTATCGGGTCAGCAAACCTAATTCATGGCGAAGTTTCGACAGTACAAGACAATCTGGTTACCGTGAAACTTAACAATAGCAAAGAAACCATCAAAGTTGAGCATGATGATGATATAGCCATAGGCTGCAGTGTTAGCGTGGCAATACGTCCTGAAAAAATCAGTATAAACAAGGAAATTCCTGATGGCACAACCGAGACGGAATCTGTAAATCTTATTCACGGTACAGTTCGCGAAATGGCCTATTTGGGGCGCCTGTCCACTTACCGTATTACAACAGACTATGGTGAAGTACTAGAGGTCACGTCGCCTAATCAAAAACGATTCAGCGATGGACAACACGCCGTCGATTGGGATGACGAAGTGTACTTAAGCTTTGACCCAACTAGCGCAATTCTGCTCACGGAATAGAACATGTCGTCTGCAACCAGTAACGCAAAAGCACATGTTAATAACAGCCTAGAGCAATGCGGTAAATTTCTGCAGAAAAATTGGCAATCATTAGTGGTGTTGGTGCCTTTCGTCTGGCTGATTCTATTTTTTTTAGCACCGTTCCTTATTGTGCTAAAAATCAGCGTTGCAGAGTCTTTGATTGCTAGCCCGCCATTTTCAGATCTATTGGATTGGAGCGCTGAAGGATTACCGGCAGTCACACTAAATCTAGAAAACTATGCCTATCTGTGGGAAGACGAGCTGTACATCAACACCTACTTCAATTCAATAAAGATTGCCTCTATTTGTACAGTAGCCTGTTTGTTGCTGGGCTATCCAATGGCCTATGCGATTGTTAGAACGGAAGGGACCGCAAAATATGTATTACTGCTATTAATAATATTGCCTTTCTGGACTTCTTTTTTACTACGTGTTTATGCCTGGATGGGACTTCTAGCTGACCAAGGGACGATTAACGATTTACTGCTATGGGTCGGACTTATTGATAAACCCATCCGTCTTTTATATTCTGAGTTTGCTGTCTACGTCGGAATAATTTACACATACCTCCCGTTTATGATTTTACCGTTGTATGCCAATATGGAGAAGCTTGATGTTGAATTGCACGAAGCAGCAGCTGACCTGGGAGCTAAACCGACGAGTACATTTTTTACGGTTACATTGCCTCTAACAATGCCCGGGATAATCGCTGGTTCATTGCTTGTTTTTATTCCTGCCACGGGAGAGTTCGTTATTCCTGATTTATTGGGCGGGGGCAACGTACTTATGATCGGTCGACTATTGTCGAGCGAGTTTAATGCCAATCATGATTGGCCGGTGGCAGCCGCGGTTGCCGTGGTACTGCTGCTGGTGCTTGTAATTCCAATGATGTTATATCATCGTGTGCAATCAATAGAGAACGAGGGATAACCGTGAAGAAAAAACGGTCAACGCTCCTATTGACATGCCTGTGCTTTGGGTTGGCATTTCTGTATATACCTATCATACTTCTGATTGTGTATTCGTTTAACGATTCAAAACTGCTACCAGTTTGGGGAGGTTTCTCAACAAGATGGTATGAGAAATTACTACACAGCGAAGATGTCTGGAATGCTACAGCGCTGAGCTTTAAAATTGCGATTATCAATGCAACAATTGCAACCGTATTTGGTACGTTTGCCGGACTTACGCTGGCTCGTTTCAGATCGTTTCGCGGTAAAACACTATTTACGGGAATGATTTCAGCGCCCCTGGTGATGCCGGAGGTGATAACTGGATTATCGTTGCTTCTGTTATTTATCACGCTCTATCAATTTATCGGGTGGCCTGCAGAGCGAGGAATGACTACGATCACCATCGCACACATCACATTTTCAATGGCCTATGTCACCATTATTATTCAATCTCGACTCAACGGCACCGATCAATCATTAGAGGAGGCAGCACTGGATCTTGGTGCTAAACCCTTACGTGTTCTATATGACATAACGTTGCCTTTGTTAGCACCCGGTATGATGGCTGGATGGTTGCTCGCGTTTACGCTATCACTGGATGATTTGGTAATCGCAAGCTTTGTTTCCGGGCCTGGTAGCACAACTCTTCCAATGTTGATTTATTCGCGAATTCGGCTTGGATTGAAACCCGATATCAATGCGCTTGCGACTATCTTAATAGTCACAGTCGCCATCGGTGTTCTAGTGGCAGGCTGGATAATGGTGCGTCAGCAACGCCAACGAGAAAAAGACTTGGAAATGAGTTCCAAATAAGTTTTATATACAATAAGTCAGCCTCAATCTACGGCGTATACAATGACCCGCGATCCTCGTTACGACATACTGTTTGAACCGATAAAAATCGGGCCTGTTACTGCTAAAAATCGTTTTTATCAAGTACCCCATTGCAACGGAATGGGCCATCAGTATCCTTCCAGTATGGCCGAAATGCGCGGCATAAAAGCGGAAGGTGGCTGGGGCGTTGTTTGTACTGAAGAAACAGAAATATCTCCATTAGCTGAGCACAGTCCCACCATCGAAGGGCGGCTTTGGGATGATCGGGACATTCCTGTTTTTTCTCGCATGGTTGATAAAATCCACCTGCATGGGTCTCTGGCAGGCATTCAACCCAATTTCAGTGGTTTCATAAGCCCGAACAACTACAGCCGTGAAATTCCACTAGCCCCAAGCATTATGCCGGTTGATGGTCTCGCGCCTATCCAGGCCCGGGCTATGAACAAGACGGATATCAAAGCGGTGCGAAAATGGTATGTGGATGCCGCGTTGCGCTCTAAACAAGCGGGCTTTGACATTATCTATAACTACGCGGGTCATGACATGAGCATTCAAATGCATTTTCTGTCAAGGCGAACAAATCAACGCACAGATGAATATGGTGGATCTTTAGAAAACAGGGTACGTCTGTTTCGGGAAATTATGTCTGATATAAAAGATGCAGTTGGCGATAGCTGTGCAATTGCTGTTCGATTTGCCGTAGATGAACTAGTAGGTTCAGCAGGGATTTCATGTAAGGCAGAAGGTCGCGATATTGTGGAAATGCTCGCAGAGGTTCCAGACCTCTGGGATGTCAACGTCAGTGATTGGGCCAATGATTCGTTATCATCGCGATTCGGCGAAACAGGTAGTCAAGAAACCTATACTGAATTTGTTAAGCAGGTCACCAACAAACCTGTCGTAGGTGTTGGGCGTTATACGTCGCCAGATAAAATGGTCTCTCTTATAAAAGCGGGGAAACTGGACTTTATCGGAGCCGCTAGGCCATCGATCGCGGATCCATTTCTACCCAATAAAATAGATGAGGGCAGGCTTGAAGATATTCGCGAGTGTATCGGCTGCAACATCTGCGTCAGCGGAGATTTTATTGCCACACCCCTACGTTGCACACAAAACCCGACGATGGGTGAAGAATGGCGCAGAGGTTGGCATCCTGAAAATATCCCTAAGAAAAAAAGCGAAGACAACATACTCATAGTTGGAGCAGGCCCGGCCGGCTTGGAAGCAGCACAGGCCTTGGGCAAGCGTGGTTATCCGGTTATTTTGGCTGAAGCAACTACAGAGCTGGGTGG
>JBLHWG010000173.1:0-11089 GCA_047629055.1 Halioglobus sp.
GAGACCAATCAAAAGTGATACAGCGATAGCGGTAAGGCCAACAACAAGTTCCATGACTAACTCCGAATAAAAAAAGATTTAAGATGAATAAGTATATAAAAACGAACGATAAAACTAATGATTCTCGTGCGCCATGCTCATGTACACGATGGTTAGCATCATAAAGATGAATGCTTGCAGCGTAATAACCAGAATATGGAAAATTGCCCAAGGCACTGCCAGCGTCCATTGCAGGTAGAAAGGTAGCAAAGCGATGAGTATGAAAATCAACTCGCCTGCGTACATGTTACCGAACAAACGCAGTGCTAGTGAAATTGGCTTAGCCAACAACGCAACACCTTCAAGGAGCAAATTGATGGGTACAAAAATCAATTGAACGATGGGGTTAGGGTTGTTAAAAGGCTGGAATGCCAATTCTTTAAAGAATCCGATGGGGCCTTTAATCTTGAGGCTGTAATAAATCATGAGTGCAAAGACGGACAAGGACATGCCTAATGTAATGTTCACGTCGGTGCTTGGCACGACCTTCATGTAAGGAATGCCGACAGCCTCAGTAATTCTTGGAATAAGATCAACAGGAATGAGATCCATTAGGTTCATCAAGAAAACCCAGACAAATATGGTTAGCGCTAGTGGCGCGACCACTTCGCTCTTGCCATGGAATGTTTCGCGAACGTTGCTGTCGACGAATTCGACAATAAGCTCAACGAAATTCTGCAATCCACCTGGTACGCCAGAAGTTGCTTTGTCAGCGGCTTTTTTGAACAGCCAGATGAACAGAGCGCCCAATGCGATTGACCAGAACATGGAATCCACATGCAAAGCCCAGAAACCCATCTCTGTAGCTTCTTTACCGCTGTGGGCGATACTGAATCCATTTTCCGGATGAATCCCCACCACCAAGTTTTGCAGGTGATGCTGAATGTATTCGGTCGTTGTCGGTGCGTGACTACTAGCCATGATCTCAACACTAAGCCTGAACTGGAGCCCTTACAGGCCATTAAATTCAATTACAAAACACCCTGCCAATATACATCGGCAAGTGCGCTTACAACTTTTGGGCATCTTGCTTGCCAACAATCAGTGGCACCACCCAATTGAGCATTTGAACACTCGCAAACCCTATAAATACCGCTGGGGCATTTAAAGGCTTTACATTGACAAATACCAACGTAAACATTCCGGCTGTTAGCAGCATTTTACCTGCTGCACCCGTGTAGAACGATCTAACGATCAGTCTAGCGGCTCTAGCACCTCGATGCTTAAACGCACGAAACGCAAAATAACAATTTGGCACCCAAACAATAATGCCCCCTAAAAAAGCTCCTAGCCCTGCACTTTGCCCCCAGACCAAACCCAAAAGGCCTACTGTGAAAGCTCCGACAAGTTGCCAAATTAACAACAACTTTATGACACGCAACCGATGTTCCACTTGCTGCATGACAATGCCCTAGAACTTGTAGCTTAAAAAACTAATCGAATTAGCCAATCAACTGGCTTCGAGCAGCGGGAGTATAGCAGCGTTTTTTTAAAGAATCGCAACTGTGGCCTAATATTTAGTCACATCGCCTTTGCCAAATTAAACAGTGGCGATTTAATATTTAGCTTTAATTCTTGAGAAAACAACATCAAGCGATGAAAACCGAGAAAGCCCAATACAAAGTATTATTTAATATGGGCGAGTATTCCTTGCAACTCAGACACAGACGAATACGTTACTTCCAACGTGCCTGCCCCTGACGCTTTGTGCTGAATGTGAACTGTAGCTCCTAGAGTTTCGCCTAGTTTTTGACTGAGCCTTTCGATATCAGGGTCTACTACGTATGCTTTGTCATTGGATTTTTTCGACACGGGGCCCTCATTGAGTTCACGGATCATTTTTTCGACCGCTCTGACGGTAAGGCCACGCTTTACGACTTGCTTTGCTATTTCGTATTGTTGTTCTTTAGGTGCGCCAAGAATAGCCCTGGCATGACCCATCTCTATCTCGCCTTTATCAACTAGTACTTTCACCTCGTCGTGTAATTCGAGTAATCGCAACAAATTCGATACTGAGGCACGAGATCGACCAACAGATTCAGCTACGGATTTATGGGTCATTCCGAACTCATCGCACAGCCTTTCGAAAGCCGCAGCTTCTTCTAACGGGTTGAGGTCTTTACGTTGGATATTTTCTATCAATGCGACGGCAGCGACAGATTGATCAGGCATTTCACGGATAATCGCGGGCACTTCGCTTAACCCAAGCAATTGTGCAGCGCGCCAGCGGCGCTCACCAGCGATCAACTCAAAGGCTCCGGCGAATGAGCGGACCAGAATGGGTTGAATCATGCCTTGAGTTTTAATTGAATCTGCCAATTCTTGTAGCAGTTCTTGATCAAATAAGCGTCTGGGCTGGTAAGTGCCACGACGAATTTGATCAACGCCGATCATCTTTAGCGCATCTGTCGAATCTTTTGCCGAAGCAATAGCTTGAGATTCAACGTGATTTATACCCGAGACAGTTTTAGATTCAACAGCGACGGGACTGGAAACTTCGGAAATAACCGGAGCCTCATCGGGCACAGTCGTACCACTTGCCGGGATCTGGGAAGAGATAGAATCTGCAGCAGAACTGCCCTTGTTTGAAGTTTGCTGTGGCACATCTGACGTGTCCACTGCTACCGCAACTGGGTTAAGTGATGCCGTACTCGTATCAACGGTCAATTGCGTACCAGAACTTTCCGATTGAGCTAAATTGCCACGCTCCCGCGACGCTCCCCCTAGCAATGCGTCCAGATTTCTGCCCATTCTGGGTCGTTTAGCCATCTGCTGATTCTGTATCCGGTGTTTCTGCCCCAGCTATGGGCATTTTCTGATGAAAACTGTCTTCGCCAGCGTAAATATCATGCGTTGGTGGAGTTTCATCTGCAACCACCGGGTCAGAAAACTCTGACGTAACAGGTTGCGCAGATTCTACTAAGTCAGGCGCACTTGCAGAAACAGCTAATGCTGCTTTTTCAGATCGCGAACGCTGACGCAATATTTCACCTGCTAGGGCCAGATAAGCTAGAGCACCACGCGATGTTTTGTCGTACTGCATGATGGAAATACCGTGGCTGGGTGCCTCGGCAAGTCGAACATTTCGTGGCACAACCGTTCGAAATACCTGATCGCCAAAATGCTGAAGTAGTTGTGCCGACACTTCCACTCCTAACCGATTTCGCCCATCGTACATCGTTCTTAGCAGTCCTTCGATTTCAAGCTTCGAATTGACTGATTCCCGGACACCTTCAATGGTTTCGAGCAGCGCTGATAAACCTTCTAAGGCGTAGTATTCACATTGAACGGGCACAAGCACACTATCCGCCGCCACAAAAGCGTTCAACGTTAGAATGTTGAGTGATGGCGGACAATCGATCAAAATATAATCATAGTTTGGTCGCGCAGCCACTAAGGCGATCTTCAATCGCTGCTCGCGCTGATCCATACTCATGAGCTCTACTTCCGCAGCGGTCAAATCAGCATTAGAGGGCAGCACATCGCATTGGTTTTCTGGAGAAGCCTGACTCGCCTCTGCGACGCTCATTCCATCGACCAGCACATCGAACACGCTTTTGTCGACATCGTATTTGTCGATACCACAACCCATGGTTGCATTGCCTTGCGGGTCCAGGTCAATGAGCAATACGCGCTTTTGCATATTGGCCAATGCGGCGGACAGGTTCACCGTAGTGGTGGTTTTTCCAACTCCGCCTTTTTGGTTGGCTATGGCGATGACGCGACTCATGCGAGGAGTGTAATCCATAATGACTAGTGCCGCCGACACAGAGCGACGTGCCTGGCCGATTCCGTACCGGGAACAATCAACTCCACCATCTCTTCCAGTGAATATTGATCAGAAAGTTGAGCTGGAAATCGCTCTGCATGACCCAACATGATCGCAACTTGCCCATTTTTTGCACACAAAGGCTGTGCCATACGCAAAAATTCTACGGGAGCAGTGAATGCACGGGCGAGCACCATAAGGGCTCTGATCGATACATTTTCAACTCGATCGTTAATGATGTGAACGTTGGGTAACTTCAGCTCCAACAAGGCTTGTTGCTGAAATCTACATTTCTTACCACTCGATTCAATCGAGACGAACGACAGATCTGGCCTAGCAATGGCTAATGGAATCACAGGCAGACCTGCCCCCGAACCAATATCCATTACGTCAAAAACACCGTCGCAAGCTTGGGTGTCTGAAGGTAGCCAGCGATTCATAATCAAGCTCTCTACGAGATGTCTATCGACCATCTCAATAGGGTCTCTTACCGCCGTTAGGTTGTAAACCTTGTTCCATTTGACCAGCAACTCCAAAAATTGCTCGAGCGGCTGAATGAGCGCTTCGCTGATCGCAGGTACCGATTGTTCCTGAAGAAACTCAATCCCCAGCTCCAACTGCCATCGCGGTGTAACTAAGTCGCTCAACCGTCAAGCTCTCTTACGTTCACGTATGGAGCGTTTTTTTAGATGCACCAACAACAATGATATGGCTGCTGGAGTCATCCCGGAGATTCGTGAAGCCTGACCGATGGTTCCGGGGCGAATTTCTGAGAGCTTCTGTAACACTTCATTGGACAGACCAGTCACATTTGAATAATCCAGAGTATCGGGCAGCGCCATTTCTTGTTGCGTCAGCGTCTTATCAATCTCGAGTTGCTGCCGATCCAAGTACCCAGCGTATTTGCCCTGAATCTCGACTTGCTCAACGACGGTTTTTTCAACAACCAATTCTGGGCATACAATACTTAGAAGACCTTCAAGTCCAATTTCAGGCATTTTCAACAACTCGCTTACGCGCTTTTCAATCTTGAAGCTCATGCCTGTGGATTCCGCCACCGAGTCTGCTTGCAAAGTACCTGGACGTACCCACAAAGTTTGAATTTGTTGCTTCAATTTTTCAACAGCGCTCAGCTTTTCGGTAAAGGCAGCCCAACGCACATCATCAACCAATGACATCTGCCGGCCAATTTCTGTCAACCGAATGTCTGCATTGTCTTCTCGAAGCTTCAATCTATATTCCGCTCGACTGGTAAACATACGATAAGGCTCACGAGTGCCTCGGGTAATAAGGTCATCTATGAGCACGCCGATATAGGCTTCGTCGCGTCGCGGTGTCCAAGCATCCAGCGCCTTGACTTGCCGAGCCGCATTTAAACCAGCCATCAGGCCCTGCGCACCGGCTTCCTCGTATCCCGTTGTACCGTTAATCTGGCCTGCGAAGAACAAACCACCTACAGTTTTGGTTTCCAGCGAGGCTTTCAGCCCACGCGGATCGAAAAAATCGTACTCAATGGCGTAGCCAGGACGTGTGATGTGGGCGTTTTCAAATCCCCGAATGGACTGAACGTACTCAATTTGCACATCAAACGGCAGACTGGTCGATATGCCGTTGGGATACACCTCATGGGTAGTGAGCCCTTCAGGCTCAATAAAAATTTGATGCGAATTCTTGTCTACAAAGCGCACGACCTTGTCCTCAATGGACGGACAATAGCGAGGCCCGACGCCCTCGATATCACCGGAGAACAACGGCGAGCGATGCAAATTCGACTGAATTATCTCGTGCGTTCTCTCATTAGTTTCTGTTATGTGGCAGTTGAGCTGCTCGGGATGATCGGCTGCGCTCCCCATGTAAGAAAATACAGGTCGAGGCGTATCACCTGGCTGAGTCTGCAACGTCGAGTAGTCGATGGTTCTACCGTCGATTCGAGGCGGAGTACCGGTTTTCAGACGTCCCGTTTCAAACGGCATTTCACGCAGCCGGCTAGCAAGCGTGATAGCAGGAGGATCCCCGGCTCTACCGCCAGAATGATTTGCCTCGCCGACATGGATTTTCCCGGCAAGGAAAGTACCAACCGTTAATACGACAGTTTGCGCACTAAAGCGTAACCCCAGTTGAGTTATGACGCCTGTAACTCTGGCTTCAAACGGCCCTGCTGCGGAGACAGGGTCAAGAATTAGATCGTCGACGGCCTGCTGAAAAAGTGTGAGGTTAGGCTGGTTTTCGAGCATGTATCGAATTGCAGCGCGGTAAAGCTGCCGATCTGCCTGAGCGCGAGTGGCTCGAACCGCTGGCCCTTTTCTAGAATTGAGCGTGCGGAAATGAATACCGGCTTTATCAGCAGCCTTACCCATAGCACCGCCGAGAGCATCAATTTCTTTAACCAGATGACCTTTGCCAATCCCCCCTATAGCCGGATTGCAGCTCATCTGACCTAAAGTATCTATATTGTGCGTCAACAGAAGCGTGCTGGCTCCGGTGCGTGCGGCCGCCAGAGCTGCCTCAGTACCGGCATGACCACCACCGACTACGATTACATCAAATTTTGTTGGGAACTGCATGGCGCGACTCGACTGTCAATCATCAAACGATTTCAGGGCTACCAGTATAAGGGGTTTGGGCTCAGAAGTTTGGGAGACGGTTTGTGGATTGCGGTGCTAGCAATTTTCAAAATTTAACGCGCATTAATAATTTAGCTAAAAAAGGAAGACCTTTCCACCGCAGTACTAACCTATGCCGCGAAAAAGTCCCAATATTCTGGAAGAAAAAACAACTTTAACCGGTTGACCCTGCTGTAAGTTAATGCAACAGTTCGGGGTTCCCAACGATCAATAAACTTCCTTTTGAGCGATTCCCCTGCCCTTCCTAAGCCGAAAATGCAACCACAAGACCTGTCTGCATGGCGAACACTAGCGCGGTTAAGTCCGTTCCTTGCCCCTTACAAAAAAAGAGTAGCAGTAGCGGCGATAGCGTTGGTGGTTGCCGCTGCTGCTACTCTTGCCATTCCGGCGGCATTTCGCATTCTGATTGATCAGGGCTTCACTCTCCCTGACACAGATTTTAAGGATTCCTGGCAGGTCAATAGAGTGTTTCTCCAATTGTTAGTCGTCGCATTGATACTGGCTGCTGCAACTTCTATCCGTTTTTATTGTGTGTCTTGGCTTGGGGATAGGATTACCGCCGACCTGCGCAACGCCGTCTTCAGACAAGTCCTACATCAAGACCCTGAATTCTTTGAGACGTTGAGAACCGGCGAGGTTCAATCACGCCTATCCAGCGATACAACACTAATTCAGTCACTCATTGGTTCAAGCATCTCATTGGGACTGCGTAATTCCTTGTTATTTTTAGGAGCACTACTGATGATGGTCTGGTCCAGCCCGGCGTTGGCCAGTATCATCATCGGATTGCTGGTTATTGTGGTTCTACCGATACTTATCATTGGTAGACGAGTCCGTAAGTTATCAAGAGACAGTCAGGACAGACTTGCCGACACCGGTGCTTTGGCTAACGAAACTCTCAACGCCATGCAAACCGTACAAAGTTACGTCCGCGAAAACATGGAAAGTGATCGCTATGCCAAGGCCACCGACACAGCATTTCACAGTGCTGTCAGAAGAAATCGCAACCGGTCGTATCTAACTGCGATAGCAATCACTCTGGTTTTCGGCTCTATTGTTTTTGTATTGTGGCTCGGTGCCCAAGCCGTAATAGACGGTCGAATGTCCGCAGGATTATTGACTCAATTCATGTTGTATGCCGCTCTTGTAGCCGGATCAACTGGGGCTCTATCAGAAGTCTTAGGAGATGTACAACGAGCCGCTGGTGCAACAGAACGTTTATTAGAATTACTCGACGCTAAGCCAGGCATTCGTTCGGGCACAGTGCCTTTAACAAAAATGCAAACCGCAACGACAGGTCAGGGAGCTCAGATTGAATTCAGAAATGTTTGTTTCAATTATCCCAGCAGACCGAATGAGTCTGCCTTGTCTAATGTTTCTTTCTCGCTAAATCCTGGGGAGACGGTTGCGTTGGTAGGTCCATCGGGAGCAGGGAAAACAACCGTACTGCAATTGCTACTAAGATTTTACGACCCAGCTACCGGCTCCATATCTTTAGATGGTCATCCGATCGATTCATTGAGTCTTGAAGCGTTAAGAGGCAGCATTGGTTTCGTATCGCAGGATAGTGTTGTATTTTCGGACAATGTTGCTGCTAATCTGCGTTATGGACGACTCGACGCAACCGATGATGAAGTACGGCAAGCTGCAATAGATGCACAAGCTCTAGACTTTATAGAGCGACTCCCCGAAGGTTTCAACACCTACCTCGGTGAAAAAGGCGTCAGGTTATCCGGTGGGCAGCGCCAACGATTGTCCATTGCACGTGCATTGTTAAAAAACCCTCCGCTGCTCTTGCTGGATGAAGCTACTAGTGCTTTGGATGCAGAAAGTGAAAGGAAAGTGCAAATGGCATTGGACAGAGCGATGAGTCATAGAACCACACTCGTTATTGCGCATCGATTAGCAACGATAGTCAATGCAGACACTATTTTGGTGTTGGACGAAGGCCAGGTGGTTGAATTCGGCACACATAAACAATTAATAGCTCATGACGGTTTATATGCGAAACTCGCAACCATGCAGTTCGGTGTGACAAAGTAGGGTACGTGCTCTGTGTGGGCCGTTTATTTGCCTATGCAAAAGCTTCCAAAAATTCGACCCAATAGGTCTTCGCTATCAAATCGCCCAGTTATCTGATCAAGCGACTTTTGAGCCAACCGCAACTCTTCTGCTGCAAGCTCTGGCATGGTGGAATCTGTTAATCGCTGAATGGCAATGTCTGTTGCGTGCCGTGCATTAACTAATGCATCAAGGTGTCTGCGGCGAGCACTAAAAACGCCTTCCACTGAACTATCATGACCAGCGATCCTCAGAAGGTGTGCCTTTAACAAGTCCATACCTTGACCGTGTTTGGCAGAGACACTTATGCTTCCTTTAAATTTGAGCTGTACGCCATCAAGAATGGTTTGATCAATAGTATCTGATTTATTGATAACTATGGTTCGCGGTATGGCGTCATCAATATCGAGGGACGGCATGACCGGATCTTTGGCATCTATAAGCACCAATACATGATCAGCACTTTTTATTTGTTCGCGCGCCCGACGAATACCTTCCTGCTCTACAACATCATCGGTCGTTCTCAATCCAGCAGTATCCACGATATGCAATGGAACCCCATCAATGGATATCTGTTCTCGCAACACATCCCTAGTGGTGCCTTCAATGTCAGTAACAATAGCAGTTTCTGAACCAGCCAACGAATTCAGTAAACTGGATTTTCCAGCATTGGTGACGCCAGCAATGACTATCGTCAAACCATCTCGCAACCGCTGCCCTTGTTCCGCTTTGGTCAGCAGATCGTCAAAGTCTGTGAGTAATTGCGCAGCTCGAAGTCTTAGCGCAGGCTCTGCCAGAAAGTCTATTTCCTCTTCACTGAAGTCCAGAGCAGCTTCCAACCAGACGCGAATAGAAATCAATTCTTCTTGAATCTTCGCTACTCGTAATGAGAATTCACCGCTCATGGATCTGACTGCAGCCTGCGCTGCAGCGACGCTACTGCTATCAATCAGATCACTGATTGCCTCAGCCTGCGCAAGATCCAGTTTATCATTTAGAAAAGCTCTTTCTGAAAATTCAC
Organism: Halioglobus sp.; assembly: GCA_047629055.1. Taxonomy (GTDB): domain Bacteria; phylum Pseudomonadota; class Gammaproteobacteria; order Granulosicoccales; family Granulosicoccaceae; genus Granulosicoccus. The sequence continues at coordinate 9,515 of JBLHWG010000173.1, forward strand.
CCGGGTTGGCAGGTCTTGCGCCAAGTTCAAGCACTCGTCGCATGATGAGATCAAGTACCACTGAACCACCGTGACCCTGTAGCTCTAGAACATGTTCTCCGGTAAATGAATGCGGGGCTTCGAACAGCAGCGCAATACCTTCGTCAATTGTCGTATTGCTTTTATCAACGAACTGCAGAAAGGCAGCCTTTCTAGGGGTCAGCGATTCTAAACAAATTTGCCGGGCAATCTGTGGAACGAGATTGCCACTGACCCGAACGATGCCAATTCCAGCCCGCCCTGCTCCACTGGCAATAGCTGCAATCGTATCCGCATGATCGTCACTCATCGGACGTCGACAAGTGAAACCATGGGATCAGCTCTTTTTAAGATTAGGCTTTTTGCTCGACTTAGTACTGTCCGCAAGCACATGACGCGTAATGTAGTACTGCTGAGCAATGGACAAAGAGTTATTAACCACCCAATAAAGCACCAAACCTGCCGGGAAGAAGGCAAAGAAAATGCCGAAAATAAGTGGTAAGAACTGAAACACTTTGGCTTGAATAGGATCGACGGGGGCCGGATTAAGCTTTTGCTGAAAGTACATGGTTGCGGCCATGATGACAGGCAGAATGAATAATGGATCCTTTATGGAGAGATCCTGTATCCACAACATAAACGGCGCTTGTCGCAGCTCTACGCTTTCCATTAGTGTCCAGTACAAAGCGATGAACACCGGCATCTGAATAATCATGGGCAAACAACCACCCAGCGGATTAACCTTCTCTTTCTTGTACAGCTCCATGGTCGCCTGACCCATCTTGGTACGATCGTCTCCATGTCGCTCTTTCAATGAGGCAAGTTTAGGCTGCAATAACTTCATTCTGGCCATCGATCGGTAGCTGGCTTCAGAGAGTTTATAAAAAACTGCTTTGATGACAAACGTAGTAAAGATGATTGCCCAACCCCAATTACCCACAAAACCATGAATGGTTTTCAATAACCAGAACAATGGCTGCGCGATGATCGTCAACCAACCGAAATCGACAGTAAGTTCCAGATGGGGTGCTGCAGCTGACAGCGTGTCCTGAATTTTAGGACCAATATACGCCTTGGTACTGAAGGAGCCTTGAGCTCCAGCTGGAATTACCTGGCTAGCGGATACCATACCGATCAGGTATCGGTTTTCCTGAGGAAGGTAACGGCTGTAGGCTGTATTTTGCTCTCCCACCTGTGGAATCCAGGCAGTTGCAAAGTAATGTTGAATCATGGCTACCCATCCGTCGGTGGTGCTCACGTTCAGGTCTTCGTCTTCCATATCACCGAAAGTGACTTTGGTGTAACGATCTTCTTCGTTACTGACAACACCTCCAATATAGGTATTCATGAACTGCTGTTTTTCGTCCTTGGTGTCTGGCTTACGTTTTAGCTGTCGATACTGGTTAACTGTCCAATCCGCTGCAGATCCGTTTGAAATCTCATAGGCAACATCAACTTCATAGATGCTTCTATAGAATGTCAAAGTTTTAGTGACTGTAATACCTGAATCTGATTTCCAGACGAACGGCACAACAATTGAATCCTGACCATCAACCA
>JBLHWG010000174.1:0-11086 GCA_047629055.1 Halioglobus sp.
TAAAAGCTAACAGGTTAGCGTTTGCGACGAGAGGTTCGACTTCCTCGGCCAGAGGTTGAACCACCTGCAATTGACAAATCTCCAGACATTTGGGCGCGGGCGCCTTGTGACAGTTCGCCTAATATTCCGGTGATAGATTCGATGGAAGGTGAAACGCCGCCTGGTTGCCAACTATCGATGGCGCCGCGCATAGCCTTGATATGAAGGGGCGTCGTACCGCAGCAGCCACCAATAATGGATGCACCAGCATTGGCGGATAATATTGCGTATTCGGCCATGAGCTCTGGAGTGCCGCTGTAAACGATTTTGCCGTCAACGTAATCCGGGATTCCGCAATTAGCTTTGGCCACCAGCGCAGGTTTTACACCAGCGACGTTTGCTGCGGTCACTAGATTGCAAATGGCGGCTACCACTTCTGAAGCTCCAACACCGCAGTTGCTGCCAATAGCTGTGATATGGGCGTTCAACCCGGTGCTGATTATTAATGTTTCCGCAGGGGTCAGGCCCATCATTGTTCTTCCGTTCGTATCAATACTAACCGTATATACGAGAGGTAAGCCAATGTCAGCGGCGCCTAAAACGGCGGCTTTTATTTCTTCGGCTGAGGAGATGGTTTCGATCCAAAGAATGTCTGCGCCCCCGTCTGACAGAGCTTGACCTTGTTCAGCAAAAGCTTGTCGAGCTTCGTCAATACTGACAGGTCCGTTGGGGGCTAGAATTTCGCCCGTCGGGCCCATAGACCCTGCCACTAGAACCGTTTTGTCGGCTTTGTCAGCCTCGGCACGGGCAAGTTCGGCTGCTCTCTTGTTGAGTTCGTGCACTCGGTGACCGGCGTTATGCAATGCCAAACGGTAGTGAGTTCCGCCGAAACTATTGGTCAGGATTATATCTGAGCCCGCTTCAACGAATGAGCGGTGTAACTGACTGATTCGGTCTGGATGGTCAACGTTCCACAGTTCCGGTGCATCACCGGTCTGCAGGCCGACTGCGAAAAGGTTGGTGCCGGTAGCGCCATCAGCTAGAAGTAAGCCGTTCTTGTCAATTAATTCTTGTAATTTGTTCGTCATAGTATCCAGAATAACATGCACACTCTGAGCCTTCTGCTGATAACGCGGGGTTACATGAATGTTGTGAATTTGGTGCACAGCCTGGGGTAAAATAAAAATCCGCCGTGAAAACTGACCCCAGTGGTCAAAGTTTGAAGCATTCTTGAGTTATGGTATTGCACTGCGAATGTTAGCTTGTCTACTTTGCAGCTCTTGTGAGTGGACACTTCAGCCGATAAGGTTTGTAAGTCAGTATTTAAATTACAGATGTAGGCGATACTGTCTATTCTTCTCCGATCTAACGATGATATGGCCACTAACACGCGTTCAAACCCGATTAACGCACCCCTCTGGTGCCTGAGTAAACAAAGGCGTAGCCGCTAACATGTTTTTTGGACTTCGCAAGCCGGCTCTGGCCAATTTGATTGATACGATTCCGGTACCCGGATCTGTGGGCTGCATGGGCTTGGTCGCCTGCCCGGGCACCCGTATCGATAAGATAGCTACCGGTAACAAACGACTTTTACAAACTGACCTTGACGAGATCACCGAATGGGGGGCCAACGGCATTCTATGCCTCGTTGAACCGCATGAGCTCAAATTAAATAAAGTAGAAGGCCTGCCTGCCGCTGCCCAACAAGCTGGAATGTGGTGGAAACATCTACCTATCATCGATATGGATATTCCCAACCAGGAGTTTGAAAATGTGTGGGCCGTCGAAGGGGAGCGAATTCGGCATGCTTTGCGTATCGGCGAACGTGTGGCAATACATTGCTACGCCGGACTGGGTCGAACCGGGATGATAGCGGCTAGAATTCTTGTTGAGTTTGGCGTGGAGCCCGAGCAGGCCATTAAACGCGTCAGGCGCGAAAACCGCAGACGGATTCAGAACAAGGCGCAGGCCAATTTTGTGCGGAGCTGCTATTCACTAGTCGATAGTCAATGAGCTCCTTCTTCTCGCATGTGTGACTCAACAAACGAGCAGAATGGCCCGAGAGGTCGCTCGGTGCTATGCTCGCGTCGCTGCGTGCAACACCGAGCCTAGGCACAACCAGTCATTATCCGGCGACCAAAGTATCATCAGAAGAGCACTCTTATGAGTTCAACAGAATCAAGCCCAAGGCGTGGTAGACGTGGAAGCGGGCGCGACGCTAAACGCGCGCGGGCGTCAGCCGGTACAACTGCTCAGGCCTACATCAAACGTGAAATCCCATATTTCGAAATATTGAATGAGGAAGGGTTGGCGTTGATTGAATATAATGCCGACACAATTCTCGAGGAAATCGGTATCGATTTTCGAGATGATGCTGAGGCGCTTGAATTGTGGCGCAATGCAGGGGCTGATGTTCAGGGCGAGCGAGTGCGGTTCCCTCGAGGGCTCTGTCGAAAGCTGGTTATGGATACTGCGCCAGCCCAGTTTGTTCAACACGCTCGAAATCCGGCAAAATCTGTTGTCATTGGGGGAAACAATACCGTCATGGTGCCTGCCTACGGCCCTCCATTTGTGCATGATCTGGACAAGGGGCGTCGCTATGCCACGATTGAGGATTTCCAAAATTTTGTCAAACTAGCTTACATGAGTCATTCCTTGCATCATTCAGGTGGCACTGTTTGTGAGCCAGTCGATCTGCCGGTCAATAAACGCCATTTCGATATGGTTTATACACATATGCGGTATTCCGATAAACCGTTTATGGGGTCTGTGACAGCTCCTGAACGTGCTCAGGATACTGTCGATATGGCCAAAATTCTGTTTGGTGATGACTGGATTGATCCGGCAACCGGGCAGGAAAAGACAGTAATCATCAACTTGATTAATGCAAATTCACCAATGACATTTGACGACACTATGTTGGGGGCGGCGAAAGTCTACGCGCGAGCGAATCAGGCATGTGTCGTGTCCCCATTCATTCTTGCGGGAGCCATGTCACCCGTCACTGTAGTCGGTACAGCGTCGCAAATTCTTGCTGAAGCGCTTGCCGGTATGGCGTTTGTGCAATTGGTTCGACCTGGTGCGCCTGTCGTATTCGGAACGTTTGCAAGCTCTGTATCCATGCAATCTGGCGCGCCAACGTTTGGATCTCCAGAGCCTACACAAGTCATGAACATCGCTGCGTCGCTGGCAAGGCGACTTAAAGTGCCTTTCAGAAGTGGCGGCGGCTTAACCTCCTCCAAGCTCCCTGATGCGCAAGCAGCGTATGAAGCAGCAAATACGTTGCAGGCTGCGGCAATGGCAGGTGTAAATTTCATGTTGCACACGGCTGGCTGGCTCGAAGGAGGACTCGCAATGGGTTATGAAAAATTCATGATGGACGCTGATCAGGCCAGCATGATTTCCGTTTTGCTCAGTGGTATTGATGTTTCTGAAAATGGACAGGCCCTAGATGCTTTGCGAGAAGTTGGTCCTGGTAAACACTTCTTGGGTTGTGATCATACCCAGAGGAACTTTCAAACCGCCTTCTGGCGCTCAGAAATCGCTGATAACAATAGCTTTGAGCAATGGGAGTCTGAGGGTTCCATGGATGCCGCAAAGCGCGCAAATGTGAAATGGAAGAAGGCCTTGGCTGAATATGAAGCGCCTGAGCTCGATATTGCGACTGATGAAGCTCTGCTTGCTTTCATAAAAATGCGAAAAGAGGCTTTCCCTGACGCGAATTATTAGTCACACTCGGAAGTTGTAGGTTGGGATGTGGCCGCATCCCAACTAGTCATTAGCTATTGGTGCTTCCGACAATGATCTTTGTGCTCTTCTCATGATCGGTTCCACCGAAGCTACAACGCGCATCTGTTTTTACTTGGTGCCAAACTTCTCTATGTTGGCTTTTAGCAGTGCGCTAGAAGCCCTACGCATGGCCAATTACAATAGCGGGCAGAAGCTGTATTATTGGTGCCTGGTGTCATCAGATGGTGAATCTGTAACCAGCAGCAGTGGAATACCGTTTCCTGTCTCCCATAGTGCGCAAACTCGCGAAAAATACGATGCTGTTTTTGTGTGCAGTGGGCTCAACGTGCATCTAATTCAGGACGAACCTGGAACAAACTGGTTCAAGCAGCTGGACAAGCAGGGTACCGTGCTAGGGGCTATTTGCACGGGTACGTACTTATTAGCAAGGGCAGAATTACTTAACGATTATCGATGTACGCTTCATTGGGAGAATTTGGCTGCCGCACGTGAGGAGTTTCCTCATTTAGTCATATCGGCGGAGCTATTTGAGATAGACAGGAAGCGTTACACCTGTGCAGGTGGTACTGCACCTCTGGATATGATGTTAAGTGAGATTCGCGCTAGGCACGGTGCTACTCTAGCGACTCGAATTTCCGAACAGTTTATGTGTGAGCGTATTCGGGATCAAAACGATCGGCAGAGAGTGCCTCTTACACAGAGAATTGGTGCAAGCCAACCTAAATTAGCAGAAGCAGTCTCACTCATGGAAGCAAACATCGAAGAGCCCATGACTCTGGATGAGTTGTCTCATCATGTTGGCTTGTCACGTCGACAGTTAGAGCGCTTGTTTCAACGCTATTTGCATTGTGTTCCTACGCGTTATTATTTGGAGTTGCGCTTGGAGAGGGCGCGGCAACTACTGCTTCAGAGCAGTATGCCTATTGTTGATATTGCCCTGGCTTGTGGGTTTATTTCGGCTCCACATTTTTCCAAGTGCTATCGGGATACGTTTTCTCTACCGCCCCGCGATGAACGTCGCAGGGCCGCAGGCTTACTCAGTGACAATCATGTTTTTAGTAAAACCTCCAAACGTTCTCAGACGTAAGACAGCAATAACAACTCGTAGCAAATCAATCCAGCGTACAACCCCACCGTTGCTGCCAATAATGATCGAGTTCTCCAGCGGCTAAGAACCATGAGATTGGCAGTCGCTACTAATATCAAAGCTGGTATTGCGGTGAGTAGCATCTTTGCGATGGCAAATGCTGTGACGCTCTTTTCGAGTAACGCGTTCATGACTGGATTCATCTCGCTGCCGCCGTGAGAAATAATGGTTAGCGTGAAAATCGAATCCATAACCGATAAAACCATCAAAGCAATAGCGAGTGCTACCGCACCGTTATCCAGTCGGTCAATTACCGGGTACTTTCTATCCAGGGTGCGCCTGGGGTCGACACGCCGAGGGTTGGTGAGGCACTGCTTAAGAGTCTGTAAATCATAATGCCGTCTTTCTGGCATTGCTCGCCTGTTTTCGATGTTTGAAATATTCATCCGCCCAGTTTATTCATCCCACCGGGTCGGACCATGAAAGGTGTCTGATTTTAAAGAGAATTGGGTGTCGAATAGGTTATTTACGTGTCTTATTTCACCTTTTATAAGGCAGAAAATGTCTGATTAAGGTTGCAGATGTTCTTGTCGATGAACCTTAAACTGTTGTTTTTTTGGGGATTTGGCCTTTATAAGCTGGAAAATTGATGGTTTTGAAGAGGTAAACGTATATAAATCATAGGGTTATGATGGTCCGACCCGCTGGGTTAGGGATTGTTTGAGGCGGTAGTAGGCCATGCCTAGGGCAACGAGGGCGCTGCCTGTCTGGGGGCCTACGGGCAAACGAATGTGCTTTAGGGAGCTGAATAAGTCGAAGTGGTGCATCGTGCCTGTCAGGGCATCTGCCATGATCTCAGCCATGATGTGGGAACTGGCTATGCCGTGGCCAGAATACCCTTGAGCGTAGTAAACGTTTCCTTCAATCCGGCCAAGCGCTGGAATTCGATTGATAGTTATGCCGGCGGTACCTGTCCACGAGAAGTCGATGTCTATGCCTTCCAATTGTGGGAACGTTTTTTCTAAAGCAGGGCGTAGTGTGTTGGACACATTATCGATATCACGGCCGGAGTAGTTGGTGCCACCTCCAAACATAAGCCGATGGTCTGCTGTAAGCCTGTAATAGTCCAGCACCATACGGCTGTCATAGACCGCTAGATTCTCAGGGTTAATGGACTGAGCAATCTCGTTATCGAGAGGGGCGGTTGTCAAATTACCCAAAATGGCAGGGAAGAGAAGTCCTCGCAGCTTGGGCTGAGCCAAACGATGGTAGGCGTTACCTGCTAGTACCACCGCATTCGCAGTAATGCGGCCTTGTGTGGTTGTGACATTTGGAGTGTGGCCGTAACTAATATCCAGTACGGTAGATTGCTCATAAATATCCACCCCTAGAGAGCGCGCTGCTGCTGCTTCACCCAGTAGTAGGTTAAGGGAATGCACGTGCATGTTGCGGCGATTAAGAACGCCGCCGTGGTACAAGGGCGTTGCCAGTTTTTGCTGAACTTGAGACCTGTCTAGCCATTCCACATCATCGCCAAGTCCCGCTGCTATCGCATCGTCCATTGAAGTCTGTAGTTCGGGTATGTCTTTTTCTGTGTAGGCCGTGTGCAGATGCCCATGTTGTAAATCGCAATTAATGCCGTATTTTGCAACGCGATTTTTGATGATGTCATGTCCGTGCCATCGCAACATCCGAACAACATCGATAGCATCGGAGCCAATGCTTTTTCGTAACTGTTTAAGAATGGCAGCATCACCCGAAAGGCTTCCGGTAATCTGACCGCCATTTCGTCCGCTGGCGCCCCAGCCGATGCGATTAGCTTCGACCAGTGCGACACTCATTCCGCGTTCAGCAAGTTCCACAGCTGTGGATACGCCTGTGGAGCCTCCACCGACAATGACGACGTCCGCACTTTTTTCACCACTGAGCACTGGATGCTGAGTGAAATCGTTGCGAGTCGTGTTGTAGTAGTTATCGATTCTCTCGAAAGCCTTCATTTAAATGTCTCTACCTGACTAAACGCGAGTCAGGTAAGTTGCCAAATCGATATTGGATACTTGTCGATTAAACGCGCGAGCTTCGTGGCGTTTCACCGCTACGAGTGTGTCGCAAAATTTCTCACCTAGAATTGTTCGCAGTACCTTTGACTGATCGAAATTGTCAATGGCTGTTACCCAGTCATGAGATAGCGTTTCAGCTGATGACGTTTTGCCCGGCATTAGAGGTTCAATGTTTGGTAGTTTTCGATTTTTTAATCCGGCGTGAATACTGCCCAATATGGTTGCTAGCACCAAATAAGAACATGCGTCGGCTCCCGATACCCGATGTTCAAGTCTGGCAGACTTGCCCGTAGTTTCAGGTAGGCGAATTGCAACACCTCTATGGTCATAACCCCAGTTGCATTGGACTGGAGCAAAACTGTCCGGCTGCACTCGTCTATAGGAATTGCCATGGGGGGCAAACATCAGTTGGGAGGCGCTCATGAGATCCAGGCAACCGGTCACCGCATACAGCAAGTTATCGTTGGCTGCTGACTGACCGTCGAATACATTTTGACCTTTGCCATCCAGTAAACTTACATGAACATGCTGGCCTGATCCTCCATGTTCTGTGTACGGCTTGGCCATAAACGTGGCGGTTAAATCTTCATGATGAGCAGCACGATCAACGAGTTGCTTAAACAGCACAGCATGATCAGCAGCCATGACAGCGCTGCTTTGATGTCTGAGATTAATTTCGAATTGACCTGGGCCGTATTCTGCCAGTGATGCTTCTGCAGGTATATTCATAGCATCTGCATACTGGTGAATGAGTTTCAGGACGTTTTCTGCCCGGTCCATTACGCGCATATCGTATAGCTGTAAATCGTCTGGTTTTTTTGCTATCGAAAGTTGCTCAGGTACTTTTGGTACACCTGTAGTCCGAGTGGATGCATCCAGTAGATAAAACTCTAGCTCTACTGCAACTACCGGGTACAGATTATCAGCGTTCAAACGATCAACGTTTTTTTTAAGAATTGAACGCACATCAAAATCACTGGCACTGCCATCGTCATTATACAACGAGCACAGGATTTGTTCGTTACCTCGGTTCCAGGGCTGCGCATGAAAACCCAAGCCGCGCTCATCTGGAATGCACATCCCATCGGGATCCCCGATGGAAAGTCCCAGACCTGTTATCTCGTCTCTATCATCCCCCCAGATATCCATCGCTTGGGTTGACAGTGGAATTCTAGTTTCGCCATTGAGGATTTTTTTTCGCATGGACGAAGGTAGGCGTTTGCCTCTAATTCCTCCGTGCCAATCGACAATTAGAACATCCAGCTGAGCATGGGATCTGGAAGGCGAAGTCCTACTTGAAGTTGTCATTTTGTCACTCTGCCTTGCGAGGTAACAGAAGCATGTTAGTAGCTTCCCAGAACGCCCAGATGGGTGCTTGCTCTATTGCGGAAGGCAACGACTTTGCTAGATCGTTGTCTATAATTGCGCTAATGGATGTGTCGTTCTTGAGTCGAATCTCGGCAATACAATGCTGTCCCTGGAAGGCAATGTCTCCAAGAGTGCCCACAAGTGCGACTCTGGACTTATCGGGTTTAGATAGAGATACGCTAACATGCTCTGGTCGAACCGCGAGAACTGCATCTGACTTTGACCCGGCTGCTCCTAGAAATGCAGGCGGATCTACTGTGCCTAATATGACCTGGCCGAGCAGGTCTGTATGAGCCCAAAGCTGTCCATTGTTGTGTTTCCAGCCAATGACATCAAAGGCATTAATATTACCGATGAAGTCTGCAACAAATGCGTCCACGGGGTTGGAATACAACTCTTCCGGGGTCGCCACTTGTCGAAGTTTTCCTGATTCAAGCACTGCAATTCGATCTGCCATTGCCATGGCTTCCGCTTGATCGTGAGTAACGATAATAAAGGTAATACCCACAGTTTCCTGCAGCTTAACCAGTTCCAGTCTCATTGCATCTCTTAGTTTTGCATCAAGGGCTGACAAAGGCTCGTCAAGTAAAAGAACACGAGGCTTTTTTACAAGTGCGCGTGCTAAAGCAACTCGTTGTCGTTGACCGCCGGAGAGTTGGTCAGGCATGCGCGTAGCGTAGTCTTGCAGGTGGACCTGCTCGAGTGCTGCGACGACGCGCGACTCAATCTCAGCTGCTGGCAATTTTTCCATTTTTAATCCGTACGCTACGTTTTTCTCTACACTCATGTGAGGAAATACGGCATAGGATTGAAACACCATATTAATAGGGCGTTTATTCGGTGCAAGTTGGGTCATATCTTTGCCGTCCAGTAACAGCTCGCCAGAGGAGGGCGACTCGAATCCAGATATGACGCGCAGGAGCGTGGACTTACCGCATCCGGATGGACCTAACAGTGCAAAAATTTCTCCAGAACGAATCTCAATGGAGACATCATTTAAGGCCAGTATAGAGTCGAATCGTTTGCTAACGTTTCTGATGGAAACAATCGAGTCACTCATGATGTGGAACCTACCCGTTGGTAACGAAGGGCTATGAATGTCAACACCAGGGTCATGATAATTAGAACCGTAGAGGCTGCGTTTATTTCAGGTGTGACTGAAAACCTGACCATGGAATATATCTTTACTGGAAAGGTAACGGTGTTTGGGCCGGAGGTGAAAAAGGTAATGACGAAATCGTCTAGCGATAAGGTAAATGCCAGTAGTGCACCTGCTATCAAGCCGGGTTTCATATGCGGAAGCAGGATATCCCTGAACACTTGAAACTCAGTTGCACCGAGATCCTTGGCAGCTTCTTCCATCTCACGGTTGAAGCTTTGTAATCGTGTTCGAATGACCATAGCGGCAAATGGAAAACAAAAGGTGATGTGCGCAATGATGATGTTGGTTAGGTTAAAGGGCCACGGCCTATCGCCTGTTTGCATCCATCCCATTGCCGAGAAAAACATGGCAAGTGAGACACCCATGCAGATTTCAGGAATAACGATGGGCAGTGCTACCAAGCCTTCATAAAGAGGTTTGAACGCAAAGCGGAATCGCCACAACACTACAGCCGTTAAGGCCCCGAGCACAACGCTGACAATCGTTGAAACCACCGCAATGGTTAGCGAATTGGCAAATGCCATCATCAGCTCTTCATTACCAAAGGCCTTGGTGTAGTACTTTGTGGTGAAACCCTTCCAGACAATATTCCCACCGCGACGTGAATCATTGAACGAGAAAACAATGAGTACGATGATGGGGGCATACAGGAACACGGTTCCTGCTATGAAGAGCATCCGCAACGACCATTTTCGACTGTATTCGAAGGGGCCTGCGGTGTTGTTTTTTCCAAATAATGGCATTGGTTAAGCCCTGCCGCTACGGTGTGCGCGTGCAGCATCGTTAAAGGATCTGATTGCTAACAACATAAACGTGACGTAAAGTAATGTCAGTGAAATTGCAGACCCGAATGGCCAGTCGTTTGCGCGTTTGAATTGACGTTCTATGACGTTGGCAATCATGTCAACCTGACCGCGCCCGAGTAAATCGGGTGTAAGGAACTGACCAAGTGCTGGGATAAATGTAATGACAGCCGCCGTAACGATGCCCGGCATTGCAAGCGGAATAAGAACGTTTCGCGCCGTCTGCATTTGACTTGCCCCTAAATCCATACTGGCTTCTAGTAGGGATTTATCCATGCGTTCCAGGGACGAATAAATTGGCAGTATGGCAAACGGAAGCGATACATAAACAATTCCGTAAATGACACCCGCTTGCGTGCCTAATAACTTGAGTGGTGTGAAGCCATCACCAAGCAGTCCGAAGTTGCCCAAACCCACGAAATTCAGAAATGAGTCTGCACGTTCGTATATCCACCGTAGTAAGTCGTTCAAACGACCACGTGTTCCTAAAATGTTAAGTAACGCGTAGGTACGAATCAACAAGTTGGTCCAGAAGGGCAACATGATGAGCAGCAATAACCATGGCTTAGCTTGGGCTGACGCTGTTGCAATTACAAGGGCCATCGGGAAACCGACGAGCAAGCAAAAAAAGGTAGACGCGAAAGCGAGCCAGACGGAGCGGCCCATTAGCGTCAAAATTTCAGGTTCGAGCATGCGCCGGTAATTATCCAGCGTCCAAGTAGTTTCTATTTTGGTAAGTGAAACATTCTCACCAAAACTGTATAGCCAAATAATGGCTAGGGGTACAACGAAAAACAGAACCAGCCAGATTAGAGTGGGGCTGCTGAAGGCGAAAAACACGCCCACATTATTGCGTATGCTTTGCACGCTTCAGTGG
>JBLHWG010000175.1:0-10969 GCA_047629055.1 Halioglobus sp.
CAACGTGATTTTACCGACAACCCAGGCTGCAGCACCGGCAAAAACCCCACCGACAGGCCACGCTAGAATAATTGGCAAGCCTAATCCACCCAGATAACCGGTAGCGGCAGGATTTACTTTTTCTATGGCATACGTAGCGGGGTCAAACAGGCTGCGAATAACAATGTAGCCAACGACGCAAACCAGTACAACGACCGCTGTACGAAAGCGTTTAGCGTGCATTTTTCGGAAAGTGAAAACCGCTGCAACAACGGTAAGTATCAGGGCCAAAACACCAAAAATAACACCGATGCCACCCGCAGACCAAGCTTCCCTGACTGGAGGAACAGACACGAGCATGGCGGCGAGGCCGCCCATCGCTGCAAAACCCATAACGCCCACATTAAACAATCCAGCGTAGCCCCACTGCATGTTTACACCTAGTGCCATAACGGCGGAGATCAGGCACAGATTTAGGATGGATAATGAAAGGTTCCAACTTTGGAACTGCCCGACAATGACGATCAATGCCGCCATAACCATGAAATAGCCGACATTACGATACGCACTCATACGCCTGTCCCCTTAAAAATTCCATGGGGTCTGACGAGCAGCACCAGCAGCAGGATAATAAAACTCACGGCAAACTTGTAGTCGGTTGATAGTAACTGGACTAAGCCATCAGGTGTCCAGTCCCCAGGTATCAAATAGGCGACGACACGTTTATAGGCATAGGTCACCATGATCTCCGAAAATGCAATCACAAACCCCCCGGCAATAGCACCCAGTGGGTTTCCAAGCCCCCCTACAATGGCAGAGGCAAATATGGGCAACAGTAACTGGAAGTAGGTGAACGGCTTAAAGGATTTGTCTAATCCGTATAGAGTGCCTGCAATAGTGGCAAGAGCTGCTGCAAGGATCCATGTAATGGCTACGACGCGATCTGGATTGATGCCAGAGAGCAGGGCCAAATCCTCGTTGTCTGAGTAGGCGCGCATGGACTTGCCAGAGCGAGTCTTGTTGAGAAACCAGAAAAGGGCCGCGACCACGATAATCATCGTAACCACCGTAATGCCTTGGCTGACTTTGATCGAAACACCCTCTGAAAGCCCGGTCAATGTCTTGAATTCACGCGCCTTGATGATGAAGCGTTCGCCATCGGAAAAATTTTGATCATCGGGTCCGATAATGAAACGTACAACACCGTTAGTGACAAACATAATGCCAACTGAGGCAATTAAATAGATGACAGGGTCAGCTCGTTTGCTTCGGTAGAAGCGATAAACCAGACGGTCGCTTAGCAGAACAAACAGCGCGCAAAAGAAGATGCCAAAGGGCAATGCCAGCAATGCGGTAGGTAGCGGCCCTAGATTGATCCCCATGGATTGAAACCACCAGGTAAACAGGATCGTAACCATGGTGCCGAATGCCATGGTGTCACCATGAGCAAAATTCGAGAAGCGCAATATTCCAAATACAAGTGTTACACCTAGAGCGCCCAGTGCTAGTTGACTGCCGTAGGCGATTGCCGGAACAAAGACATAGTTGGACATCATGGCTAAAGCATTAAGTATTTCCATGATCAGCCTCCCAGGAAACTCTTGCGAACTTCAGGGTCGTTCATAAGTGCCTGTCCTGTGTCGGTGAATCGATTGCGACCTTGAACCAGAACATAGCCTTTATCAGCAATATTCAGTGCTTGTCTTGCATTTTGCTCGACCATGAGAATGGACAAACCGGTTCGTGCGATATCGATAATCAAGTCGAACAGTTCGTCCATCACAATAGGAGATACGCCGGCAGTGGGTTCATCGAGCATCAATAGCTTGGGTTTCGTCATTAACGCACGCCCCACGGCTACTTGCTGACGCTGGCCTCCGGATAGTTCCCCCGCGCTCTGCTTACGCTTGTCTTTAAGAATAGGGAAGAGGGAATACACTTCTTCCATGGTGGTGTTGATATCGTCGCGACGAAGAAACGCACCCATTTCAAGGTTTTGTTCAACCGACATGGATGGGAATACATTGTTATTTTGCGGAACAAAGGCCATGCCTTTTGCCACGCGATCCTGCGGGCTTAACGATGTGATGTCTTCACCATCTAGCAGCACACTGCCGGTGTGTATGTTCAACATACCAAAGACAGCTTTCATGGCTGTGGATTTACCAGCACCGTTAGGGCCGACGATAACGGCTATTTCACCCTTTTCCACACCGATGGTGCAGTCATGCAGGATATCCACGCTACCGTAGCCACCGGTCATACCTTCGGCTATTAGAAAACTCATGAGGAAGCCACCTTGTTTTTCAAACCTGTTCCCAGATAGGCCTCAATGACCTGCTCGTTGGCTTTAATTTCGCTCAAGGTGCCTTTTGCTAGTACTGCACCTTCTGCCATGACAATGACCGGGTCACACAGTTTGCCGATGAAGTCCATGTCGTGTTCAATGACGCAAAAGGTGTAGCCTCGTTCTTTATTCAAACGAATAATAGCGTCGCCAATAGTGTTGAGTAGTGTCCGGTTAACACCTGCGCCTACTTCATCCAGAAAAACCACTTTGGCATCCACCATCATGGTGCGACCGAGTTCAAGGAGTTTTTTCTGGCCGCCAGAAAGGTTGCCGGCAAGCTCATCAGCTACGTGAGAGATTTCCAGAAATTCGATAACCTCGTTGGCCTTGATACGAACGTTCTCTTCTATATCGCGCACCTTGCCAGCATTGAACCAGACGTCCCATAAGGTTTCACCGGGTTGTTCGCCGGGCACCATCATGAGATTTTCGCGCACAGTCAACGAAGAAAACTCGTGCGCTATTTGGAAGGTTCGCAACATGCCTTTATGAAAAAGCTCATGCGGTGGAAGACCCGTTATGTCTTCACCATCCAGGTATACTGTACCCTCGCTGGGTGCATGAACACCCGCGATGACATTGAATAGTGTGGTTTTGCCTGCGCCATTGGGACCAATCAAACCAGTGATTGAGCCTTTCGCAATTTCCAGGGAGGCATTATTGACGGCAGTAAAGCCACCGAATTTTTTACTAAGATTGTCTACCTTGATCATGGGCGTTGGTTTAATTGCATGGATAGACTCGGATCGGTGCACTTAACGGTTGGCGTCATAATTACAACGCCAGCCATTAGGCATCGGTACGAAAAAAGGCGGCCAACGAATTGGCCGCCCCGCA
Source organism: Halioglobus sp. (assembly GCA_047629055.1). Taxonomy (GTDB): domain Bacteria; phylum Pseudomonadota; class Gammaproteobacteria; order Granulosicoccales; family Granulosicoccaceae; genus Granulosicoccus. The sequence goes on from JBLHWG010000175.1 coordinate 3,167, forward strand.
GATACTAAAACGAACTCAATACAAACGCGTGCAGCTATCGACTAACGGTAGCCAACAGTTGATACAGCAGCGTCCATGATTTCGATTTCGCGATAGTTGCCAGCGCTTTCGCCACCACCAATCAGTTCAACGTTTGAACCACCAACGTAGTCGATTTCGCCACCAGCTGCGAGAATTTCCAGAGCTTTGGCAAGTTCGCCAGGGAAGATCTGTTCACCAGGTGCGTTAGCAACGTCCATGACTTTTTCTTTGTACATTTCAGGATCAGTTGAACCCGCAGCCTGCATAGCAAGCATGATCAGAGCAGCAGCGTCATAGCTTTCTGGAGCGAATGGAGAAGTCGCATCATAGCCTTCTGCCATTTCTGCCAACTTTCCAGCTCCAGCGCTATCAGTACCAGGTGCTTGACCGAAAGAACCGTTCAGGTCTGAACCGATTGCTGTTGGAAGTGAATCACCCACCATTCCATCAGGAAGTACGAAAGTTTCAAATGCGCCAACGTCCAAGGAAGTCTGGATGATGCCTTTACCACCTTGGTCAAGGTAACCCGCAACAACGAGGACTTCGCCACCAGCAGCAGCCAAAGCACCTACTTCTGCGGAGTAGTCAGCTTTGCCATCTTCGTGAGAGGCCGAGATTGTTACTGTGCCGCCAGCTGCTTCAAAAGCTGTTTGGAATGCGTCAGCAAGACCTTTACCGTAGTCGTTGTTTGTGTAAGTTAGTGCTACTTCCTTGAAACCACGGCCCATGATGATTGTTGTCATAACAACACCTTGACGAGCATCGGATGGAGCGGTTCGGAAGAACAGACCATTGTCTTCGATAGTGGACAGAGCCGGAGACGTCGCAGATGGCGAAATCATGACCATGCCGTTTGGCAGAGCAACGTTTGTCAGTGCAGCAGTAGTTACACCAGAGCAATCACCACCAACAACACCGGACACTTTGTCAGATGTGATTAGCCGCTCGATTGCAGCCGTTGCAGCAGCAGCGTCGATGCAGGTTGTGTCAGCGCGAACAGCAACAACCGTTGTGCCACCGAGAAGTTTGCCAGATGCGCTAACTTCAGTGATTGCCGCTTCAGCAGCAGGTGCCATGTTTGCAACCAGTGATTCGATTGGACCAGTAAGGCCCAGGAATACTCCAATTTTGATTTCGTCAGCTGACGCTGAGACAGCAGTAGCTCCAAGTCCGATTGCTACTGCAGTGCTTAAAAGCAGTTTTTTCATTGATAGATCTCCAAAGGGGGTACATCCAAGGACATGCATTATTCCCTGACGATGAGTCGCCAGGTCTGCAAGTGGTTGTTCCTGATTACATTTTCGCGCAAAGTTCGAACAATAGCGACCTAAGCCGCTTCGATATTCACGAAACTCGTTCCAAGACCTCACTAGTATAACCTCGTGAAAGGCACGAATTGGTACTTTGGGTCGCACTCATGTAAAAATTCCGTCACAAACTAACCCAAAAGTACGACTTGGTTCACCGTAATCACCAAAAATGCCTGCCCGCAGTGATAATGTGGTGCATTTTATCCCATCGAGACGCAATTGAGCATCCAAGAGACAGAAAACACCCTTGATACTGATCAAGGACCGATAAGCCTGCATCGCTGGCCTGTCGTTGATAACGACCTATTGCGTGCCTGGGATGCGGCGGACGACTACCTTCTTGAGCACATCGCACAGAATTTGCCCAGCGCAGGTTCTGGCGCTGGTAGTGTAGTGATACTCAATGATGCCCATGGTGCTTTGGCAACAGCGCTAAATCGCTTCAACCCGATTAGCTGGTCGGATTCCTACCTCAGTCATCGTAGTGCAAAGGAAAACGTGCAAGCTAACGCGTGTGAGAATCCCTTACTAACGCTTACCTCTGTGCAGTCGCCAAGTGAGCCTATCGACCTGTTGCTCATCAGAATCCCGAAGACCACGGCCTTGTTGGAAGATCAGCTGGCTAGAATTCGACCCTTTTTGCATGAGGGAACTCAGGTAGTAGCCGCTGGCATGATCAAGCATTTGCAAAAATCGGCCTTTAGCTGTCTGGAAAAATATATTGGCCCGCTAACAACGTCGCTGGGAAAGAAAAAAGCCCGGTTACTTTTCCCGGTTGTGGACATGACTCTAAAAGCAGGGCCGTCTCCTTACCCGAGTGTATTTAAAGATGAAGATCTTGCTCATCCTGTTCTGAACCATGCCAATGTTTTCTCGCGAGAGCAACTTGATCATGGCGCACGTTTTTTGTTAGAACAATACAAATTTCTGTCCGAGGCCGATCACGTGGTCGATCTTGCCTGTGGAAACGGTGTACTGGGGCTGCAGTATTTAGAAAAATTCCCAAGTGCGACAGTCAATTTTATGGACGAATCTTACTCGGCGGTGGAATCTGCTCGTCTGAATCACGAAGCCTGGTTTAACGATAAGCCAACCTCTGCCAAGTTTGTAGTGGCTGATGGTCTTGATTCTATAGAAGCGGAGTCCGTCGATCTGATTTTATGTAATCCGCCGTTTCATCAGCAACACGTCATTGGTGATCAAGTTGCAATGGGACTATTTACGGATGCCAAACGATGCCTACGTCAGGGTGGTGCATTGTGGATTGTGGCCAATCAGCATTTGTCGTATTCCGGAAAGCTGAAACGCTTGTTTGGCAATTGTCGAATGGCTGCATCCAACAAGAAATTTGCTGTATTCAAAGTCGTTAAACGTTAACCCTAATTCGCGGAGCGCGATATGCCCGGCCCTTTTATTGAGACATTGCCACCGACTGATTTGCTGCCTGGCAAGGTAGACGTTGTGGTCATTGGTGGGGGAATCATTGGCTTATTCACGGCTTTGGAAATTCGTGAACGTGGCTTAAGCGTTGCGTTGGTTGAGAAAGGCGAGGTTGGGGCAGAGCAATCTAGCCGAAACTGGGGTTGGGTGCGTATTGGTCGTCGCGATCCGCGAGAAATACCGCTGGTAGTTGAAGCGCAACGAATGTGGTTAGACTTGGACAGGAGGCTTCAAGGCGTAACTGGATACACGCGCACGGGTATTGTATTCACAGCGCAAAACGATACTGAGAAAGACAGGCAGGAAACTTGGCTAAAACATGCAATGCTTTTTCAAATTCAGGCGCGCAAGCTTAACGCAGAACAACTCAATGAGCGCTTCGCCGGATCTCAACTGGGTCCGATGAGTGGTTTTTACTGTGAACAGGATGGTCGGGCAGAGCCTCAGCTGACATTACCGTTATTGGCAAAGGCGGTCAGGCGCGCAGGCGTAAGTGTGCTTCCAAACTGCGCTGCAAGGTCTGTGGAAACCTCAGGTGGACGGGTGAGTTCTGTTGTCACCGAAAAAGGTGAGATTAAATGTGCATCAGTAGTTGTCGCTGCAGGTGCCTGGTCCAGTCTCTTTTGCCGAAACCTGGGCATCGATCTACCACAACTGAGTGTTCTGAGTTCTGTGCTCAGAACAGAGCCATCTGAACAGACATTGGAGCATGCCTTGTGGACAGCCGATTTTTCGATAAGAAAACGAGCTGATGGTGGCTTCACGGTTGCCAGTGGCTCACGCAGTGTTGTGGATATTGTTCCAGATTCCTTTCGTTACGCTAAACAGTTTTTGCCAAACCTAAAGGCTGAATGGAATTCGTTGGAGTTTCGTGTTGGCGAACGTAGCTTTCAGGAATTAAGGCATCGCTCGCAGTGGTCTAATGATGCAGTGACACTCTTTGAGCAACAACGAGTGCGTGACCCTAAGCCCGTAGACAAGCAAGTATTACTTGGATTCAAAAAACTTAAGGGAGCATTTCCTCGGTTAGCCGATCTCAAGGTAGCGCAAATATGGGCAGGCTTAATTGACGTAACTCCGGATGTCATCCCGGTCATCTCAGAGGTTGATTCAGTACCGGGTTTTCATCTGGCTACTGGTTTTTCAGGTCACGGCTTTGGCATAGCACCGGGTGCCGGACGTCTCATGGCTGATATTGTGACTGGCAATATACCGATTGTGGACGCGCATAGTTTTCGTTTTTCCCGCTTCCACGATGGCTCACCTATTATTTTGGAGCATTAATGAACACAAACGAGCTACCGACACATATTCAGATTACTGAAGAAGGGCCGAGAGAAGGGTTTCAGATTGAACCTGGTCCTATCGCAACGGCTGACAAGGTGCGTTTAATTAATGCGCTGTCCGAAACCGGTTTGAAGAGTATTCAAGTATGTTCGTTTGTGTCTGATCGACTGGTTCCGGGGTGGGCGGATGCAGATGAGGTTGTGGCGGCGTTGACTAAGCCTGCAAGTGTGGATTACACAGCGCTTTGGTTTAATGCGCGAGGTATGCACAGAGCCTTGACTCATAAAGACACGTTAACGCTAAAGGGATGCATTCATACAGTTGCTTCAGAGGCGTTCTGCCTGAGTAATTTAAATCGAACGTTGGACGAGAACACAACGGCGATGGCGGCTCAAACCTTAGCGCATCAGGAGCATGGCATTGAGGTTGAGAAAATTATGGTCATGGCAGCCTTTGGCTGTAATTTCTCAGGCGATGGGTCAGCTGCTCAAACTGTGCGTGCGGTGCACAGTGGTATGGCGATAGCTCGCGATGCAGAAGCTGATATCACGGAGATTGCATTAGCTGACACCATGGGTTGGGCGAATCCGTTGTTGATTGAACGCATAGTAGGTGCGGTACGGGAAAAATGGCCAGGCGTAACCATAAAGTTGCATTTACACGATACGCGAGGTTTGGGTATCGCAAATGCTTACGCAGGCTTAGGCATGGGAGTCACTCGATTTGATACTACTGTGGGCGGGCTAGGCGGTTGCCCATTTGCTGCCAAGCGCTCCAGCAGCGCGGATGCTATAAATAAATCGCTTCCTCCAGGCAATATTGCTACTGAAGAGCTGGTACTTCTGGCATCAGAACTTGGTATAGAAACCGGTGTTGATATCGATGCGTTGATTGAGGTAGGGAAAATGGCAGAATCTATTGTCGGTCATTCTTTGCCTAGTGCCACATTACGCGGTGGCAGTTTAAATTCCTACCGGAATACCTTAAGCGCCTAGGACAGCCCTCAAAAGCAGGATAGATTCTCCATGAATGCCGAAGATGATTCATCTATAGCACCGCTAGCAGGACTTAGAGTACTTGAGTTCAGCCATACCATTATGGGTCCGTGTGCAGGGTTGCTACTGGCAGACCTTGGAGCCGATGTAATCAAAATTGAGCCTGCGCCCAACGGCGATAAAACTCGCTACCTTCCAGGATTCGCAGCCGGTTTTTTTGCTACATTCAATCGTAACAAACGTAGTATTGCATTGAACTTGAAAACCGATGAAGGCCAGGCCGTTGTGCATGAGCTCATCAAAAACGCAGACGTTGTGCTGGATAACTACGGACCGGGCACTATGGAAAAATTAGGCTGTGATTGGCCAATGCTTAAGGCTATTAATTCGCGCTTAATTTACTTGTCACTAAAAGGTTTCTTAAAAGGTCCTTGGCAAGATCGTCCGGCACTGGATGAAGTTGTTCAATTTCGGAGTGGATTAGCGTACATGACAGGTCCACCGGGACAGCCACTGAGAGCAGGTGCATCTATCGTTGACATCCTAGGTGCAGTATTCGGCGTGACGGGAGTATTAGCAGCACTTCGAGAGCGTGATCGGACAGGGCAGGGCCAGCGTGTGGGTAGCTCACTGTTTGAATCGGCCGCATTCATGATGGCATCTCACATTGCAGGCGGTGCTGCAATGGGTGAAGAGGTGCCACCTATGACAGCGCGTAAAGGGGCTTGGGGTGTTTATGATGTATTTAAATCCCAAGACAATGAGCCGCTATTTATTGGCGTAACCAGCGATTCACAATGGGAACGGTTTTGTGACGTATTTGAGTTGCAGGTTATGAAGGACGATGTGCGGCTTGCGAGTAATCCGGAGCGCACCCTAGCTCGTGATTGGTTATTGCCACAATTAAGCGAACATTTTTCTACAATGACACTGGAAGTCATGGTTGAGCGGTGTGAACGAGCGGGTGTTTCCTGGTCACCTGTAGGTAGGCCTGAAGAACTCGTTAGTAATGAACAGCTCCAGGGGCAGGGTGGCTTATTGAATGTTGTGCTGTCGGGCGTCCAGAGCGCCGCGAGCGTTGGCGATGAACCCTCGGTAAACAATGTAAAAAAAGTTCAATTACCAGGATTGCCGCTAGAGTTTGGGGACGAAAGGAGACGTACTAAACTTCGGCTTCAGCCCCCCCAGCTTGGCGAACATACCCAGGAAATTCTGTTGGAAAACGGATTTTCAGATGTCCGTATTGATCGCTTGATAGCGAGCTGTGTTGTTGCCTAGGAGAGGCTTCAACATTTTAACGGTACCTTACTCATCGACGTCGTCACGCATTCGTTCACGTTTTTCCATTTCCTCGCGGAACGCTTCTTCTATCTGTTGAATGACCGAATTCACATCCACATTCCGATCATCTCGTTTGAATTTGCCAGTAAGCTTCATATCCGGATCTAGATCGCCAGCCTCATACAATGCCCACAGCTCTTCTGCATAGCGGGTTTCACGAAGCTCTGGGGCGTATTGCGCATAGTATCGCGTAATGTTGCCTACATCACGGGCGAGCATCGTAGGTGCATTGTTGTTGCCCGCCGCATTAACCACTTGCGGAAGATCGATGATCACTGGGCCGTCCTCGGCCATCAGCACATTGAATTCAGATAGATCACCGTGCACGAGGCCAACACACAGCATGCGCAATATATAGTGCATCATGGTCGTATGATCTTCTACGGCACGCTCAACGGGTATAAGGATATCGTTCAGACGGGGCGCGACCTCTCCAGCCCCATCGGTGATGAGCTCCATGAGCAGCACTCCGTCGAAACAGCCAAACGCCTCTGGCACGCGAACACCCGCATCACGAAGTCGATACAGCGCTTCAACCTCGGCCGTCTGCCACACCTTTTCCTGCTCGTCACGGCCAAAACGCGAGCCTTTTTCCATAGCTCGTTGGCGACGACTGTTTCGAACCTTACGTCCTTCCTGGTATTGCACGGCTTTTTTGAAACTACGAACCGCAATATCTTTATAAACTTTCGCACAACGAATTTCATCACCGCACCGCACCAGGTACACAATGGCTTCTTTGCCACTCATCAACGGGCGCAGAACCTCGTCGACTAGGCCATCTTCCACCAGAGGTTGTATACGTTTGGGTGTTTTCACTGATTTATCCTGATCAGCAGCGGCGTTTGGTGCAGCTAACTCGACAATTGTGTGATCATGTTATGACCGCAGCTGTAGAGTAAGAACGGGCTGTGCTGAGTGTATTGGGTGGTAGGTTTTCGGGATGGAGCCGGCAGCCCAGTACCGTAACATTTTTCCATGTCAGCGTCATAGCTATAGACCTCAATGAATACCCAGCAGACATTCCTTACCACGGAATCAGTTTCACCCGCCGTTCTTGTGCTGGCGCTTGCAATGGCTCCGGCAGTCGGTCTGGGAATCGCGCGCTTTGCCTATGCACTGGTACTGCCAGATATGCGGACCGATCTCGGCTGGTCCTGGACAGCTGCTGGTTGGATGAACACGAGTAATGCACTGGGGTATTTGGTGGGAGCTTTGCTCTCAGCACGTGCTATTGACAAGTGGGGATCAGGTGCAACCATGCTGAGCGGCGCCCTAGCCTGCGTGATTTCTCTGGTTCTGTGTGCCGTCCTGACAGACTCAGTATTGTTGAATATGGCAAGGGTTCTAGCAGGCCTAGGGGGAGGGCTTGCTTTTGTCGCAGGTGGTGTGTTGGCAGCCAGTGTATC
>JBLHWG010000176.1:0-10886 GCA_047629055.1 Halioglobus sp.
TTGCCAATGCTACAACAGCGACATTATTGGGTCTGCGCTCTAGCAAAGATTCTACCCAGGGGCCCTTGTTTTTTGCAGTGAATGCCACTGCTCGAACACCGTGGATCAGCAAAGTACGTAGATACGGATCGCCGCGTTTTGAAATGGGCCCAAGTTTCACGACCACTAGCTGCAATTACCGGTTCACCTGAAATGGGTTCAGGTGGAACCCGTTTCGTCGAAGCTGGTTGTAGGTATGATCGAGCCAGTTGATGCGGAGCCGTCTTTTATAGTTTCAACACTCTGACAGCCAGAAATGATCAATGCGACCAACATTAACGGATAGTTTTTAATCGCTCGACCTCTGGTGATTCAAATTATGCCTATGAAATTTATCAACTAGCAAATATGCTGTGCCAATTAGTCGTAATAAATTTCGTTGTCGTCTAAGTAAATATTGCTGGCGTCACAGACATCGATGCTAATCGGTTCATCTAATACTTCGCTGTCGTTCTCTCCCAACCAGCCGACTTGAAATAGTTGCTCACAACTCTCATCCGCGTAAAACGAGGCATAGGCCTCTTCACCTGGATCGAGATCTTCAGACAGCCAATTGCTACTCCAGCCGCTGCCATCGTTGGTGTAAAAGCTGATTACAATATTATTTTTGGTATTGTTGAAGATGGTGAACTCACCTGCAGAACCGCTCTGGGCAAAAGTTAGACTTGCCATCACGACAAGGATTACTGACAGAACAACTGCGGATGCTGATTTAATCACGTGGGTTTCCCGTTGAATAAAATTATCTATGTGTCGGTAGCATACCTGCGCGCGCCCTCTTATTCAACAAAAAGTGTTGCACGTTCAGCCTTATCTGATTGATAATAAAAGATTAATTATCATTTAAAGAGACAATTTTTCTAGCTATATCAGTCTTAAAGGCTAAATTCAGCATCAACGCTCCGGCCGAATGCTTGGTTGAATACAATTTCACTCACGACAACCCTAATCGCGTTAATAACTGCTGAAAATCATATGGCGTCTAAATATCAGAGAATCGGCTTCATTTGAATGTGATTAATGGGCTCAGCTATGGCATCCCGTCTTAGTCATGCAGGCTATATTGTAAACATCTGGAATCGTGACCCAGCTAAGTGCGCACCTGTTGTAGCGTTGGGCGCTAAGCAAAGCAGTTCATTGAAAGAATTGCTTGGCGCTAGTGATCTTGTGATGCTCAGTCTGACAGATACGCTTGCAGCACAGTCCGTCGTCTTTGATTCTGGCGAGTTTACTGTGCAACACTGTGCAGGCAAAACACTCATCGAACCAATCTGACATGATTTCATGGAGTGCTGGTGCGGGGCGGCCTTCCGCCCAGCAGTCGGTACCGAGAACGCGTGACGCCGGCAAGTGTTCGCAAGTTCAAACCCCCTGCTGCTGATGAACTAGGAGAGCAGGATCTGACAGTTGGCAAGCGTAAGGCGCTGCTCTGGGCAAAGAGGTTGAAGCGAGTGTTTCAATATAGAAGTGAGTATCTGCAGCGCTTGTGGCGGTCCGATGAAGACTGCGCGTCCCAAATCGTCGACGAAAGTCGGACCGCAGCATTGAAGATGCGATTGTAATCGGTAAAATATTGTTGCACCTGGAAGCCAGAAGCTGCGCGCCAGTATCAGCAATCCGCGCTCTTGGAGCACACGCGCCGCCGCCCGGGGTTTGCTAGCCAGCTCAAGAGCCACGGATGGTCGATCGATGCTGCGTAAGGAAGAGGCGGGTAGGGCAATGGCTGCGCGGTGGTGATTGGTCAGGTGCCAGATGTGTGATGGAGCAGGCTGCCGGGCCCCAGCCAGCGTGTCAAACAAGTAGGTGGACAAGTAATTGGTAGCCGTATCACTGATCAAATACCCTGGTTGTAGGTATTTTTGTGTGGCGACTTGAGGTTAATAGGCGGTTTATACTTATGTGGACTTATATGGATGCCTCCGTATTGTCAATTGATTTCCAGTGATGAGCGTTGGGTATAGTTGCACGCTTATATTCGGCCTTAAGATGCAGACTTATGTCTGCGGCCCTGATGGTTTTCGCCAAGAATGACCTTATCTCCTCTCTCGCGCGCTTTAAGCGCAGTCCACATATCAGGTTTACATTCTTGCGGTCCAACCCGTTTGCCATCATTTGTAGTCGCTTGGGCAATCTGGTTAAATCGGTAGTGCTACACTATTTCCAAGCAGCCATAGATTTATAGCTGCGATAGTATTGACGTTCATGAGCAATAATTGCCCATGCGGTACGAGCTATCTTATTTGCCAATGCTACAACAGCGACATTATTGGGTCTGCGCTCTAACAAAGATTCTATCCAGGGACCCTTGTTTTTTGCAGTGAATGCCACTGCTCGAGCACCGTGGATCAGCAAAGTACGTAGATATGGATCGCCGCGTTTTGCAATGGGCCCAAGTTTCACGATGCCGCCGGTGCCCGTTTGCCTTGGCACAGGCCTATATAGAGCCTGCTGGATAATCTCAGCAGGCCAAACTATATTTCCCCCGGCGACAAGAGCATACGGCTCCAGTTGCGCGAATTACCATAGCGTGATTTCCAATGGTGGCTATAGGCGAGCTACGCCATCCGAATCGATGTGTCGGATCGTTTGGCTCGTATGTAATTCATCCGGTATACCCCTTTTCCTTGGCCAAACTTACCTTCTATTGGTATACGTTGTCTTTCAAGTAAGCGCGATTACTACGTGTACCGTGGAAGTTGTCTGCCATAACCACTTCCGGATAGTGTCCATAGCGCTCATGGAAGCTCTCCACCTGCTCGGGCAAGTCATTGCCTTCATGGAAAGCATCCCAACTCGCGGTTTCAAATCCCAAGTGCAACAGATGGGGCTAGTCCGAAGGCTACCTGATTAGGTGTTTTCATATTAAGACATTTCCTTGGTCGATTGTTAAGTCGTCGCTCAACTCGTCTTAAGTCTCTGTCAGTGATATTGGAGAAATCAGATCCCTTGGGAAAATACTGCCTTACCAATCCGTTGCTGTTTTCATTGGCTCCTCGTTCCCATGAGCAATATGGATAAGCAAAGTAGAAGTCCGCATTCAGTGCTTTACCAATGCGCTCATGGTTGCCAAACTCTCGCCCATAGGCCGCAGTTAGCGTCAATACTGGCAATCCAATGTCTCGATAATCGCTTGTTTAACAGATTCAGCATCCCTAGTCTCAGCCTTGTATAGTTAGGTCAGACGTTGCACTCGCTCTGTGATCGTGACGATGGTCTGCTTGTAATTCTTGCCTATTATCGTGTCCAGCTCCCAATCACGGTGACGAGTGCGCGTATCGACCACGTCTGGACGTTCATCATTTGACACTTGGTTAATCAATTTTCAAGGCCTCTCATAGGAGCCATAACGTTTACGGCGTTGCTTCTCGCAACGTAGGTGCTTGTGCAAACCACCTCCACAGGCTTTATCCCAATAGACATTGGGATAGATCTACTCATGGCTCACCGTCAGTTCACCAGCTTCCCATAGCCATAGGAAAATCTGCTCTGGGCTCCAGTCTTCTCGGAGTAGCTGTTCCACTCGTTGCCACGTACTCTCAACAAATCCATAGCAAACCTTCTCATCACGCCTTCTCAGCGCCATGCTGTGGGCCTGCTTTGGTCTATAGCCCCGCCAGCCAGTGTTACGACAAATCTCTCACCAATCGTTGACCGGTGCACGCCGACAATGCCCACAATGTCCGTCTGTGTATGGTTCATCTTCAACAGCGCGTAAATCTGATATCGTTTCTCACTGGTGAGCTGTGAATAGTGTTGCATTAATTCTGCTCATTCCGCCAAGAACGTTTGGTAGCAATGCTATCGCAGCTTGCCTTTTCACGCTCTATCTGTTGAATTGCACTTACAAATTGAATTCGCTCAACAAGCAAAGTGCCACGTATTAAAAATAGAGAAACACTCCAACAGATGATTACTTAACGAATACGGGGTTACATGCCAATCTGATTCGTGCTTTTTCCGCCAGATTAGGTGCTCGACTGTAAATCTAGATGATTTCTTAAGGATTCCAAACTGGAAATCTGCAACTGTGTTCTTGTTAGTTTCAATATTCCTCTGACTTGCAGATTTTCCAGAGTAGCAGACACCCACTGGCGGGTAACGCCCACCATGGTCGCCAATTGCTCGTAGGTAATAGTTCGATCCACGATGATCATCCCATCTTCCTCACGCCCATAATAAGTTGCCAGAATAACCAGCAAATGCTCCAGGCGTGCCGTCGCTGATCGTGTGCCAAACATCTGTATTAGTGCTGAATAGCACTTGCCCTTGGCAACCAGTCCATCGATAATACTAATGGCGACAGAGGGTATCTCATTAACCAACGTTCGCATGGCGGAACCAGGCATAAAGAGCACACTCGTTGTCTCCAAAGCATCTCCAGACCAAATATGACGCCCCTCGCCAAACACCTCTGGCCCACCAACAAAATGACCTGGGGTCCAGTAAGCTAAGGTAACCTCCCGACCATTAGGCCCTGAATAAAAGGTGCGCACGCGCCCAGACTCGATTATCCAGATACCCGCATGTTGCTCTCCCTGCGAAAACAAGGTGTCATGCTTTTTGTACGTCTGAAGCGATCCAAGACTACGCACACGTTCCTGCTCCTGATCGTTTAAGCGACTCAGGAATCCTGCGCCCATATTTAACTCAGCGATATGCTCGGTAAGAAAGATGGCACACGGTTCACGAAGTTCCATTTCGATTGCATTCATTCTCGAGCGGTACCTGCGTTATAGTTTACCAGTGCGTCGATATCAGATTCCATCAGCTTTAGCACAGGATCTGTTGTTATCAGAGCCGGAATGTGAGTCTGATTGCCCACTTGGAGATCGTGTAACTGTTTGCGCAAATATTGGGCATGTTGTGACGCTAGAATGGACACCATTGTGTCCTCGTTATTTTCACTACCTGCACGATGACACTTGACAAATTCTGACTCTATAGATAGGGATTGGCGAGTGTTCCTGTTTCGAGATCCCAATTCATTCGGCAACGGAGGTTCCTGAGAGGAAAACCAAATTGCGATGGCTTGGAAATCTTCCTCCGCCACCCCAGTCACGATAGAAGACATCTGCCACCGTCATTGAACCGAGAGCCTGTTAGGAAATCCCGTAACTGCTTTTCAATATATCGTTTAGGCTGCCCAGCTAGTTTGGGGAATTTGGCCATCCGCGAATTACCATCCAAGGTATGACACAGAGCACATATTTCCCAAGGATTTTCGTACTCCGCAAGGCCGGAGCTAGCTGCTACGGGCAACGCATGTGGTAACAAACACAGCCGTGTACCAACTACAAAAACTCGAAAGGCACAACACTGGGCATTCAGCCCTCTCCCAATACACGTTTCCGTGTTTAGGATGCGATTGCTAATCAACGAAGGTACTCATTGGTGACTTTGTCGATATTCAATTTGTAATCTCTGTAAAAACTTCGATGTTTTCAGTGCATCCATTGGTGTCTAAATGGTGGCATGAAGTCTGCGATCTGGATCAAGCACCCTGATATCAGCCAAATGGCGCACATTGTAGTTTACGTAGGTATCCGACTTTTCAAGCTCATAGAACGCATCCAGACCCTCGATGAATGTATCAACGTGCTCTAGCTCACCAGTTACGCCTGTAAAATCAGGATGAAAATGCTTTAAGTAACCTGCCAGAGACAAGTAATCCCAGGCGGGATCAACAGCCAGAAACACCACTTCAGGTAGATTATCCAGTCGTACATTGCTAGCTGTTTCCGCGAGTACATGTTCGAGATTGCCCAGGGTATACAGACAAACATCAGGGCAACTGGTAAATCCGACTAGGAGCAAGTGTCCGCTTATCTAGCAGGTCAGTATCAGCGTACACGTCGCCACTATGGTTTTGGAGTGTAAACGCGGGTACTTTTTCATTGTTTTCTACCCGCTTAAAGGAACCAGCATGAGCTGTTTCAATAGCAAATTGTGCAACACCAGGTGATACTGGCAGCCTCATTATTAAACTAAGTTTAATCATGAATTTTGCTCCTCAAATGCACGAAGACTTTCCTTTCGAATCAGAGACAGACACTCCGTGCGTTTACTGACATAGATAGGATCAGCCGCAATCTCTGGCGAACGGGGTCGCTGCAGAGGTATGTCCAGATCACCAATAATTTGACCCGGACTAGCACTCATCACCAATACACGATCAGCCAAAAACACGGCTTCATCGACATCGTGGGTAACGAATAGCACTGTAGTTCCGAATTCTGACCAGATCGAGAGCAGGTTTTCCTGCATCATCAATCTCGTCTGAGAATCAAGAGCACCAAACGGCTCATCCATCAATAGTACCGACGGAAAATTTGCTAAGGCACGTGCAATACCTACCCTTTGCTGCATACCTCCAGAAAGCTCAGCCGGATAGCGGTTTGCAAACTTTGTCAAACCCACCAATCCTAGAAAGGTATTGGATAACGCGCTTGCTTCGTCCCGGCTCTTACCAGCCATACGAGGACCAAACGCAATATTTTCACTTACGGTTTTCCAGGGAAGCAAAGAGTATTGCTGAAAAACCATTCCTCTATCAGGACCTGGCTTGGTGATTTTTTTTCCGTCAACTAGAACTTGCCCCTCGGAAGGCTCAACATAGCCGGCAACTGTATTCAACAACGTTGATTTACCACAACCGGAAGGTCCCAGAATACAAACAAATTCTCCGGCCTTTATACTCAAACTGGTTCTGGTCACAGCCTGGTGCTGCTGATCTCCTGATCTAAATACCACTGAAACGTTTTCAATTTCAATGTTACCACTCAGCGTGCTATGTAGAGGCTGAGTGCTCGCGCTCGTTCTTACTGCCAGTGTAGGCACCATCATCCAGTCCTGTTAATTGTGGGAGATAAATACAGTGGTTTCATTTCCAAATCTTTGTTCTGATTGAGGACTCGGTTATCTTGTTCTGAATCTGCCTGACTATGAGCTACCATGAAAATAGAAACTGCAAGCAGGCCCAGTCCGCTGTTGAACAATACTGGTCCTAAATTTTCCAATGCTAAAGATGTCGATACACACAAACCAAGCATGGCTAATACAACGACCCAACTTGGTGTTCTACAGCAAACTACACAGCTCATTGCTGCAGTTGTCGTGCACATGAGAACTGTTCCCATACTTGCGCTAGCCATGGAGGCATTATTAACACGTGTACTGCAAACTTCTTTGTTTTTTCAGCGTGCATGCAGAACTGAGTACATCGTTATTCTGCGTAGCCTTGAGAAGCATGCGCCAGGCGGCAGAGCCAACTGGCGTGCTAACCACCTTGCGTTTCAACTCTTTAATGCCATAAATATCACTGTCAACTGGAACCACTATTGCGTTACCGGAGCCTTCCAAATTGTACCCAGTACCAGCCAAGTATAAGGTCCTTAAGCTGTCTGTTTCCTTAAATTTCGCACAGTTAACTATTAAGGAATAATCACCCATGACACCAAAATTCAGTTTAATAGCAAGCATCTGATTGATGATTGGTCCACCCGAACTGTAATCTGATCAGGACACCTTATAATCGGCATCGGCATCGGCGTACTTACCGGTTTTGGGCAAATCCTTCTCTAGATGTTTCAGCTCCTTGATAACAATGCCGGCGGTGTAAGTATCGGTACACATGCTCTGGTGAACAACGGCTATTCTGATTGTCTCAGCATGGGCCTGACTGACCAACCCCATGCCGGTACCGGCTAGCACTACTAGTGACTTTGCGACCGTTCTTATGTATCTCATAGTACGGATCTCCATTCAATTTGTGTTTCTATTCCCTACACAGATGCCACCGGAAATAGAGTCTGGGTAGTAAAGGCACTGCATTCACGCAATCCGTTTTAACGCCCAGCGTGCGTTCTTGCGCACATCGGGATCAGGATCATTTTCAATAAGGCGGAGATAGTTAACAGCCTTTGCATCTCCTATCTCACCCAATGCCGCTGCACACTCTTTGCGTAAATTCGGAATCGTGCTTTCGATTAAGGCACCGATTTCATCAATAACAAGCGCTGTACCTACCTTGCCGAGACTAAGTACCGACTTGACCCTGACCTGCCAGTAGTCGTCATCAAGACAAGAGAGCAAGGCATCTACAGCACTGATAATCTTTGCTTTTGCAACAGTCTCGGCAGCACATTCTCTGACTCTCCACTGAGAGTCAGAAAGTGCACCCACTATTGCATCTTGAGCCGCTGACTGATGACTAAACCCAAGGGCGCTGACAGCTATTCGTCTGACCCCTGCATCCTTATCACGCGTCGCAGCAATTAGAGCTGGCAGTGAGGTCTCATCCTGCAGCCAGCCAATAACTGCAACAGCTGCTGCCCTCACCAGTGCAGAGTCATCTTTTAGAGCCTTAGTAGCTGGTCCGAGCGATTGAGGATTACAGAGCTCCTTCAGCCCACACAATGCTGACATTCGGACGAATTCAAATTCCGAGGTGACCAATGGGTAGATAGGAAGTGCAGCATCCACATCCTTCAACTCACACAAGCTCCAAGCAGCGGCTTCGGCTACTGACTTCGAACTATCAACTAAACCCACAACTAAGGCCGCAGAGACTGTAGGTCCGTCGAAGTTACCCAACGCTAGAGCGGCTTGTTGCCGAACGCCTTCGTCACAATCCTGTATTGCCTTATGCAGTAATGGAATGGCCTCTGGATCTGCAGTTTCGGCGAGCTGCAACACGCTAACGTGACGCAGACCTGAATCTTCGTCGTCCAGTTGCTCAGCTAGCTCGTCCAATTCGGAAAATGTTTCAAATACACTGCTCATATCGCTCTCCCTTTATCCGCTCTAATCACTTGAGCAGGTAAGGAATCGAGACTGTCACAGCACTTGTAGGGCAGTCGGCCTGGCATGGCATGCAGTACCAGCATTCGTCATAAACCATACGAGCTGTTTTGCTCCCGTCGGCCATATCAACAATTCTCAGAACATCAAGCGGACAGACATCCACGCACACGGTACAACCCTTACTGGCAATGCATTTATCGTCGTCTACAACGACAGGAACACTGGTTAACGTTTTGGCTAATGGCATAACAGATATCCTTTAAAGTGCGGTGGCGGTGGCTACTGCAGGTTCGGTCTTGACGCGTTGTTCGTCATAGGCTCCCCGCTCATGATCTTCTATTTCAACGATGTAAGGCTTTATGGCCTTCTTTCGCATGTTGTACGTCCCTTCAGGACTCTTCGACAATAACGTATGGCAGAACCAATCCTTATCGTTCTTGCCGGCGTATTCGACGCGGTTATGATACAAGCCCCAGCGACTTTCCTTTCGATATAGAGAGGCGACAGCCGCCATCTCTGCACAGTCCATAATCGATGAGACTTCCAACGCCCGCATCAACTCATGTGAGTTGCTCACCATCATCGAATTTTCCATATCGTCGCGTGCCTCAGCAAAGCGATTTTGGCCAATTTCTATCTTCCGAGTGACCTTAGGTGGCTGGAGATAGTCATTAACAAGGCGTCGGATTTTGTATTCGATCTGATTTGGAGGGATGCCATCAGTCCGTTTAGTAGGTGCTAAAACCCGTTCCTTTTCTTTTACAATTTGTTCTTCATCAAAACGTGCAAAATCAACATCGGCAGAGAATTTCGCAGCATCCAGCCCAGCAAAACAACCATTGGTAAACGCCCCTAACATGTAGTTGTGCGGTACGTTTGCCATATCACCGGCTGCGTACAAGCCATCAATAGATGTACGAGCGTTCTCATCGACATAAACACCTGAGGCTGAATGGCCTGAGCAGAAACCGATCTCTGAAATGTGCATCTCAATCATTTGCTTTCGGTAATCCGTTCCACGGCCCTCGTGAAACAAACCGCGACTCGGGCGTTCAACGATATGAAGAACCCGCTCTATTTCTGCAACTGTTTCTTCCGCTAAATGGTTTAATTTTAGAAATACAGGCCCCTTGCCTGACTGAAGTTCATCGTAAAATTCTTGCATCATCTGACCGGACCAATAATCACACTCAATAAAGCGTTCACCGTCGCCATTAGCTGTGTATCCGCCTAAGGGGCCAGCAACATAGGCGCAAGCAGGTCCGTTGTAATCCTTGATTAAGGGATTAATCTGAAAGCATTCAAGATTCGCAAGATCCGCCCCAGCGTGATAGGCCATCGCGTAACCATCACCGGAATTCACTGGGTTTTCATAGGTACCGTACAAATAACCGGATGCAGGAAGCCCTAAACGTCCAGCAGCACCCATGCACATGATGACTGACTTGGCCTTTATTATTAGAAATTCAGCTGTTCTGGTATTTACACAGATGGCCCCGGCAATTCTACCTTCGCCCGTTAGCAATCTTGTCGCCATAAAACGGTTCGATATATTTATTCGTGCTTTACGTAACTGCCTATAAAGGGCTTTCTTGACCGTGTCACCATTTGGCATAGGTAGCACGTAGGTACCAATATGATGCACTTTTTTAACGTCGAATTCACCGTTTTGATCTTTCTGAAAACGAATTCCAAAACTATCCAGCTCCTGGATAACTTCGTAGCACTCACTGGCGTATCTGAATACTGCCTCCTGATCTACAATTCCATCGTTAGCGATTGTTATTTCCTTTGTGTATTGTTCTGGTGTGGCATATCCAGGAATTACCGCGTTGTTTAATCCATCCATACCCATGCATATTGCACCCGAACGTTTCACGTTTGCTTTTTCAAGCAAAACAACATTCGCTTTGGGATTCTCCTTCTTGGCTTTTAGAGCCGCCATGGGTCCGGCAGTACCACCACCGATAACGAGAACATCACATTCTATGGTTGTACTACCTTGGGTTATGTCATCCATCATTTATTGCAACCTGTTGGGATGG
>JBLHWG010000177.1:0-10849 GCA_047629055.1 Halioglobus sp.
TAACAACGTCTTCGTTTATTTTGAACGCATTGGTGTGTGCTGCGATAGCAGCTGTTCGGGATCGTGCTGCCCAAAACTGTTTGCGCGCGTCAGCACTCACAGCAATAAAGCCTTCGGCTCCCCGGTTATTGACCAATAGTACGATCCCCGACGCCACCTTCCCTACTAGATCGGGATCATCGCTTACAATGTCTGCGATAAGCAGCATCTTAGGCAATTTGCCACGAGCAGCTTTCGCGCTGTATTTGACCGCTTTAATATAACGATCATCCAGATGTTCCAGCCCTGCAAGCTCAATTCCGGGCGTGTTATCGATGAAGTCTTTAACTTCTGTGATTCCCAGCACAGCCTGGCGTAAATCCTGACCGTAAAATTCCATGCAAACCGTACGAATGTGCGCAGGCATACGATGAAGAATAAACACAGCTGACGTAATTAAACCATCACAACCCTCCTTCTGAACGCCAGGCAAACCACCCAGAAACTTGTCTGTGACGTCTTTTCCCAAACCTTGCTTGCGAAGTGATGAACCTGCCATGTTTATAATCCACGGTTGACCAATAACATCGCCAGAAATCGCATCACGACGAGTCACCTCGAAGCGAACAGCTTCCTGAAGATGTATTTTGCCAAGATTATGGTCAAGTCTTTCAATATCGAGCCAATGCCCGTTGGGATCGACCATTCTCCATGAGAGTAAATTATCTAGAGTTGTACCCCAGATGACAGCTTTTTTGCCTCCTGCATTCATGGCAACATTGCCACCAATAGTGGATGCATCCTGGGAGGTCGGGTCTACTGCAAACGCAAGACCTGCGGCTGATGCTGCTTCGGACACACGCCGGGTCACAACACCCGACTCAACCTTGATTGTGCTGACCTGCCTTTCAGGAAACAAATCACTAGCTGGCAATGTCGTCACCTGAATAGGCGCTCGAGCGTCGAGCTTTTCCAGATTGATCACAGCTGTATTTGCGTGTAGTGGAATGGCACCTCCGGTGTAACCAGTTCCCCCACCTCGAGGCACAATCGTCAACCCTAGTGTAATGCAGCGCTTCACTATCTCAGGAAGCTCAGCCTCGGAATCTGGGGTCAAAACGACAAATGGTAGCTCGACACGCCAATCGGTTGCATCAGTAACGTGAGAAACCCGCGAAAGACCATCAAAACGAACATTATCCGCATGAGTTGCATTCCGCATTGACTGCTGGACCGTCTTGCGCAGGCTCTGCATGTCACGCAGACGAGCTTGAAAGTCTTCGATGGTGGCGTTCGCCAGAGAAATTAGGGTATCGACACGAGTGTCACTACTTGCTCTTTCGACGATCTGCCCGATACGGTGCCGTAACGCTCCGACTAATGCGTCCCGCCGTTTACGATTACCGAGGAGATCTTCCTGTATGAAGGGATTTCGGTCGATAACCCAGATATCGCCGAGCACCTCGAACAACATGCGCGCTGACTGACCTGTTCTGCGTTCACCACGCAAGCTTTGTATCAGTTTCCAGCCCACTTCTCCCAAATAACGCAGCGTAATTTCACGGTCTGAAAAAGACGTATAGTTGTAAGGAATTTCCCGAAGTTGGACTGCAGGAAGATGTAAGGGGTCGCGACCCAACGGTGCATTCATGTCGTAAACACTACACTTTTTGACGTATTTGTATAAGGATATATTAGGAAATAATTTTGATACGGCTAGGCACTGCTGACAACTTCTATACGCATGCGCTAGAGTTTTGGACAAAATAATGTTGTATTTTTTTGCTTACTCACTGTTTTTCAGCGACTCGTTGTACTTCATGAAATAGCCGTACAACAGTCGCCGACTGTCAAAATGATCTGCGATAAGCGGTTCGCAAATCTTGCAGTACTCAATCTCTACCCAACACACCCTCGGGCATCGGTAGGCAAGAGGACATATTCTCCAGATATTTTTTTAAGCCAGACACTGTCGAAAAGATTGAAAACAACACAGAAGTGATTGGGAATAATCTTAATTCGATCGCCAACGCTCATGCCAGCATTGGTGTCTACGCTTATTACGCAAAGCGTTTTCTACCGGTATCACATTCAATCATCACGCCCAATGGAAGCTTAGCGTGGCGAAATGCTGCAGCTAGTCCGTCTATTACAAACAGACTATCGACCACAACCTCTGCTTCGCCAATTTTTTGACATGTGATTCCACTTGCGCCGGCATCGACTTGCAAACCCATGATGCGAACTGACTTATGCGTTTTTATGCGCGGCCGAAACTTGAGCTCTACTTAATTGCAGTGAGCCTGCATAGCCGCAATGTTGTCTCGAACAATGACTTCATCGACAACAAGAGCTGGCGTGTCGATATCATCAATACTATTCGTTATGGGGATTCTCTGCCCTGGGCCAGATTTCCCGCGTAAGATTTTGATAGTCATTGCTTATCGGATTGTTCGGATAAGGACCATCAACCGCCGCATAAAAAATATCAGAAGCAATATGCGCAAATGCATCGTGAAAATGATTTGTAGACTTAACCACTAAAATTGATTTTTGCAGGGGATCAATTCCCAGGTTACTAAAAACATCCGGGTTGAATACCTGCGAGCGAACTGTATTCAGTATCACATCAACACCGTTCACAGTTATCCACGCAGAATCACCCAATGGCACAACACTTTCACCAAAACTCTGTGTTGCCTGCCTCACAAGATTACGCACAAGCACTTCTGCATCAATCGGCTCACCGGCTTTATCTGACATTTTGCCGCCAAATCGAAGGGTAAGTTGCGCATTCAGCCCGGCAGAGAAGCACGTGCGTACCGCAATTGGATCCCATATAGTCGCCAATGCTGCATCAGCAATGCCTTGTTCGAACATTTCACGCAGAATGATGGTTGAATCACCTGCCACGCCACCACCAGGGTTATCCCAGACATCCGCCACCACCACAGGCCCTAGCCCGGTCCGTTGCGCTTGCTGTAACGCTTCACTAGGCGACAGGAATTCTGGACGCGTGTTACCGCGAAAGCTGAATAGCTCTTGGCCGAGCTTCTCCGCCAACGCATCCCCTTGATCCCTGGCATCGTCAGTAACAACAATCACCTTGGTTCCCAAATCAGGCACATCGCCAGCCATGAAACCATGGACGACTGAAATAGACAGGATATTGTTGTGCCCTTCCAGCGCATTGATTCTATCTACAAAGCTTCGCATCGGTTCTCGGCTTGTAGGGAAAATCTCGATCATTTTACAATCAAACACACTCATCTGAGGTTTGATATCGCCGGTGCTACTGCGGTGAATCAGCTCAATAAGGTCCTCGGCAACGTCCACAAAGTCGGTATGCGGAAACTCCTTAAATACAGTGATGACATCCGCATGTTGCACTCGCCGTTCACTCAAATGACTGTGAGGATCAAAAGTGACACCGATATTCACCTGCCCCCCCACAAGCTCTCTCACCTTCTGAATTAGCTCACCTTCACAGTCGAGACAGTCTTGCGCCACCATGGCACCGTGCAAGCCGAGAAGTACGATATCTACCGGCAAGGACGCTCTTAGTTCGTCAAGTAGTTGATCACGAAGTTGCTCCCAAGTGCTCTGATTGAGCATGCCTCCAGGCTCTGCCCAAGTCGCTGTTCCTTCCACAAGTTGCCATTTATACTGCGCCGCAACCTTACGCGCTACAGGATAAACCGCGCTACATAATGTTGGAGAAACCGGATGCTCACCGGGTGCTGCATAGAAGCTGTCTTTGAAGTCTTGTAGATCTGTTCTTAATGGTGAAAACGTGTTGGTCTCCGTTGCAAGTGACGCAACAAAAACACGTTTCAGCGATTGTGGCTCCTTTCCCTGAGTCATGAAGCTTGCCGCAATGAAGGAATTCGGGGTATGGAACTTAGCAGGCGTTTTGTGTATTCGTGCTGAGGATTATCGAACAACACGCCCTTAGCCGCAGTCTCTACAATCTTACCTTGAAACATGACAGCGATACGATCTGAGATATGTCGGACCACTGCCAGATCATGACTAATAAACAACATGGCAACACCGCTATCTCGCTGTAACTCTTTTAACAAGTTAAGCACCTGCGCTTGTATGGAAACGTCTAAAGCCGATACCGCCTCGTCTGCCACGATTAGTCGTGGCTGCACTATCATGACGCGGGCAATACCAATACGCTGACGTTGCCCCCCTGAGAATTCGTGTGGATAACGTGATATGACCGACCGATCCAAGCCAACTTTCTCCAGCATGTCCTCTATTATTGCTCGAGCTTGCTGAGCATTAGTCGCTAAATCATGTATGAATAATGGCTCACGCAATATTTGTTCTATGGTCAGCCGTGGATTCAAAGAGCCAAACGGGTCCTGAAAGATCATCTGAATATCACGACGCATTGGCCGAAACTGTCTTTGCGTCAACCCCAATATATTCTTGCCTGCAAACAAGGCTGTTCCCGAAGTTGCCTGCTCCAACAAAGTCAGAGTTCGCCCCACTGTTGTCTTTCCACATCCAGACTCACCCACAAGGCTGAGCACTTCTCCCGGCGCTATTTGAAACGAGACACCATCCACGGCCCGTATCGATTGCCTTCTCGCGAACGGATTGGAATTAGGCTTGCGAAAATGTGTGTGCAAATCCTGCACATCGAGTAATAACTCACTCATAAGGGAAGCTCTCCTACAAAGTGACAACGAGATAGGTGTTGCCCCTTCCGTGAAAGCAAGCCCGGCAGGCTCGTTGAACACTGTGCTTTAGCAAAAGCGCACCGTGGGTGAAAAGCACACCCGTCCAACTGCTCTTCAAGCGTGGGCACTCGACCCGGTATGGCATCCAACCACTCGGTATCACTATCAATGGACGGTAGGGAATTCAGTAGTCCACGAGTATAGGGATGAAGAATATTGGCAAACAATTCTGTCGTTTCGGCAGATTCAACAACGCGGCCACGATACATCACCGCCACCTTGTCGCAGGTTTGTGAAATTATACCCAGATCATGTGATATCAATATGATTGACGTGCCTGTTGTTCTCTGTAAATCCAGCATAAGATCCAGCACTTCTTTTTGAACCGTCACGTCCAGTGCGGTCGTGGGTTCATCAGCAATGATCAGTTTTGGATCACAGGCCAGCGCCATGGCGATCATGACTCTTTGACGCTGCCCGCCGGATAGTTGGTGCGGATAACTTTTGATGCGCTGTTCATGATCTGGAATCTTGACCATCTCCAATAACTGCAACGCTCGCCTGCGATACTCATTGGCAGACATTTTTCGGTGTTCTTTCAATGCCTCAATAATTTGCTCGCCTATTCGGTATACCGGATTGAGAGACGTCATGGGCTCTTGAAACACCATCGCCATTTGATCTCCCATAATGCGTCGGCGAGAACTTGGCGACATGTGCAATAAATCCTGACCGTCAAAATGAATAGAACCACCGGTGATACGCACTTGAGAACCTTCCAACAAGCCCATTATAGCCAAGGCCGTCAGGCTTTTCCCGCAGCCACTCTCACCGACAATTCCCAACGTTTCGTTTTCATTGACTGTAAATGAACATTCCTGGACGACCGGCAACAGGCCACTCTTAGCATTAATTGCGATGGAGAGATTATCGACTTCTAGTAATGGCATGTCATCACACTCCCGCAATATCGTCCTTGAATCGGGGATCCAGGCTGTCGCGCATGGCATCCCCAACAAGGTTCATGGAAAACACGGTTAATATGATTAATGCACCTGGCCACAACAACAACCAGGGTGCTCGAGTGACGTAGATTCTTTCTTGGGACAACATATTGCCCCAGCTAGCCACTTCTGGCGGCAAACCGAGTCCGAGAAAGTCCAGTGCGGCAGCCTGCAATTGAGCAAACGCAAAGATAAACGTGGCCTGCACTAACAGTGGTGAAATAAGATTGGGCAATATATGCCGAAATAATAACGACAAATGCCCTGCGCCAGAACAACGCGCCGCATCGATAAAGACATCGTTCTTTAGCTTTAATGTCATACCAAATAAAATTCGTGCTGTAGTAGTGGCGTATACCACACCAATGACGATTATGGTATTTGTGACGCTGCGTTCCAGCAAGGTCATCAATACCAGAGCCATTAACAAAGCTGGAAACGCCATTAGCACATCGACTACGCGCATGAGCACATGCCCAAGCGCTGTGAAGTATGCAGACAACATACCGATCAAACCGCCGAAGAGAAGTGCCACTAAAACACTACCAGCACCGATGATAATCGCCATTCGCGCACCAAACAAAGCGCGTGAAAATGTGTCTCGGCCGAAGTGATCGGTGCCGAATAAATACGGCGCTCCCGGATCGGTTAAGCGCATTACCGGATCAATTTCAAAAGGATCGAAGGGCGCCAGTGCCGGAGCTGCAATAGCCGCGAACATGACTAGGCACAACCAAACAGCACCCAGAGCGGCGAGCTTGCGACCGGCAAAAACATTCTGCAAGGTGGTTATGACATTCATTGTAGGGACACCCGTGGGTCTAGTCGAGCATAGGCAAGATCAACCAATAGATTGACCACCATGTACAACACGACAATGACCAAAATTACACCCTGAATGACTGGATAGTCTCGTCGTAGAATGGACTGAACAACGAGACGCCCGATCCCGGGCAGGGAAAAAACCGTTTCGGTAACGACGGCTTCTGATATCAATGCGGCAAAGGTGAACCCGAATGCAGCAGCCACCGCTATCAGAGAGTTTCTGAAGACGTGTTTAATGGCTACTTTCGCGGGTGACAGCCCCTTAGCACGCGCCGTACGGACATGATCTTCTCTGGACACATCAAGCATTGAGGCTCGAACAAGACGAACAATCAGGGCAGCGTTTGGTGCCGCCAGAGTCAAACTGGGTAGCAGTAGATAGCGCAAATTGGATAAACCGCCTTTATCGGATAATGATGGAAACCCTGAGCTCGGGAACCAGCCTAAGCCCACAGCAAAAATTAGAATCAAATACAATCCCAACCAAAATGTGGGAATTGATGCAAACAACATCGCCAAACCAGACGTCACCTGATCGATCCATGTGCCGTGATGAGTCGCTGACCATATTCCGATAGGAATTCCCAATATGACAATCCAGAACATCGTCATTAGAGCAAGCAGTATGGAAGTCTCGGCACCGTCAGCAATGACGGTTAGCACAGGGGTTTTAAAAAATAGGGAATTACCCAAATCACCTTGAAGTACGTTCGAAAACCAGGCTATGTACTGCTGCCAAATTGGCTTGTCCAAGCCCATCTCATGGGTCAACGCGGCAATTTCTTCTGGCGTAGCTAAGTCGCCGAGCAACACCGCTGCGGGATCGCCTGGTATCAAGTGAATAAACAAAAACACAAGTATGGACGCCGCAACAAGCGTGGGCACGAGCGTCAAGATGCGTTTAAATATATAGGCGAGCACGTTTAAAGATCATCCGGGGGCAAGAGTACGTTAAGCAATCTAAGGATTAGTGTCATAAGAGCGCGGCGCCCTCTTCTTAGGATAATTTTTGCAACACGAAGTATTCGGAAATCTGAATTATCGTAATGCAACTCTAAACCACCAAGAAGAAGGCACCAACCTGCGCGGTACTACTTACTCACGTTCCAGAAATGCGGCCAAATCAGCGTCGCATCTCCTAGCCCCTTAAGCGTTGGTGATGCAATGTTGTAGGTATAGACATCACCCGTCTTCATGGTTGGAACTTGCTCATAGATCAATGCCTGAATCTCAGCCCAAATAGCCTGCCGTTCGGCTTGATCAGAGGTTGCAGTGAACTTAGCTTTCAACGCTTGCTTTTCTTCAGTTGCCCACCAACCCGGATAACTGTCATTCATGACTGAAATAAGGATCGGATCAGGCACAAAACCGTGATGGGTGAAAAACAAGTCCCATTTGTCCGGTTGACCACGCTTCTCGATCAAGGTCGCCCAGTCATACACTTGCAGATCAATGTTAAATCCTGCCTGTGCTAACTGCTTGGTGTAAACAATCGCCTTGTCGTAATGAAACGCATAGTTGGTTGATACCATAAATTTTATCGGATCGCCGGTATAGCCCGCTTCAGCGGCCATGGTTTTAGCAGCAGCGGCATCTCCACGACTAAAGTTATCAGCTCCGGATTCGGTGTACCAGACGTTGCCTTCAGGTAGGAAGGATCCATTTGCTCTCCACAAACCCTCTGGGCCTATAGCTACTTGTAGAGCAGGTGTCTTATTCAACGCCGTCTGAATGGCTCGGCGCAATGCGAAGTTTTCTTTCAATGGGCCTTCTTTCGAGTTCACAAAGACCAGACCAAAGATTGGTCCACCATTCAAAATGGTCTTAACATTTGCATTTGCATCCAGATCGGCATATAGATCACCTGGAATACTCTCGGCATAGTCGTAATCACCTGCTTGCAAGCCGGCTACTCGTGTGCCGACGTCAGGTACTGGAATGAAACGCAAGGTATCGAGCTCAGCCACACGTGATCCACCATAACCGTCAGCGTCACCCGGTGGGGATGTGTATTTGTCAAAGCGAACAAGTTCTACATGCCGATTTGGCTGCCACTCGTTAAATTTGTACGGACCTGTACCAATGTAGCTCTCAGGTGTTATCGGCTCTTTTGTCGCACCGTCCATAACTGAGGCCGGATATATAGCCGGCCCACCATTGATGAACGCCAACAGGTTTTTCCATGGGCCAAACGGCTGAGACAGCTTGATTGTAATTTCATACTCACCGCTCGCCTCCACACTTTCCACGTTGCCAAACAGCAAACCACCACGTGAACCATGCTCGCCCCAACGTTTCATGGACGCAACAACGTCTGCTGACGTCATCGCCTGACCATTATGAAAGGTCACGTTATCGCGCAAGCTAATGGTAATGGTCTTACCATCAGCAGAGAGCGAATCACCGGAGGCCAACAGATTTACTGGTGCATTCGCAGCGCTGAAAGTGTATAAACCTTCGAAAATATGATGCGCAATAGTTGTTGCCAGATCTGAAGTAACGACATGTTGGTCCAAACTCGGTGGTTCACCCACAGTGGCATAGCGAAGCATGCTATCAGCTGTTGCCGGGCCAGCCGTGAGGCTCATCACCCCGGCAACTAACGCCGCTTTCCAAATAGTACTTTTTCTCATTTATATCTCCTTGCTCCGACAGAACGAACAAACGTCCGGGATACGGACGATACCTGTGTAAGAAACTATCATTTCTATTAGTTTTTGGTCAAGCATTTTCATTTAACCTGAAAATATGCTGTATATTATGTAAGTTACTTACATTTGATGCATAACTGCACGGAGAACTTCATGCCTGACAATAAACAGATCGTTAGATTTGACACCGCAGACACTGCGGCTGGTGGCACCCCCCGCCCCTTTGCAAAGGCTGTTCGAGCTGGCGACTTCATATTCGTGTCAGGGCAGGTTCCGGCGGTTGACGGAGAGGTAGTCACTGGCGGAATCATTCAACAGACAGAACAGGTGATTCAGAACATCATTGACGTTCTAGCCCTGACAGACTGCACCCTTGCAGAGGTTGTGAAGGTGTCCATATGGCTGGATGACCCAAGAGACTTCACCAGCTTTAACTCGGTATTTCAGAAATACTTCATCGCAAACCCACCTGCTCGATCCACAGTACAGTCGTCGCTAATGGTGGACGCAAAGATCGAAATGGATGTCACTGCCTATAAACCTTTGTGACACCTCATGACTAGAGTCATCGATGTTATTTCACGCGCACGACAATTAGACGGCACTTTCAGCAAGAGAGAACAACGCGTTGCCGACTACGTATTATCCAACCTCGAAAGTGTCGCCACTCAGTCTCAAGTCGAGATTGCCACCAGCGCAGCGGTTTCGGTTGCCACTGTTAATCGATTTTGTGTGACCTTAGGGTGTGACGGATTTCGGGATTTCATGCTACGCCTGGCACAGAGCATCGCCGTTAGCATGCAGTATCTAGGCGGACCCAGTCGTGATGACTCTGAATCGGTGCAGCTAGTGACCCAAGTATTCAGCGCGCTTGTGGACAGCTTGAATCTAGCTCGATCACACCTAAGCAGCGAGGCCATTCAACAGGCAATAGATGCATTGTCAGAGACACGCAGGGTAGTGTTCATAGGCGTTGGAGGCGGATCGGCCAGCGTCGCGAGAGAAGGAGCCAATCGTTTTTTCAGATTGGGAATCCCAGCTGAGGCTTATGCAGATGGATACCTGCAGCGCATGGTCGCCTCCACTTTGGAGGCTGGTGATATCGTATTTGCGATTTCATCAAGCGGTCAAGCGGCCGAATTACTGGACAGTGTGTCTATAGCACGGCAATACGGCGCACAGACCATAAGCCTGACCCGCATCGGATCTGATCTGGCGTCGCTAACCGACATCACTATTGAGCTGGACTTACCTGAAGATCAAGATATCTTCAAACCCTCCGCCTCTCGACTTGTCTTTATGGCCATTGTCGATGTATTGGCAGCTGGAGTTGCTCGCAAGCGCCCAGAGCGTGTTAAAGAATACCTGCGCCGAATTCGCACTTCTTTGGTGAGCTTGTCCAAAGATACAAGCCCAAAACCTATAGGGGATTAGCCTGCGCGACAGAGCAGATTACACACTCTCTGGGCGAATTTTCATCGAAGATCATCAGGACAAGGTCAGACTCAAGTCGGCATAGCTGCTGCTAGCAACCTGAGGAATAGAAAATACGGCCAAAAAAAAGCCCCGACATGCGGGGCTCCTTTTCGAACATTTGGCGTAAGTAACGCCGCCTGAACTGTTATCGCTTGGAGTACTGAGTCGCTTTGCGCGCCTTGCGTAATCCAACTTTCTTTCGCTCGACTGCTCGTGCATC
>JBLHWG010000178.1:0-10797 GCA_047629055.1 Halioglobus sp.
CAACCCAGTAGCTTTCAGTCGAACAAACCGCCTGAAAGAATATGTTGCTCATATCGCAACAGAGCTGAATCTGCCAGATCGTTGGCAATTTGAAGTCGCCGCACTGTTATCGCAAGTGGGATTTGTCACGTTGCCTTCTGAAATTCTAAATAAGTTGTTCGCTGGGCAATATTTGGACGACGATGAACGGTTGCTGCTGGACGAGCATCCTGAGGTTGCCTATCGTCTTATCACCAAGATTCCTCGACTCGAGCATGTTGCCAACATGATTCTACAACAGCAGAATTTTCATCGGAAGGACAGAGAGTCTCTTTACTCATAGCAAGTGGTCAGAAAGTGACGGACACGGTTATTCAGCGGTTAAATGCTTTTGCAAAACGGGATGTTCTTACACAACCTTTCCGGGTTCGGATTGCGACCTAACATCCTAATACCTGTCTAGCAGTTATTCCAAAACGAAATCGCAGCTCAGATTATTGCATTTTAAGTTGATACACACCTTGTGCAATCAATATTATTGAGGCAATTCCTGCGAGAGCGAGTAGCGCCTGACGATAACGCTGATTAGACTGTCCGGACCATTTACGACCGAGCCAGGTACCTACTGCCATCGCAGGTAATAGACTGATGGCAAGCACAACCTCCCGCCAACCCATCCACCCTGTAATCGCAAGTCCACCAACAGACAGAGCGCAGCCGATGCAAAAGAACGCTGCCAGAGTGGGTCTTGCCTGCACTCCTGGGCGATCGTGGTAGATCAAGGCAAGCGGAGGGGCACCAACTCCGGTTATCGTACCCATGCATCCTGACACCCACCCCATACCCAAGAGTGTAAATTTGTTATGGCGCATTTTCCAACCACAGACTGTCAGCATCACCGCTAGGCCCACCAAGAGCCCGAAGATCAATCTAAACTGGCCCGTTGTTGCAATAAAGGCCAACGGGATAACAGCGACAACAACACCAGACAATCGTCCAAGGCTTGCAAAGGCAACTTCGGGCCAGATAATGTGAGCCCGCTCACTCCATGCGCCCAGGCTACTACTGATCATGCCAATTAATATTGTCGGACCCGGTACATAGGCTGGCTCAATCAGCATTAAAAACGGGGCTGCAAGCAGACCGTAGCCCATGCCCAACCCTGCCTGCACAATGGATGCACCAATTACCAGCAGACTGACCATCAGCATAATGCTGATTTGAGGTAGTTCGAGGAGTAAATTGGCAAATGACAAGGCGTTTGTTTCGTGCATAAGTTGGTAGGAAGAGTAGTCAACGGAAACTGTTTGAAGTATAAAAGACTATCAAGATAGAAGTTAAAACTTACCTAACAATGGGTTCAAGTGTGGCACCCATCAAATGTTTATGGATTCAACAAAGGAGTAAAACTTTTGGAAGCAGGCGTAACCAAAGCTCAGATCATCAAATCTCAAGACAGTTTGGATCAGATTCGTTGGAACATTCTAGGGCAGACATACGTGCCAAAACAGCTGACCGATGATTGCTTCTCATGGCATGCCAGTTTGCCACCAGGAACCTTCGTGCCGCCGCACATCCATCCCGAACAAGACGAATTTCTTTATATTCTCGAAGGCAAATTCGACTTCCTGCTAGATGGTGTTGAGCAGGTAGCAGAGCCTGGCGATCTGGTTTCACTGCCGCGCGGCATCCCGCATGGCATCTTCAACAAAACCAATAGCACCATCAAAACACTATTCTGGGTTACGCCTTCGTTGCGACTCTATGATCTTTTCTGGGCCCTTAACAACTTGGGCCCCACCCCAGATCCGGCACAGGTTGTCGCGATATCCGCTGCTCATGCAATTGATTTTCTGCCGCCCCCCGATACAGGAGAGAATGCTTGACCGTACTGATCGCGGGTGCGGGCATTGGCGGGTTGACAACCGCACTGATGTTGCATCAACGCGGCATCAAAGTGCAGGTGTTCGAGCAGGCGACAGAGGTACGAGAGGTTGGTGTAGGTATCAACACCCTGCCTCACTCAATCGCAGAGTTGGCTCAGCTTGGTTTGTTGAACCGACTGGATGAAGTCGGTCTGCGCACCCGCGAACTGCGCTACCTTACCCGCACCGGTCAGGAAGTCTGGCGCGAGTTGCGCGGCTTACATGCTGGTCACGATCATCCACAGTTTTCTATCCACCGCGGGCGTCTTCAAAAGCTCCTGTTTGATGCGGTCATCGAGCGCTTAGGTCCGGACGCTGTGAAAACCGGTTTATGCCTTTCAGGCTTTGTTCAAGACGAGGCTGGTGTAAGCGCGCACTTCACAGATGCACATGATGGCTGTTCATCGCACACGGCGCGTGGCGAGGTATTAATTTGCGCCGATGGTATCCACAGTGTCGGACGCCGTAGCTTTTACCCTGACGAAGGTCCACCTAGCTGGCAAGGTGTTGTCATGTGGCGTGGTGCCGTCGAGTGGCCAGTCTGGGAAGACGGTGAAACGATGGCAATCGCAGGCGGGCTGGGTGGCAAGCTAGTGCTATACCCCATCGCGCCGGTCAAGGACGGCAAACAGTTGATGAACTGGGTCGTGAACATTCGTATGGCTGATGGCAGTGTGTCGCCTCCACCGCCAGAAAGCTGGTCCAGGATGGCTTCACTATCCAAAGTGCTCCCCTATGCCAAGCGTTTTCACGTGCCCGGTATTGATCTTGAGGCGCTTGTGCGTGCCAGTGGTGCGATCTTCGAATACCCGATGGCTGATCGCGATCCTCTGCCCCGCTGGACGCATGGACGCGTGACACTGCTTGGCGATGCTGCGCACCCGATGTATCCGGTAGGCTCAAATGGGTCGGCTCAGGCGATTCTTGATGCGCGCTGCCTAAGCGACAACCTTGCCCACGCTGAACACCCACGCGAGGCGCTCTACCGCTACGAGCAGGATCGTCTGGAAAAAACCAGCGAGGTGGTGCGTAGCAATCGCCTCGGTGGGCCGGAACGGGTTATAGATGAGGTGGAAAAACTCAGCCCGGCAGGCTTTAAAAATATCGATAATGTCTTGAGCTTTGCCGACCGTCAAGCTATCGTCAAAGGCTACGCAAAAATGGCAGGATTTGCGGCAAAGAAATAGGTAACGGCAAACGTTTAGCGTCAATCGTCTCTTATAATGCAAGACGCTACCTGTTGGAGCGTACTGCAGACGGCACGTGCAGAAGATCAGGTCACAAAATTTAAGCACTAACTATAAATTCAAACATTAATCAGGGAGTCACGCAGTGAAACATCAGGTTAAAACAACTATCTTAGGCCTCGCGATAAGCGCATTGATTAGCGGCGCAGCATTGGCCGAAGATCTCAAAATCGGTATGATCGTTACCCTCTCTGGTCCGCCAGCAGCATTAGGCCAGCAAATAGTCGATGGTTTTCAGTTAGCGCTGGATGAGAAAGGCGGCATGTTAGGTGGCAAAAAGGTCAACTTGATTGTTGAGGACGATGAATTGAAGCCCGATGTTGCACTTTTAAAAGCCACCTCGCTGGTCGAAAAAGATGAAGTGGACTTTGTAGTCGGCACCGTTTTCTCCAACATGCTGCAGGCGATATTCAAGCCCATCGTGAAATCCGAGACCTTTCTTATTAGCCCGAACGCCGGGCCATCCACATTCGCCGGACGCAATTGCAACCCCTACTTTTTCGTAACGTCTTACCAGAACAACCAGAACTCCGAAATTGGTGGAATGATTGCGAACGAAGAAGGATTTAAGAACGTCTTCGCCATGGTTCCTAACTACCAGGCAGGAAGAGACAACATCGATGGATTCAAGCAAACGTTTAACGGTGAACTGACCGACGAGGTATTCACACCACTAGGACATCAGGATTTCTCAGCCGAGCTGGCTCGTATGTCCACCTCCGGAGCCGATGCCGTCTTTACCTTTATGCCTGGTGGCATGGGCGTGCGTCTGGTCAAGCAGTTTGACAATGCCGGCCTGTCGGACAGCATGAAGTTCATGTCCGTGTTCACTACTGACGAGACCACTCTGCCAGGACAAAAAGATGCGGCTGTAGGCTTTCTTGCTGCCGGAACTTGGGCACCTGATATGC
Source organism: Halioglobus sp. (assembly GCA_047629055.1). Lineage (GTDB taxonomy): Bacteria > Pseudomonadota > Gammaproteobacteria > Granulosicoccales > Granulosicoccaceae > Granulosicoccus. The sequence goes on from JBLHWG010000178.1 coordinate 4,063, forward strand.
CTGGAGACGCCAACACCGCCTTCGTTACCGCTTTTGAAAATAAGTATGGCTACATTCCTGGTAGCTACGCGATGCAAGCCTATGACACAGCAAATCTGATCGACAGCACTGTTGTCAAAGTCGACGACCTGAATGACAAAGACGCCGTGCGCGCCGCTTTGAAAGAGGCTGATTTCACTTCTGTGCGTGGTGATTTCGCATTCAACAATAACCACTACCCAATTCAAAACTTCAACATGTTGAAGGTTGTTAAACGAGACGATGGTAAGTACCACACCTCTTACGTGCGTACAGTGGCAGAGAACTACGCTGACAGCTTTCATCAAGATTGCAACATGTAAGTAAGCATACCGCGGGTTTAGGAAACTGCCCGAAAATAGACTGATCTACTGCGATCGCTATTCTCGGGCAGCCTCCTAGTCGTTTACTAACGACGCAGGCCCGATTCACTTTCCAAAGCTCCCGCCTATATGTCGACCACCCTGTTTCTGATCCTTTGCCTTAACGGGCTACAATACGGCATGCTGCTTTTTCTCATCTCAGCTGGGCTGACGCTTGTGTTCGGGGTGATGGGTTTTGTCAACCTTGCCCATGGTGTGCAATACATGGTGGGGGCATATTTGCTGTTCGCCTTTTCAGCGCTGACAGGAAACTTCCTGCTTGCCGTTGTTCTATCGCTCATTGCGGCGCTAGTCTTCGGACTGGTGCTTGAGTACGTCATCTTTCGACATCTCTATACCCGCAGCCATCTCGACCAGGTATTGGCTACCTTTGGCATCATCATCTTCCTCAACGAATTGGCCAAGGTTGTGTTTGGTCCTGCCACGCTCACTATTTCACTACCTGAATTTCTCGCAGGCTCTATCCAACTCACTGAACAGCTGCGTTATCCCATCTATCGCCTAGTGACCATTGGTGTCGGCATCTTTGTCGCACTGGCGCTGTTTTTTACCGTCAGCTACACGCGTATCGGTATGTTGATTCGTGCAGGTGCAACAACGCCGGAAATGGTCTCAGCGCTGGGCGTCAATATCCAGAGACTCTTTATGATCGTGTTTGGCGTGGGGGCCATGCTTGCAGGTTTTGCGGGTGTCATCGCAGCACCCATCTATGCGATTGAGCCAGGTATGGGGGATAACATGCTGATTGTCGCCTTTGTCGTCATCATTATTGGTGGTATTGGTTCGGTGGGCGGTGCGTTTATCGCAGCACTACTCGTGGGGCTCATTGATACCTTGGGTCGCAGTCTTGCAACTGACATACTCTCGACGCTGTTCAACCCGTCCTTTGCCAATCAGATAGGTCCGGCTTTGGCGTCCATGCTTATCTATGTCCTAATGGCAGGCATCCTGATTTTCAGGCCTAGCGGCTTGCTGCCAGCCAAGGGTGTAGCTTGATGGATCGTTCACTGGTTGTTGGTGGCGTAATTTTTGTACTGCTACTTGCCATGCCGGTGGTGTTGCCCCTGATTGGCCAAGGCTATCTCACAGGGCTTCTCATTAAGGCGATGCTGTTAGCAATCGCTGCCATTTCGCTTGATTTACTGATAGGTCACGGCGGAATGGTCAGCCTTGGACATGCAGCGTTCATCGCCCTGGGTGCCTATGCCGCAGCAATAGGACTGGAAATCGGGATTGAAAACATTCTCATACTTTTACTCTTGACACTAGCGCTCACCGGTTTTGTTGCACTGGTCACCGGCACACTAGCGCTACGCACCAGTGGCTTATACTTCTTGATGATTACGCTGGCCTTTGGGCAGATGGCCTTTTTCACACTCTCCTCGCTTGCGGCTTATGGAGGTGATGATGGCCTGACGTTATGGACGCTTGCCACGCTCTTTGGCAGCGATATTGTCCAAAAAGGCGGTGGGCTTTATTTTGTCGTACTGGCAACGCTTATTGCTACTTGGTGGGGCGTATTCCGCATCAGCCAATCGCGTTTTGGCCGCGTACTGCGAGCAGCACGTGACAACCCTGAACGCACAGAAGTCATGGGATACTCTGTTAAACGCTACCGTCTAATTGCCTACGTAATCGCCGCGATGATCGCAGGTGTCTCGGGGCTGCTGTTGGTACAACACGCAGAATTCGTCAGCCCCGCACTGGGTACGTGGCAACGATCAGGCGATTTGATTGTTGTTGTCGTTCTGGGTGGTTTGGCAACGCGCAACGGGGCCATCCTTGGTGCACTCTTTCTGGTCATCGTCGAAGAAGTGTTGGGCTCTTTCATGCACGAATGGCGGCTTATCTATGGCCCCTTACTGGTCGTGATGGTGCTCTTTGCTAAGGGCGGACTAAGCGATCTTCTCGTGCCCAAACGAAGCAATGGCCCGGTGACGTGAGCATGCTAGAGATCCGCAACCTAAACAAATGTTTCGGAGCTATTAAAGTTAGTTGTGACATCTGTATAACCATCGCAGCCAATCAATGTCACGCCGTCATCGGACCCAACGGTGCAGGCAAAACCACGCTCATCCATCAAATTTCAGGCGTCCTGAAATCGGATTCTGGTTCTATTGCGCTAGCTGGAGTAGACATCACGGATATGTCTGTGCCGCGGCGCGTGCAAAAAGGCTTGGGGCGCACATTCCAAATAACCTCCGTGTTGCCGAGTTTCAGTGTGCTGGAGAATCTGGCCATTGCTGCACAATCCAAATCAGGTTCCAGCATGCGGTTTTTTCGCACGGCAGCGAAAGAAACTGCGCTAAACGACGCTGCACATGCAACGCTTGCGCGCATCGGTCTCGATAATCGCGCTCATATTCGTGCAAGCGATCTGTCGCACGGTGAGCTGCGTCTGCTGGAACTTGGGATTGCGCTTGCCGGCAACCCTAAGTTCTTGTTGCTCGATGAACCGATGGCAGGCCTAGGCCGAACAGAAAGTGCAGCGCTGGTAACTCTGTTGTTGGAGTTGCGCAAGACCATACCTATGCTGCTCGTAGAACATGACATGGATGCGATTTTCAAACTGGCTGATGTGGTTTCGGTGCTCGTTGATGGCAGCATCGTCGCTGTTGGCTCACCGGATGAGGTGCGTGCCGATCCAGCTGCTCGCGCTGCCTATCTTGGGGACTCGACCCAATGACTCCGATACCGACTCCGATTCCACTTATCGCCATCACCGATCTACACGCGGGCTATGGAAATGCTCAGGTGCTTTTTGGTGTAAACCTCAACATTACCGCAGGCCAGGTCACCACACTGATGGGCCGGAACGGTATGGGCAAGACAACGACCGTTAGATGTCTAATGGGTCTGCTGAAACCCTCTGCTGGGCAAATCAACATTCGTGATCAAGACATAACGGGAGCTGCCCCTTATCGCGTTGCACAGGCTGGCATTGGACTAGTTCCCGAGGGGCGACATGTCTTTCCTTCTTTAAGTGTCAGCGAAAACCTGCGTGCCACCGCACGCGCGGCAAAGAACGGTTGGACCGAAGAACGAATCTATGATGCCTTTCCGCGACTCGGACAAAGGCGCCGCAACTTAGGCTTTCAGTTGTCTGGCGGCGAACAGCAAATGCTCGCCATCGGCCGTGCGCTGATGACTAACCCCGATATTCTGATCCTGGACGAAGCCACCGAAGGGCTGGCACCGATGATACGGGAAGAGATCTGGACGATGCTTGCTCGGCTCAAACGCGAAGGCCTGTCGATACTGTTGATCGATAAAAACCTCGACGAGCTTTCACGCATTTCTGATCGTTATTTCGTTATTGAAAAAGGCGAAACCGTATGGAATGGCAGTGCCGCCAAATTTGAAGAGGACCGTGCCACGGTAGAGCAATACTTGCATCTTTGACACGATGGCTTTTTTAGTAACACTTCGTCCCGGAGGCCGGCGAACTATCACCCAACAAACGCACGCGTAATTGCACTATCAGATTCTTTTAGGCCTTCAATGACAGTGAAATGATTGTGATCGCCATCAATCACACACTGCGTTGCTGCGTCCAGACCATCCCACATTTGCGCCATAATTTGCGCTTGACGAATGAATTCTGGTCGTTCACTGCCTCCGACCCACGCGGTTAAAGATGGGTTACCGTTGGGTATTTGTAAGGCAGCACTTTCCAACGTTGCTTCTGCAATATCGAGCTTCAAAATATCGTTCATTTTGGTATGCAACAACGGACGTAAATCGTGCAAGCCGCTGATCGATATCGTGTGTTCAATACGATCTGAAACATCAGCATGCAAAGGTGTATCTTGGCATAACATTCGGGTTACCAGGTGACCGCCAGCAGAATGCCCCGCCAGCCGAATTGGTCCGTCAATATGTTCAGCTGCGGCCTGCAAAGCTGCGGCAATCTGTTTCGTCATGCTGCTAATGCGGGCTTCGGGAGCCAATGTATAACTCGGCATGCACACCGCCCAACCCAAATCCCTTGCACCTTCAGCAAGATCAGTCCAGTAAGACTTGTCCAGCCTCATCCAATAACCACCGTGTACGAACACTGCAAGCCCGGTAGGTTTACTATCTGGCCAAATAATGTCACAGCGCTCTCTTGCATGGTCTCCGTAGGCGATCTCTTCGATGCGCACGCCGCCGTTACGATACGCTGCTGCTCGCTCGCTCCAAAATTGTGGCAACCCTTCGGAACCAGAAACATGCGCCATGTTAGCAAACGCGTCGTCCCAATCTTTAGTCGGCATGATCTTCATGACATTACTCAACTGCGTATTGCGGGGCAGACTTCAGAAATCGTCCATAAGCTGAGGCTTGTGGATATTTAAATTGTTCAGCCAACATACTACGCTTTACTTCAGTAGCACCCATATCGGCTAACAACTCATCAAAATGCTTAAAATGAAACGGCGCTGAACATAAACCACCATAGATTTTCGCAGCCGGTCGCTCATTACGTTTCCAATCCAGCATCATGTCAATGTTGCTGTTCATCTCGGATTGTGTCGGTTGGTTTTTAAGCTGACCATCCGCATACCGTACCAACCAATTGGCTATCATCTCTGCCGATAGAACCGTGCAAAAACTCGAATTGAAACCAACAAAGCCCATATCTGGCAAATCTGGGTTAACCGATAGTCGGTATACACGATATTGCCCATCGTCTTCGATAAGCTTGTCTTGAAACTCCTGGGTCAAATACGGCACGCCGAGCTTCCAACCTACCGCTAGAATTGCAGTATCGCATTCAAACGTATCGCCAGTACTGAGGTGTATTTTCGAACCTTCATAATGATCAAAAGAGCCGATGACCGTTTTGATTTCCCCCGCTTTCAGTGCTTCAAAAAAACCTGGGGTGACAAGAGGCACCGAGCAAGATACTTCTTTCTCAATAGGTGTGGTTGGCACCATGTTGTGCTTTTTCAAACCCAGTTGGAGTTTTAGCAAAGTCTCTAATCCTCGAAAATTTGTCCACACTAGTGGTTTAGTTACCGCGGCAATTACTTTCTTGATGGGTGTGCGGCCCCAAGAGTTAAATTGTTGCTCTTGCGCTCGCATATACAGTAAGTGTTTAAAATTGATTCCGCCCATGAAGTAAGGTAGGCGCCAAACATTCTTAGAATAAACAAGCGTCACTGAAGCTGCGCCGTTATTTACAGCATTGACAGCGATATCGGTTCCAGATTTCGAACCACCCAATACAACAACGTGTTTGCCTTTGCAGATATCAGGGTCTGTGTATTCTGAAGAATGCATAACAACCCCACCCTGCGCTTCAAAATCATTCTGGCCTGGATGTGTGATGATGTTTTTTTCTGAAAATTGCCCCGTACACACTGAAACGAAGTCAAAATCTTCACTCCATTCATGACTGCCTGCTACTAGCGATAGTGTCCAACCAGGTTTACCATCAGTCCGACGCTGCATGTTTGCGACAGTAGTATTCAAACGAAAGAGACGAATAAGCTTGTGCTTTGCAGCATAGGAATGCAGATAGGCGTGTACCTGAGGACCCTTGGGCCACTCAGGGTAATCTGCAGGCATCGGATGATCGGTATAGTGGTACAAATCTTTTGGTGACTGTGTTTGTACATCGGGATAGCTCCGAGACAACTCCCACACACCGCCGAAATCATGACTTCTTTCAAATCCGACAACTCGATGGCCACGTTCATCGAAGGCCTTGGCCGCTGCAAGTCCGCTGACACCGCCGCCGATAATGGCAACTGTCTTTCGCTTACTCATCTCTAACCCTCCTACTATGTTGCGTCTGCAGGAGGTGGCAGAAAGTCGACTTCGTGAAGCGCAGATAACCGAACTAATTCTGCTGGGTCGGTGACCCCGTCGAGCTGTTTAAACAAATCAAACAATTTACGGGCTGGAGCTACTCCAAAAACACAAGTAGCCTCTTTACCGGAGCGATTGAAAATACCGTGCGCCTCTCCCATAGGCATACAGACAGTATCGCCTGGACCCGCCTTATGCACGTCTCCAAGGAATTCGATTTCTAGATCGCCATCGATAATAACGATCCACTCGTCTTGGGTTGTGTGTATGTGGGGTGGCACGAAAGTATCTGCAGGCACTGTAGCGTGCCAGACGAACGCATTCGGACTTAGCAGCTTTGGGACATAGGTTTGTCCTACAACATTCCAAGATAAGCCGTCTAAACCTGATGCTGCTGAAGTAATACCTTTTTTCATTTTTGTAGCTCCGTTGTTGCTGTCCAAGCGTTAATTGATTACCTTACCTTCTTTGGAATACAGCTGTTGCCTCTATTTCCACTAAGGCTTCGTCTTCAACAAGGCCTGCAACAATCACCATC
>JBLHWG010000179.1:0-10729 GCA_047629055.1 Halioglobus sp.
TTATTCAATCTATTGATATTTATGATTATTATATTTTTACAGAAAATATTTAAATAATTATTTGTAATATTATTTCATTTCAATATAATGTGTTTATCATGAAAATTGAATCCCAATGACTAACAAAAAAGAAAAAGGGCTGCAGGCGCGTGAATCAGCACCTGTAAAGCGTGGACGAGGGCGTCCCCGTTTGCCGACAAACGAACTTTCCGGCAATACAGTGCAAGCGTTGGAGCGTGGATTGTTACTACTGCTGGCTTTAAGTAAGGGCGGAAATGCCAATTTGACCAACTTGGCGCTTCAGGTGGGCATGCCTCCGTCGACGGCTCTACGATTGCTCACAACAATGCAAAAACATGGGTTTGTGGATTTTGATGAGACCTCTCAACACTGGGCCGTCGGGGTTGAGGCTTACAGTGTTGGCAGTACATATTTGAACCAAACCAATCTGGTCGAAGTTGCGCAACGAGTCATGCGCAAACTCATGAATGACACCGGCGAGACAACCAATCTAGCGATAGAAGAAGGCGGTGATATCGTCTTTGTCGCTCAAGTTGAAACGCAAAACCCGATTCGAGCTTTTCATTCCCCGGGCTCACGCGGCAAAATACACGCATCAGGTATTGGAAAAATATTTCTGTCAGAGCTTCCACGTGAAGGTGTAGAGAAAATACTGCAGAAAAAAGGATTGCCTGAATTTACAGCGAAAACGCTGACGTCACCCAATGACTTGTTTGAAAATCTGGAGACGATTCGATCGCGGGGCTGGTCGTTCGATGACGAAGAACGCTTTGTTGGCATGCGCTGCATTGCGGCCGCAATTTACGACGCCACCGGTACTGCGGTAGCCGGTCTTTCCGTTTCAGGTCCCACTGTTCGATTCCCAGATACAAACGTCCCACAGTTGGGCGCAGAAGTAGTGAAAGCGGCCACTGAAATCACTCGTCTTATCGGCGGCCTGCGTCCACATCCCATAGCAGTAACAAATAGCCAGCTAGCGCAATGATGCTGGGAGGAAGCACTACACATTCCTACCTAGTCAATTCCGCTCCGACAATATCCTCAAGAATTTTAGTAACCACCCAATTATCTCCCTCGGGATAACGCGTAATTCCCGCTTGAAACAATTGAGTAGCCGTAGAAGCCGTAAACAGTGGAACACCTGCCTGACGGGCCATTTCCAGGGAAATAGTCAGGTCCTTGTACATGGTGCTGATGTGGCTACCGGTATCTTCGAATTTGCGATCAATGATATTGCTCAAGGCCGTATCAGCCACAACGCACCCGGCACTGGATGAGGACAGAACGTTATAGAACGCCTCTCCGCTCACACCTGTTTTAGCGGCCAGCACGGATGCTTCGAATACGGACGAGAAAATTGAGCCTATGACTGACTGTAAGCACCCTTTCATGGTCTGCCCCATACCAGCGTCATTCCCAACGCGATGAATCACACCGCTCACCGCCTCCATAGCAGGTTTTGCAATTGCCAGAGCTTCATCGCTACCTGCAGCCATCATGGTTAATGTACCGCCCTGTGCTCCCGGGTAACCACCACTAACAGGTGTATCAATCAGGTGGATGCCGGTATCAGCCAACGCAGCTCCCAGCTCACGGGCTTCACTAGCGTGGATGGTTGCGGACAGAATGATCACACTGCCAGGCTTCATGGTGGATAGAAGACCGGATTTCCCGTCCTCACCAAAAACAACATGATTTACCTCAGCACCATTCATTACCATGACAAATGCGGCTTCGCTGCCCTCGCCTGCCTCAGCCGAAGATTGTGTTCTAATGCCACCCATCGCCTCTAGAGCCGCCATTCGATCTTCAAGCAGGTCGTAACCCTTGACGCTTATTCCTGCAGCGATTAAATTCTTGGCCAAGCCAGAACCCATGTTGCCTAAACCTACCACGCACACTTGACGCATTGTTTCGCTCCTCACAAACGAGTCATTAACACGGTAACAGCTGACCTAAACGTCAGATTGAGCAAGGAGATTATTCGTAACGGATAGCTTTCGTCAAGGGATGACAGAAGGGCTTGTGACATTCCTCAGACAATTCGTCACAATCTACGCTGCAATCAACCAGGATGATCAATTCATGAAAACAGCCATCGTAACGGGTGCAGCACGAGGGATAGGGCTTGCTATTACCGAACGCTTGCTTGCAGGGAACTTCAATGTAGCAATGCTTGATATTGATGAAGAGAACCTGCTTAAAAGTGCGCAAGGGCTGGGTAACCAGGGCTCTGTACTGGCGCTACAATGTGATATATCCAATCGGCAACAAGTAATGTCCGTCATGGATGCTGTTGCTGAAAAATTCGGCTCTATAAATGCCTTGGTTAATAACGCAGGTATTGCCACATTCAAACCATTCATGAAAACAACAGCCGATGACTGGAACGATATTCTAGCCACCAATTTAAGCGGCGCATTCCACTGCTCTCAAGCCTGTGTGCCGCATATGATTGAGGCTGGTGGTGGCAGCATTGTGAATATCACATCCATCTCAGCTGGTCGCGCCAGCACCCTGCGTGTCGCCTACGGCACCAGCAAAGCGGCACTAGCGCAGTTGTCCAAACAAATGTCAGTCGAACTGGGAAATGAAGGCATTCGTGTTAACGCTGTGGCCCCCGGGCCCATTGATACCGAAATGGCAAAAAAGGTGCATTCGGCAGAGATCCGAGCAGACTATCACGACAATATTCCATTGGATCGCTATGGAACTGTGGAAGAGATTGCAAACGTTGTGCATTTTTTGTGTGGCGACGAGAGTACGTACGTTAATGGCCAGGAACTGGCAGTTGATGGAGGATTTTGTGCTGCTGGAATTGGGCTCCCCTCCTTGAGGAGTGACAGGGATAATTAGTCTTTAAATAAGTAACGCTACCCCATAACATCTCTAACAAACTCGTTGTGTACAAATTTAATAATGTCTAAGTTGTTGAACCAAATGGGGTAAAACTAGTGCAACAGGCTCTGTCCGGCGATTGTATACTGATCTCGTCTGCACGCGTCGAATATAACCTAATATGAGTTTTTGCCTATGAGCCAATTACCACCGCAGGCGTTGGCAGAAGCCTGTGCAGAGGCCCTCTGGGAAGGTGACGAAGCAACCCAGTTTCTCGACATGACCTTAGGGGATGTAGAACCGGGGAAATGCTGCCTAGCAATGACGATTAAAAAAACCATGTGCAATGGCCATGGCAGTTGCCACGGCGGCTATATATTCACACTGGCAGACTCAGCTTTTGCGTTCGCCTGCAATACCTACAACCAAAGAGCTGTGGCACAACATTGCAACATCACCTACTTAAATCCGGCAGCCACTGGCGATCGGTTGACGGCAACTGCAAGAGAAGTATCCAAGCAAGGTCGAGGGGGCATTTATGATATTCAAGTCCACAACCAGAACGGCGACGTCATCGCTGAATTTCGTGGGCACTCGCGCACCATAAAAGGCACGCTGTTGCCTTAACCCGTAGATCTTCAAGCCAAGTCAATTTTCATATTTTAGATAACCAATGGCATCACTATGAAATCACTCGACAAAAAACTTCGCCGTATTCGCGCAGGCAAATACACAAGCAAAGATTTCATTATCGCAGACGCGAAAGATGGAGACATGGCATTTGGCGTTACCTGCCCCGGCCCTGATGAGCGCGGAAAATGGCAACCTCGCGAACACTACCTTAACGCCATGGAGGAAATGACGCAATCTGGCCTAGTGGATATCATGCTGATGTCGGCATCATCAGCCGAACGACTTAAGGGACGTGCAACCTTTCACAAGTCATCAGTCACACCTGCTGTTAGATTAAACGACACTACCGATATCTGGAATGCGCGAGGCAGCCGCTATAGAGAATCCCCCTCAGAGCCATTTGCTACTGCCGATTTCGATTCCGTTAAGCCTTTATGCAAGTTAGGTCTGTACTCCATGACATTTTATAACGATCTTGCCGCAGATAAAGCCAGCCTCGAAGCGTATCGCCAGTTCAGACTTGAAGCACGCGAATACGGCATAAAACACTTTCTGGAGGTGTTCAATCCTGCTTATGATATCGGCATCAAAGAAAAAGAGCTTGGGCACTATATAAACGACATGATTATCAAAGCCATTGCAGGTGTCACTAGCGTAGATGCACCTCAATTTCTCAAAATTCAGTTTAACGGCGCAGACGCCATGAGCGAATTGACCCAGTACGATCCCGAGGGACTCACAGCTGGAATCCTGGGTGGTGCCGCAGGTACAACTCGAGATACTTTCGAACTTGCACTACAAGCAGAACAAGCCGGGGCCAGAGTAGCCTTATTTGGACGGAAAATTAATCTTGCTGAAGCTCCTCTAAAACTTGTCAGCCTCATGCGCGATACCATCGAAAAAAAGTTAACCCCCAGCGCTGCTGTACGGGACTACCATGAACACTTGAAGCAGTCAGGAATTAAGCCTCTGCGTAGCCTCAACAAAGACCTCGCCATCACGGAAGCGGTGTTGAAAAATTGATAGCACTCACTGACCATCAATCGAGTAAAGACTGATGAAAAGAGGCTTTATTTGTGCGGGCTGCTGGACAACTGACCGTATCAAAATCGTCGATCGTTGGCCGGCTGAGGAAGAGCTAGCGAAAATAATGGGTATCGATCAACAAGGAGGCGGATCTGCCCATAACGTCGGAATCGACATCCGTAAACTGGACTCCACGATGCCAGTTGCCACAGTAGGCATGCTAGGCAACGATGCTGATGGGGACTTCCTTTTCAATCTGGCAACCGAGCATCAAATAGATACGCTTCAGCTTCGACGTGCAGAGAAAAATGTAACCTCGTATACCGACGTCATTACTGTTGGCAGTACTGGAAAACGAACGTTTTTTCACCATACAGGCGCAAATGACTTGCTAATGCCATCTCATTTCGACTTTCGCAACCATACGGCAAAAATCTTACATCTCGGTTTACTGAGTATTCATGCAGGTATGGATGCATTTAACAGCCATGGTGAAAACGGCTGGTCTAATGTGTTGGAACAAGCCCAGGCACAATCTATTCTCACCAGTATTGAAATGGTGTCGATAGATCAAACACGCAACAGAGAATTAGTAACACCCTGTTTACCCTTCATCGACTACTTGATTGTCAACGACCACGAGATAGGAGCAATTGCTGATATTGCTACCCTTCACAACGGTCAGACTGATGTTGCTCTGTGTATTGACGCGGCATACAAAGTTCTTGCTTCTGGCAACATGAAATCAGTAACGGTGCATTTTCCAACTGGCGCTATTTGCGTCACACGAGATGGCGAGTTGTATGAAGTCCCAGCATACTCGGTTCCGCAATCATACATCAAAGGTTCAGTAGGAGCCGGTGACGCCTTCGTCGCAGGATTTCTTTATGCGATGCACGAAGACTGGTCCGTACAAAACGCACTCTGCCTCGCCCATGCAGTTGCCGCCGTAAGCCTAGGATCCCCTACTACCGTTGGCTCCATAGAATCGGTAACGCGCTGCCAGGAAATCGCACCAAAGCTGCACCTTGAATTTACCAACAGCAATCCCTAGATCCGTACACTTACGTTGTTTTCAAGCAACACCCACAATTTCAAGACAGGAATCAGCATGAGCCAAGAGTCCGACTACACGCCACCGACAATATGGAAATGGGATTCAGAGAGTGGAGGAAAATGGGCAAGCATTAACAGGCCCATTGCTGGCGCAACCCATGACAAAGTATTACCTGTTGGTGATCACCCCTTACAGCTTTATTCACTAGCTACACCAAACGGTGTCAAAGTGACAGTGATGCTAGAAGAATTGTTAGCGCTGGGCATCAGCGAAGCTGAGTACGATGCACATTTGATAAAAATCGGTGACGGCGATCAGTTCGGCAGTGGATTTGTAGACATCAATCCAAACTCAAAAATACCGGCTCTACTCGATCACAGCACGACTCCTCCAACGCGCGTATTCGAATCTGGTGCAATTCTCCTGTATCTGGCCGAGAAACACGATGCGTTAATGCCCACTGATATTGCTAAAAGAACAGAATGCCTTTCCTGGCTGTTCTGGCAAATGGGAAGCGCACCTTATCTGGGTGGAGGGTTTGGACACTTTTATGCCTATGCCCCAATTAAAATTGAGTACTGCATCGATCGTTTCACAATGGAGACAAAACGACAATTGGATGTGCTGGACAAGCATCTTGCCAACAACGCCTATATGGCAGGTGACGAATACTCAATTGCTGATATCGCCATTTGGCCTTGGTATGGCTCTGTAGTCAGAAACACCGTGTACGAAGCAGCTGAGTTTTTGGAAGCCTCTACGTACCAGCATGTCGTGGAGTGGGCTGAACGAATCAGCCAAAGAGAAGCGGTCAAACGCGGCAGCATGGTCAATAAAACCTGGGGCGAACCAGAAGCTCAATTACCAGAGCGACATAACAACAGTGACTTCGAAACAAGTACTACCGACAAAGTCCCCCCCAGCTAATTCGATCCTTTTGAGCAATCGACCAGCATCAAATTGAGAACTGGTCGACAGTTACTTAAATTAAAATGTTAAAAACCACCTGTTTTACAGAGCAAATGTAAATTTTCGGCAAGGTTAGGTAACATCAATCCTTGAAAGCTGGACTACCCGCAAGATTGAGCTCTGTCACTGAGCGAAGGTAGCTCAGCGCATCTGTTTTCGGGATATTTCTCTAATGTTTTGTCGCCTCCTACTTCTCGCGGGACTAATTTTTCAGACACCATTTCTACTCGCTAATACCGACCAGGAAACTGGCGGTGTATTAGTCAAGGAAGCCGAAGTCACGCCTGAGTCAGTGGCAGTCCCAAACCCAACGATTCAACAAGACCAGCCGGCGGCCCAGGTTTCTAATGCATTTCTAAATCACCCGGCCAACACATGCGTGGACTCAACCGTATCGCTCTCACCTGCTCACGACGTGAGTATTTCTAGAGGCCAACTAACGAATACTTCGCTTCTTACCGTTGCCGGTAACCTTCAGTACGCTTACTTGCAATTCGATCTTACAGACGTACCCGTGTCCCCGGTAAATCTGGCTCTACAGCTGTTCACAGAAAAAACTGAGGATTTGACAATACTATTTGCCTATCATGCGAATTCATCGGCCTGGACAGAATCATCCAACATTCAGCAGCTTCCCGATCCGTCTGTGCTTTTGGGCAGTGCGTTAATAAACTTTGCTAATTCCGCCTATCAATCAATTTACTTGAAGCGGGAGATGCTTAGCTCCGGCCCAGAGTCACTAGTGCTCTCGGTCATTAACAATAGCAACAACGTTTTAATTCGATCCAAAGAAAGTGAGTTTGAACCTCGTCTACAAATATTCGGCACGGATGGTTTCTGCTCAGAATACACGGCAAATAAACAAGCTCGTCTTGCCAACGAGACGTCGAACGATGCTTTACAGGATGATCAACCCGCTATCCAAGATTCACCCGTAAATCGATCGCAAGAAGATGCTCCAACTCAGACGCCTGTTACACCCGCTGTTAATCCATTTGCACTGGAAGGATCGGATTCAAATGCTGGCGACGACCCTTCAGCCTCTGGCGGTGCGCTGAACGTGTTGTTTGCAGTACTACTGCTAATGATCCGTAGACAGTTTTTGCGGCCTAGTCGCTAAGCGCACACCAAAAGCTGCAACAGCCATACCGCCCCAGGCAAGGGGCGTCATCTTTTCATCCATAACAAGCCATGCAATGAGTGCGGCGGTAGGTGGGACAAGAAAGAACAAAGCGCTGACTCGGGTAGCCTCCCCATTACGGATCATCATTAACAACAAGCTGATCGCCAGAATAGAATTACCCAGAACCAAGTACGCCAATACCCCAAGAAATTCGGGCGTAATCGTTACGTTCATGGGTTCAAACAACAAGGCCAGCGGAAGCGTACATAAGAACCCAACCATGTACTGCACCATATTGGATGTCAATGGATGGTGCGACACACCAAACCGTTTCTCCCAAACAGTGGCAAGCGTAAACGCTAATAACGCAGACACTGAAAACAGCAAAACCGTGACACTTATTGGTTGTATTCCAAGGTTTCCAAACAAGACCAGAAACGTTCCCGCTAACCCAAGTATCAAGCCTATCCATCGGGTTATAGACACTCTCTCACGGGACACCAATGGCATCAGCAACGCGACCAGAATGGGTTGAAGTGATGTGATCAGGGCTAGACTGCCTGCAGAACTACCCTTTACAAAGGCCATCCAGCCGGTTCCGAAATACACCACTTGAATCAGAAAGCCAACAATAACAAGATGCAACCATTCGGCTTGACTACGCGGTAACACCGGTTTGTAGATAATGCATAAGGGCAATAGCAGAACGACAACGCAACCGTAACGAATAGCTAAAAGTGTCAACGGGTCTGCATAGCTCAACCCCACTTTTGCAATGGTAAAACCACCCGACCACAGCAATAAAAACAAGGCGGGTGCCAAGCCGAATAACCACTTCATGGATAGCCTATGCCCTTACAAACGATTAACGTAACTGACTGTCTTTACTGCCACGTCGGTTAAAACCGCCAGCATTTTTATTACTCTCATCCAGAGCTTCCTGGCACGCTACACACAGGTTAACTCCTGGAACTGCCAACCTGCGTGCTTCCGGAATTACCTTTTCACATTCCTCACACTCTGAACGGCTTTCACCACTAGGCAATTGCTGACGAGCACGCGCTACGGCCTCTCCAACACTGGCATCGATTTGATCTTGTACTGCACCGTCTTTCGACCAACCACCAGCCATACAGACACCCCACATTTTTCGGAACATGTGGTTATACCATGATCCCGGAGAATCCAGGCAATGACCATTTGGGATCGATAACTTCAGCTGCCTAGCAGCATCTGATCAGTAATTTCGTCCATTGAGCAGATGCCTAGCTGTGCAAGGGCAATGCTAGTTTCCGTGGTAATCACATCAGAGAGTTGTTTCAGACCTTGCTCGCCTTCTGCAGCCATGGCAAACAGAAGCGGTCTGGCCATGAACACAAAATCTGCACCCATGGCGTAGGCTTTGACGATGTCTTCACCTGATCGCAAGCCACTGTCGAAAAATAGCGGGAAATCAGGTCCCACAGCTTCGCGAATTCGACCAAGGCATTGAATCGGTGCAGGGGCACTGTCAAGCTGCCTTCCACCATGACTGGATACCTGAACAGCATCGATACCCATGGATTTCATGCGGATGGCGTCATCGGCGTGTAAAACCCCCTTAATGACCAATTTGCCTTTCCATTTATCACGGATTCGTTGAAGCAATGACCAATCTGCGCCAGCGCGGCTCGCAGTGCGTTCAAATTCACCAAATTTACCTCCGAAATTGGCTAACTCGGGCCTTCCACGAACCAGCGTAGTTAAAGACCACCGAGGATGGAGTGCAAAATCTAAAATTTGTGCCGGCCCCATATTGAATGGCATCTTAAAGCCACGACGAAGTTCCCGCGGGCGTCTACCGACTTCAGGTACGTCTACGGTCAAGACAAGCGTTGTGTAACCAGCCTCCTCTGCGCGTTTGATAAGAGCGAACGATGAATCTTCATTACCACTGAAATACAGCTGAAACCAGGCATGGCCTTCAGCCATCTCGATGATTGATTCCAATGAAGTTGATGCAGCTGTAGAGACCCCCAGCGGGATTTGTTGCGCGGCCGCAAGCTTTGCGAGCCATTTGTCAGCATGTGGACTGGACAAGTTGCACATACCCATGGGGCTGATGCCGAACGGCATGCTTGCACGGTTGCCAAACACATCCACCGAAACATCGCGATACTCAACATTATTGAGCACGCGAGGCTGAAGTCTTAGCGATTGAATGCAGTTGCGATTGTGGAGCTCACCATAACCGTCACCGGCTGCCCCGTCGATGTAATCAAACACCATCCAGGGAAGCCTGCGCTGTGCCAACCGTCTCGCATCGCTACAGGTATGTATCGAGGTCATCTAGTGGTCCACTACTGATTCAATCGTACGAACTATGCGTTGCGTGCTTGCAGTTCACGCATAAACCGATCTTTAATAACCACTGGATCCATAGTAATAACCGGGACCTTAATGTTTCCAGACTCGCATTTGCTAACGATGATTGTCATCTTGTTACTCGCCAAGGCATCTTTCATGACCTGAGCGGTATCTTCTGCTGCGCACTCAACAACGTTTTCGCAGCCACACGCTTTAGCAACGGCTGTTAACGATGTTTTCATACCGGCATACGTAGGTTGATCACCCGTCGAACCATAGCTACCGTTGTCAATAATCAACAGAATAAAGTTGTCAGCTACATTGTTGGCGATGGTTGGCAAGGTACCCAGATTCGTCAAAACCGATCCATCCCCATCAATTGAAATGACTTTTTGTTTCTGAGCCAACGCCACACCCAAACCAATGGATGAAGACAAACCCATCGTACCCAACATATAAAAATTGGTGGGTTGATCGTCCATCATATGCATTTCCTGGCTAGGAAGCCCGATATTGCACACCACGAAATGATCAGAAATGACAGGAATAAGCTGCTTTAAAATTTCAGAACGTATCATGACTAGTACCCATTCCAGAATGAAGCATCAGTGAGAATGGCCACTGGCTTGTTGCACATGAAGGTGTGTTTGAGGATGGCATCGAACTCATCTGCATCTTCTTCTTTATGGAAGTGATAAGTGGGAATATTTAACTGA
>JBLHWG010000180.1:0-10542 GCA_047629055.1 Halioglobus sp.
ACTGGACCTCTTGCAGTCATAATGCCGGATGTGTAGAAGCAGCCATGATGTCTGGTAGGCTGGCAGCTCATGCTCTGTCTGGTTATCCAGCCTTGGAAGACATTATTGGATTTGACCACCCTTAAGCTGTGGTTATTTGGAAAACGTGCAATCCTTGTGCTTATCTGGCTTTGCAACACTGAATGCGAACCTACCACTAACACTGGCGGTATACTGATCCGATAACGGCTCGTTTTGAGCAAGAGGTAATTTTGTGGAAAATGGCGAAAGGAAAAAACGGGATACTCCCGAACGCTCGCACCCGAACAGAGGGTTTGCAAACTTGTTTGGTCAGCCTGTTGGTCACAATGCAAACGATCATCAATCCGAATCAAGTCCCGATAATGCATGGACAGGCAATGTAGATCGTGGAGTTAAGCTTGGATACAAGGTGATTGAAGAACAAATCTTACAAGGGCAACGCTTCGCCGAGCAAATTAGTGCGGGCTCTTATGGTGCCGGATCAATGAATGGCGATATGCAGGATCTTGCCAAAAATATTCAGCGGTACTCTGAAGACACTATCGAGCTTTCCAGTAAAATCCTGGAGTCTTTGACGTCTGAGATGCCAGGCATGGGCACGAAGGACTTTTTAACGAGCAACACGCTGAACCAAGGGGTTCAGAGTTTGGTGGAGTCTTTTACTCGTGCGTTTGCGACAGGCAATGCTGCGTCCGGTACAAACGGTAGGGAAGATCATCAAAGTACGAGCCGTTCAACGGGTGGTACTGATGTCAACATCGTTTGTAGTGTGTCATCAAAGCGTCCGGTGGATATAAACGTCAATGTACAGAGTGTAAGAGGCACGCTGTGTATAGATAGGCTGTACGAGCATGATATAGACAAATCACCCTTGACCGAAGTCACGCTGGAGCGCGAATCCGCAACACAATTGCGCCTCAAGATTCATGTTGCCGACAATCATCCGGCTGGCCACTACAGCGGCGTAGTTTACGACCCTGTTAGCAAAAATCACTGCGGAACCCTCAGTGTAACAATTTCTGACTAGCTGGCTAGAACTCGCTATATAGAGAAGAGGGAACTCACTTTAATGCATGCAACGGCCACATCAACGCTGATACCTGAAATGCTCAAGGAATATGGAGCTATTACTCAGGCAGCCTTAGTGAAATATTTACCTGACAGAGAACCTAAGCGGTATCTGTATGACATCGTCGCAGATTACCCCCAACGTTCTGGCAAGATGATGCGTCCTAGTCTGTGCATCGCGACAGCCCGTGCGTTTGGCGCAAATCTGGAAGATGCTTTGGCAACTGCAGTTTCCATTGAACTCTTGCACAACGCATTGCTTATACACGACGATATCCAAGATGAAAGTGACGAGCGGCGTGGCAAATCGACTTTGCACAAGCTCCATGGTATACCGCTTGCGATCAATGCTGGAGACACCCTGTCGCTGCTGAGTCTGCGGCCGCTGATTTCAAACGTGAGCACTTTGGGGTCGAGGCTGTCCTCTCGAGTTTTCGACGAAACCATGCATATGGCACTTGAAACCGCCGAAGGTCAGGCCTTGGAGCTTGGCTGGCGCTACGAGAATCGCATTGATCTGGATGATGAAGATTATCTGATTATGGTGCTAAAAAAAACCTGCTGGTTGGCGACGATTTTTCCGATGCGTGCTGGCGCCCTTATCGGCAGTAGAGACACAGCCAATTTGGAGAATCTGACGCGATTTGGTTTTTTCCTTGGTGCGGCGTTTCAAATCCAGGACGATTTGTTAAACCTGATTGGCGATGAACGTTATGGAAAGGAACTCAACGGTGATATCCAGGAGGGCAAAAGGACTCTGATGCTACTGCATCTGATTAAACACGCGACTGTTGAACAGAGGGAGGAATTGCATCTACTTCTCGGCAGTCCCCGAGAACAGCGCAGTGCTGCTCAGATTCAATGGGTGCGTACACTAATGGATAAGTATGGTTGTATCGAATACGCTCGGGAAATCGCCCACGGGTTGGCTGGTGCTGCAAAGCATGAATATACAATGATATTCTCAGAGCTACCATCATCGCGCGACAAGGACTTTATTGAGGGTTTGGTCACCTGGGTGTTTGAACGAACATGATTAGACTAAACTAACGACATTCAGCGTCGACCATTGTTGGGTGATAGCCTGAATGATCGCTTTTATTGGACATCTTTCGCCATGGGTGTTCGCCAAAGGGAGAACACATGAGCAATCCTGAATTTAACAATGCGCGGGGCTCTGCAAGCAGCCTTCAGTTTACGCCACCATTCTCGTTTAGTGACATGACGGTGTCCGTGTTTCCGCTGTGCGCAGAGCTTACTCAACTGCAGCGATTCATTGATGGATATCTAAATTTGGATTCAGAAAATGTGCGCTTCGAGGCTGTTCTGCCTTACGTATATCTGCAAATCCTGGACTATGGAAAAATGTCCATAGAAGCTGCAAACATGGGCTGGGTGTCTCAGACCGAGATTGCTTTTTGTGTGCCTCTACGCTGGATGGTTAAGAAAAAGGGAGAATGGGTATTCCATGATTGGGCGGTTAACTGTCCCTTTATTTTTGTCGATAACGAGCTATCCATGACCACGGGCAGAGAAGTCTATGGTTGGCCCAAAGTGTTGGCACAAATCGACCCTTCCATCAATCAGTGGGTTGGTGACCCTCACGGCTGTCAACGTGTCTTTGATATTAAATTGCCTGACATGCATGCATCCGCGCCCGCACCGGGGCAAATATCTGCTAATGGAGCATTTTTATCCGTGCATCAAAATCCTAGCCCTAATTTTCTTGATATTCCTCTGAATTTGTCAGGTCTGCTGGATCCGTTGATAAATTTGCCTGCGATGGGGTTGAACATGGCAAAGACAACAATGGATGTCTACCGAACATTCGGTGGTATTGCCATGGAAGGACTCGCTGGAATCAATTCGTCATCTAATCCATTGAGTATTGAGTCCCTGAGTGAGTTATCCGGGTTAGGCGTTGAGTCGAATTTGTGGAATCCGAATACCTGGTCAACGACAGCTCAGCAGATGATGGCCTCGTTGTACCCGAAAATGTATATGAATACGGTGAACTTAAAACAATTTCGTGATGCATCACGGCCTTCAACGGCCTGTTATCAGGCAATCACCAACTCCAAAATGTTATTCAGGAATATGACTGGAGGCGGTCCATTAGGACAGCAGAATCTAGCGTTTGGTCAGATAGACGGTGGTTATAGGATCGATATAAACGAGCTGAGCCAGCAACCAGTGGTCGAAGATTTGGGCCTGTTGGTGGACGAGACGCGTACTACCGAGAACGGCAAAGAAGTCTCACTGAAGCCCGTATTGCCGTTCTGGTTGAAAGTGGACATGGACTACAGCCGTGGGCAGGCAATTACATGGAGGTCCCAATCCAGCAACTGGTTGCACAGCAATCATCTGAAAAAAATACTTTCGGGTGACACAGCGGATGAGTCATCTAGCGATACCGATGATAATGCCAAGCCGGCTCAATCAATGGACAACCCGGAACCAATGCAAAGAGCTGCGGAGCCAAAGAAGCCCAGGGTAAAAACAGAGCGTCCCTCATTTCAGTCCGGGGGGAATCGTTACAACACTGCACGCGGTGTTGCTATGCAGGAAATTGAAGGCCCGTTCTTCCTTCCGCAAACTACCGTGAGGGTGTTGCCACTATTGGCCGATGAAGAAAAGCTTAAGAAATTTAGCCAGAATTACTTGAATGTAGAAGGGCAATCGCGTTTTGAAGCCTGGGGAACCCACGTCTACCTGATTGCTTACAACTACACTAACCGAATTTCTGAACAAAGCAGTCAGCCGTTGTTTGCCAGTCGCGAGGTGAACTTTGTTGTCCCCGTAAAACAGTATGATTGGTACGAGGACGATGAATATGACTTACTCACACCGGAAGGCAGAGCCAAAAGAGATGAGGAAAAATTAGTATCTGCCGCGTTGGTGGCACCGTTTTCCTACGTCGATGATGCATCTGTTGCTATTACCAGTAGCGAAGTACATGGGGTGCCCACCTTGCGTTCAGAGGTAGGTAGTCCGCCACATACTTGGATGAATTCCGGAGGTCCCGAAGCAGGCCAACACCTGCTGATTACATCAGCCTTAGTGCTACCAGAGTTGGGTGTGGGTGCTGGTGCTTCGCACGAAATATTGTTAAATGTGAGCACAGATCCGGTATTGCCCGATACCGATAAGAAAGGTTGGCGTCAAATTGCCCGCAAGTGGGGCGCCGAACGGGTTGCCGATTTGCAAAGAAAATACGCCGAAAGAGGTGTGCGCTCTGAGGAATCAAGCGAGAGTGACGCGTTTCGTCATGTCAGAGCCTTGGCTCTTGAGGTATTGACAGGCAAGCTCTCCATTAACAGTGTGACGCTCAAACAATTTCGTGACGCATGGGAGCCGGATGAAGCCTGCTATCAAGCTCTCGTTCAGGGCCGCAAGACAATAGACCGTCTGCACGAAATTCACGAAATCGACGAGCAATTAAATGTATGGATTACACGTTATCCGACCCAGCCAATTAGCGAGATACTCGGTCTACGAGTCAAGCACTCAGATCCTGAGAAAAATATTGAAGTCTTCGAGGCTATAAGACCCTTTTGGATACGTGCAGATTTGACTGAACACCTTGGTCAGACTTTGTACGAGCGGATCGCGGATACCCAGTGGTTAGAGCAGGAAACACCCGAGCAGCTCGCAGGTTGGTGTGCGATTGACACTGTTGACCTTCTGCCTGAGGTCTTATCGGATCGCTCTGCGAAGCTACGATATTTTCAAGCAGGAGAAGATCAGTGGTCTGAACAACTAATACCAATGAAAAGCCTAGACGACGATAAAGAACGGGAAAGAATTGGACGGGATAGGATTGAAAAGCTGCTAGCCAGGCAGGCTAAGGGCGAGATTAGCGATTTGCAAATCTATTCTCGTAAACGAACTCGTCCAATCATAGCTGAGGGATACAGACTCGACCACATCGATCGTGAGCATGTGAACGATTTGACAAATTTTTATGAGTCTATGCAAAGTACTGATGAGCGTTATCAAAGAGCCGGATTAGCTGATCAAGCTGATCAACTTGAAGTCAGTACTTTGGGGAAATATTTCGGTCAAGTATCACCGGCAACCGTACTGGATTCAATCCTGAGTAGGCAATGGGGGCGACCTGAACCCCATCGCAGTGACAGCCCCTGCGCAGACTTTGTGGTTCATGTCGAATCGCTAGGGCCATTCGCTGATGACGTATTGTTTTTCCGTCACGAACGCAGAGGAAAGTATTGGCCGCAGTCTGCTGACGATCGAAAGGATGCAGA
Source organism: Halioglobus sp. (assembly GCA_047629055.1). Lineage (GTDB taxonomy): Bacteria > Pseudomonadota > Gammaproteobacteria > Granulosicoccales > Granulosicoccaceae > Granulosicoccus. The sequence continues at coordinate 5,355 of JBLHWG010000180.1, forward strand.
AAACAAGCGCAAAGGCCTTGCTTGGCAGTTGTGGGATGACGTCTGGGCCTTGGTTGAGCAGGCCGACTTGGACTGGGAAGCTCGCGCAGACAAAAGTAAGCCCACTGACCCTGATATGTTTATGAACAAAGCGCGCGAGTGCCTACCAGAGTGTTTTGGACCAGAGCTCACTAAAAAGCCCAATAAATGGACAATGCTCGAGTGGCAGAGTATTGCGCTCGGTTTGAAATCTTTGTACGTTTGGCACCTCGATTATACAAAACATACTCAAATTAAAAGTGATTTAAAAAAATGGTGGGATGTTGCTGCGGATATGTACGAACAACTTAGACACAATGATACCCCTGATACTGCTGGTCGCGAAAGCTATGCACCGGACGTTGCTAATGTACTTCGTAATCGACTGTACGAGCGCCTGTAATATTGTTATGCAAAGGACAACAGCCAAGAATAAAACAGGCTTGTTTCTGTGCATCGGACCAACCTGGTTCGCGCATCTGTGCGTGCTAATGCTCGTCAATGTAGATGACACAAACAAGGTGTGCTTGTTTGAACGCGCCTAAGTCAGATCAAATAGATAGCGGACGATTTCTGATTTACGGAGCTACCGGCTATACCGGTACACTCATCGCAAGACTTGCCAAAGCCCGTGGTTTGAGTCCCGTGTTAGCTGGTCGAAATGCAGCTGCGCTGGCCACCATGGGAAAGTCCATGGGTCTGGATTTTCGTGTGTCCAGATTGGATCGCCCCGATGAGCTTAGAGACGCAATCAGCACGATGTCTGTTGTGGTCAATGCAGCAGGACCCTATTCGGCGACCGCAGAGCCACTGTTTTCAGCATGTCTCCATGCCGGCACACACTACCTCGATGTCGCAGGTGAAATACCGGTCTTTGAAGCTTTGCAAAAAAGAGATGCCGCGGCTAGACAAGCCAACATCATGCTAATGCCAGGGGTTGGTTTTGTAGTGCTTGCCAGCGATTGCCTCGCGGCTCATGTTGCTAGAAAACTACCGGATGCCCAGCGGCTAAGGCTAGGCGTATCACGCACCAACTTATTTTCCCGTGGCTCAGCTCGAACTATGATGGAACTGTTTGATGGTGGAATAAAAGTTCGCCAAAACGGGAAGTTAGTGACTGTCGGAATTGGTAGTTTGGAGCGTCAATTCGATTTTGGACAAGGTGCCAAACCAGCTGTGGTAGTTAGTTGGCCGGATGTTGTGACTGCGTATCATTCCACTCAAATACCTAATATTGAAACCTATTTCGAAGTGGGCCCAATGGAGCGCAGTGCCATATTCTATGCTCGCAGTGCAGGCTGGCTGATGCAACTACCACTGTCGCGACCGTTGCTCAATGCCCAACTATCCTTGCTGCCGCAAGGCCCTAGTGATGAGCAGCGGGCTGAGCAATCTCGCGTTATTGTGGCAGAAGTTGAAGACTCCGCCGGGCGAATTGTGAGAAGCCGCCTAACGACTCCAGAGGCATACTCATTTACCGCCGAGTCGACATTGTTGGTCGTGACACGAATATTAGCGGGTGATTGGGAATCAGGTTTTCGCACGCCTTCGCAAATTTTCGGTATTGATGCCGTGACTGCGCTGCAAGGGGTTCACCTTCAAGACTTGAACGTCTCTGGCTAGATTCGCTCAGAAGAAATGGGTAGTCGATTTATTGAATTGCTGCCATTTCATCTAACATTTGCTTTGCTTCTAGAAGATCTGTTGTGCCATGACCCTCAGTAAATTGGCTGTAAATGTCGGCAAGCATCGTAAGCGCTGAGTGATATTCATCACTGTTTTTGTTTTTACTCTGGAGGCGACACAAACTCATCGCAGTGCGAAGCTCGATCATTTTCGCATTGTTTTTTCTGGCTAGCTCCAATGATCGGTTAAAGCACGTTAGGGCGGCGTCAGTATCATCACCAGTGAGACGTAGCAATTCACCTTTGAGACGGAGCAACTCAGGCGCGTACAAATCATCCAGTAATGTATCTGTCAGTTGCAGTGCTTCGTCTACCGTTTCAAGCCCGGCTGACCAATCACCACTGAGGAGTTGAGCCTCTGCCAATAAATGCAGATAGTACGAAACAGACATTCGGGCACCGGTGAGTCGAAAACCAGACACACCTTGCTTGATTAACTCAATGCCTTTCTGATGTTGGCCGTTTTGAACTTCCGCCGACCCTAAGCCAGCTGTGGCAGTACTTACAAAAAACGGATAGCCGTGTTCGGATGCATGAGACCTGAATTGCTCAGCGGTGTCTGTCAGCGCTGACAAGTCTCTTAGTGCATGCATGAGAATCATGTTGAACAGCATCGATGTTGCAACTACGTACGGGCTGCCGAGTTTCTCGATATAGGTGTTGGTCTGCTTCAACAAGGTCAAAGCCTGATCGGGAAAACCGCAAACCCACAAATTCCAATAGCCGTAAAAGTGAGGTAACAGGTCCGCGTCATCACCGAAGATTTGGGCCAAGCCCTCATGCTTGTCTACACTAAATCGACTCATTGCTTCATCCAGCTTGCTTCTCGCATCTAGCCGATCTCCTGACCAGAACGCATTGATTGCAAGCGCAGAGCTGGTAACGATGGGTTGTTGCGGGTCTGAAGAGTAGCGGTAGAGCTGATTTGCCAAATCCACGCTTTCAGTTCGATTGCCACGCAACAAATGAAACACCCATAAACCATAGAGGGTTGGAATAAGGTGCGGTGTGTCTTCTAGCTCATCACAGATTTGTTGCGCGCGAGCATAGTTGTCACTGATTTCATCGGCTGCATAGCCCATTGTTGCAACGAGTCCAACACCCATCAGAAGTCTCGTATCGAGCTCGAATTGTAGATTTTCGGTCGTATCGGCTGCGTCACTCAGCAGAACTAGAGCCTGTCTGCAATGGTTGACTGATTCGATGTAGGCAGATTGCCCGGCGGAGTTTTTTCCTGCCAGTTGCCAGTACTTGATGGCCTCAGAGAGATTCTTGGCGCCGGTGAAGTGATGCGCTAACAGTTCAGGTTCACTCCGGGCTGTGTCGGGGAAACGCTCTTTGATAAGCGCTGCAATTTCCCCATGGATGGACTGGCAATTTTTTCGAAGAAGGCTATCGTAGGCAGCGTCCTGTACCAGCGCGTGCTTGAAGGAGTAATGGGAATCTGGTGGGTGCCCATGCGGAATGATCAGTGCTGCAGTGCAAAGTTCATCAAGTGCTACCTGGAGAGCGGAGGCTGTAAGCCGAGAAATTGCTGCCAGGAGATCGTAGTGAAATACTCTGCCAATTACCGAACCGATTTGAGCTATCTGTTTGGCGGCGACCGTATGGTTCAATCGGGCAGCAAGGGAGTCTTTGAGCGTGTTCGGTACGGCGACAGCAGGTAATACACCAGAGAGTACATAGCGTTCACCCGTGTCCACGAGAAATTTAGAACTGAGCATTGTTTTCGTCAATTCTTCGATAAACAGAGGCGTCCCATCTGATTTTGCAATGATCGCGTCGAATATGGGTTGTGGCAAATCTTTCCCTGGAATCATCGAGTTAATCAGCTGTTTGATGTCTTTCGTGTCAAGCCTTCCCAGAGTGAGACCTATATTGGCGGAGTTGCTTTGCCACGGGACAGTAAATTCGGGCCGACTAGTCGCCACAATCAGTATGCTTGCGTCTGGAATTTGATTCACGAGGCGCTCCAGCAGCTCAAGTGACGACGGATCTATCCAATGCAAATCTTCGAACAGCATAAGGAGCGGTTTGTCTTTGGATACACTCAGAAAGTGATCAAGCAATGCGCCCATGATTTTTTCCTTCAGGACACCGGGAGTGAGATTGAGCTTGAGCTTGAGGAAGTGGTCGTCCGTGCGGATAGTCAAAAGCGATGCTATGATTGGCAAAGAAACAGAGACGTCTTGCCCAATATCCTCCAACATAGCCACCAGCTTGTTCAGCTTTGTTTTGTTGTTGTCGTTACGCTCAAATTTTGCGCTGCTTTCAATGTGCGCAATGACAGGGAAAAATGCACTGTACTGATTAAACTGAGTACAGAAAAACCGCATGCTCGCATGCGGCTGCTCGGACACTTGCTCGCGCACTGCCTGAATAAGGCGGGATTTACCTATTCCGGCTTCACCAGCGAGTGTGATGATCTGGCCTTTGCTTGAGCACGCTTGTTGCCAACCCATTTGTAATACGCTGAGTTCTCTCTCACGGCCAACGATTTGATTAACACCCGTGTGTCCGTGCTTGGCTTCGAAACGGCTTTCTACCGACTGTAGTCGAACCGGTTGCCATGCTCGCACTGGTTCTGTGAAACCTTTTAAAGTGTGTACACCTAAATCGACGCATTCAAACGTTCCGCCAGTGAGCTGCTTGGTTTGGTCACTGATGACTACGGTGTTTGGTTCTGCCAACGATTGCAGTCGAGCCGCCAGGTTAGGGGTTTCGCCATAAACCGACTTCTCCAATGAGCTACCCTCTCCGATAACTTCCCCGACCACCACTGGCCCGGTAGCAATACCAATTCGCACCTTCAGCCGCAGATCGAATGGTCGAACTTCTGCCAATGCGTCCACGACTTCCAGCCCAGCCCTGGCAGCCTGCTCAGGGGAGTTTTCGTGGGCGATAGGGTAACCAAAATAGATCAATAATCCGTCTCCAAGAAACCGCGCAGTGTTTCCTGAGTATTTAGAGATAGCACCTTCACATGTTTCTCGAAATACGCGAATGATTTCGCTCAGATCTTCCGGATCAAATTGCTCGGATAACGCAGTGGACCCTACTAAATCAACAAACATGACGGTCAACTGACGACGGTCATGCGGTGTCTCGAGGGCAGGCACCGGCGCCGTGGAGGAAGCGTTTAAAGCTTGCGCGTTCAACGCTGCAATGGCCTTTATTAGTTTTTTTCGTGTACCAAGAGGAATATCCATCTCAATCAGATCACGTTCTGTGAGATCTGGCAGCACTTCCATGTCGACTTCAAAGACCTCGAACGATTTCTCGTACTTGCTCAGGCCTAGATCTTTCAGCCATGACTTTATATCCATCATGATGCTGTGTTTCCAAGAGTGTTAGGATGCAAGATAATATTAGAGTGGGCGTTGAACAGCGTCGTTACTCCTAAGAATCAAAGTTCCATGGTTCTGTGTCTAGGCGCTAATATAACCATTATAGGTAATTTTACCTACCGGAACAGATAGTAAGTT
>JBLHWG010000181.1:0-10476 GCA_047629055.1 Halioglobus sp.
CAGAGATTGATCTCGTTTCTGCAGACTTAAGTGCGCCGGATTCTGACTACTAGAGCGAGAAGGAAGAAGATCCCGCAGCGGATCCCGCCGATGTTGCGCTATTGATTGAAGTCCGTGATCTATTAAAGAATGACTAAATAGTTTTGTTGTTAATGTAAATTATTTCTCAAAAAAAAGGACCGAACCCTAAACCAGGGGCGGTCCTTTTTTTGCGTGGTCAAACTCGGATTATTAACTCAAGTCTGGCATTGAGACGATATTGAAGCCTCCATCCACGTAAATAATTTGTCCAGTTATACCTGAGGACATGGGTGATGCAAGAAAGGCTGCTGTATTGCCCACTTGCTCTATTGTCGTGTTATCACGCAACGGTGAGACAGAGGACACGTGGCTAAGCAGTCGTTTGAAGTCTGCGATGCCTGCTGCGGCCAAGGTCTTGATTGGGCCTGCAGAGATAGCATTGACACGAATGCCTTCAGGTCCTAGAGAGCCGGCCATAAATCGAGTGTTAGCTTCCAACGATGCTTTAGCCAGTCCCATAACGTTGTAGTTAGGCATTGCTCTGACAGCGCCAAGGTACGAGAGGGTGATCAGTGAGCCACCGGCTCGAAGTTGCGGCCTAGCAGCTTTTGCTATTGCTGCGAAACTGTAAGAGCTGACATCGTGAGCGATGCGAAAAGATTCCCGAGTCACAGAATCCAGGAAATCTCCGTCCAGAGCTTCGCGAGGGGCGAAAGCAACTGCGTGAACAAGACCGTCGAAGCCCTCTGTCCATTCAGCTTTTACGTTCTCCATTAGATCGTCAATTTCCTGATCAATAGACACGTCGCATGGCATGACCATTGTGGAATCGCAGGCGGTGGCCATCTCGATTACCCGGTCTTTAAGACGATCGTTTTGATACGTAAATGCCAAAGTCGCACCTTCCCGATGCATGGCTTCAGCGATACCCCAGGCTATAGAGCGTTTGCTGGCTACGCCGAATATAATAAAACGCTTTCCGTCTAGCATGCCCATGGTGTCATTCCTCTTGTTTGCCCAACAATTGATGAAGTACAGATTCATAGATTCTGGTCAATGAATCGATATCGGTACAGCTTACGCGCTCGTCAATCTGATGAATTGTCGCATTGATCGGTCCAAACTCTATCACTTGCGCGCCTGTAGGTGCGATGAAGCGTCCATCAGAGGTGCCACCGCCAGTATCTAGGGTTGCACTGATGCCCACTTCATTGCCGATAGCATTCTGCATGACGTCTGTCAGGGTGCCAGGGGTTGTGATAAACGGATGGGCGCTGTCTTTCCAGCTTATCTCTGTGTTTAGACCATGCTTCTCGAACAGGTTTTGCACGGTAGATTGTATCTGTTCAATGGTTGTCTCTGGGCAGTAGCGCAGGTTGAATTCGACGGTCAAATCTCCCGGTATGACATTTGTAGCGCCTGTACCTGCGTGAATATTGGAAATCTGCAAGGTTGTTGGTGGAAAATGATCATTGCCATGGTCCCAAACGATGTCGCTCAATTGTGTTAGCGCAGGCATTGCACGGTGAACTGGATTATCTGCAAGGAGGGGGTAAGCTACGTGGCCCTGTTTACCATGAACTGTGACCCTTGCCCCTAATGAGCCGCGTCTACCATGGCGAATGATGTCGCCTAATTTTACGGTGCTGGTTGGTTCTCCGACAATACAGTAGTCGATGTGTTCCTGGCGTGCTTGCAATCGATCTATCACCACTCGTGTGCCATCAGTTGCTGGTCCTTCTTCATCACTGGTTAGCAGAACTGCAATTGAGCCATGTGAGTGGCAACCACTTGCAATGAATCGTTCAATTGCAACGATCATCGCCGCAACGCCGCCTTTCATATCTGCAGCTCCGCGACCTACGAGGTGATCATCTTTTATGGTGGCGTCAAAGGGTGGTGATGACCAAGCATTTACGTCGCCGGTAGGGACAACGTCGGTGTGACCGGCAAAAACCAACAGTGGGGCACTGTCGCCGCACCTGGCCCAAAGATTGGAGACTCCGTTGGACGGCATATGCTCAAGTACGAAGCCTGCGCGTGCAAGTCGCCCTCCTAATAAATCCTGACACCCCTTGTCGTCAGGGGTGATTGAGTCTCGTTTTACGAGCTCTGCAAGTAGGGACACGGTATCGCTGAGTTTTGTATTCATAGCTCTGATTTTAATAGGTCGCGGAGCATTTTCTGATCGGTGCCAGTCAATGGCTTTCCATCCTCCGTTGAAAGCGAGAAGACATCATCAATGCGTTCTCCCAATGTAGATATCCGGGCGGCGTGCACGCTTATCCTGGCTTGCATTAGAATTTGACCAATAGCAGACAAAATACCGGGTCGATCCGCAGCAGTAATATGCATCTCGGTGAAATCTTTTACATCGGTCACAAATCCAATTTTTGTTGAGACGGAGAAGTAACGTAATTTTCGAGAAGGTCTTTGTGTGTTGATAGTCGGGATTTCGCGAGGAGATCCGAGTTCTTTGATCAATATGTTTCGAATTTGCTCAGCGCGCTCGCTAGATTCAATGGGTAGACTAGTGGCATCCAGGACATGGAATGTATCTAAGGCAAATCCGCCGGTGGTCGTGTTGATTGTCGCTGACAGTATGTTCAACTGTTGCTGTTCCATAATAGCCGTAATTAAAGCGAACAATGCATTGTCATCAGGGGTATAAATTAATATTTCAGAGGACCCCCGAGATTGTGAATACCGTATGGAAACTAGGGGCCAGGGTATGTTTTCGTTTGCCAGCAATATCTCAGTGTGCCGGGCTATTTCAATGGCCTGATATTGCCTGAAATACTCATCACCTAAAGAGGTCCATAACATTTCAACTCTTGGATTTTCATCAAATGAGTCATTTAGCAGAGTACGTGTGTGTGCCTGTCGCCTTTTGATAACGTCTTCAGCGTCAAGCGGCTTGTCTAATCCGCGTTTCAATATTAAGTAGGTATGCCGATATAGAGACTGAAGCAGGCTTTGTTTGAAGGAATTCCACATCTCAGGATTGGTTGCACGAATGTCTGAAATGGTGAGCAGATATAAATGATTCAGCTTTTCAATGCTGCCCACTTGTCTGGCAAAATCCAATTGTTCTTCTGGGTCGTCAATGTCCTTGCGTTGAGCTGTCAGGGACATTAGAAGGTGGTATCTCACGGTCCACTCCATTAGCTCCGCATCTCGTGTGGGAAACTGATGGGCTTTGGCAAAAACCTTGACATCTTCTGCGCCAAGTTGGCTGTGATCACCGCCGCGCCCTTTTGCAATATCGTGAAACAGGGCGGTTAAATAAAGCACGTGAGGTCGTTCCACTTGCTCGAATATGCTACTTCCGTGGGGGAACTCATTAGCAAATTGCGGCAACGCCATACGACGTAAATTCCTAATGACTAATATAGTGTGTTCATCAACCGTGTAAAGATGGAACAAGTCGTATTGCATGCGGCCGACAATTTTATCAAACGCCGGCAAGTAAGCTGCCATAACTCCATAGCGGTTCATTAAGCGAATAGTTCGGGTCAATTTATTCGGATTACTGAATATGTCTACAAATAGTTTTTTGGCGATGGGGTTGCTACGAAACTCGTCATTGATGAGTGGCAAATGTGCTCGAACTAGTCGAACTGTGTGAGAGCGAACGTTGGCAGCCTCAGGGGTGTTGCCGAACACCAGAAATATTTCAAGTAGGGCTGACGGATGCTCTTTGAATACAGTGTCATGGGTCACTTCAAGAAAGCCGTTGCGTAGATGAAAGCGCGAATTTATCGGTTCTATTCGAGATGCTGCGGTGACTCCGCTGATAATGCCACCAATACCCTGGAGTAAGATTTCATTAAGGCGTTGCAGTGACATAACGGTTCTATAAAACTGCTGCATGAGTTGTTCTATCGAACGATTGCTCGTGTCGTCGGTGTAACCGAATGCATGGGCTATTTCTTTCTGATGATCGAACAGTAGTCGATCTTCGCGACGCCCTGTGACGTGATGCAAAAGATAGCGGATCCGCCACAGTAGCTCCAAGCCTTCGCGTAACCTGTTGAGTTCATGAGGTTCCAATAGTCCGCGCGAAACTAGTGGTTCCAGGCCGCTGGTGCCAAAATGGCGTTGACACACCCAAGCTATGGTTTGAAAATCGCGAAGCCCGCCCTGGCTTTCTTTGATGTTAGGTTCTAAGCGGTAAGCATTTGTTTGAAAGCGCGTGTGTCGCAATTGCTGTTCTTCAACTTTTGCAGTAAAAAACTGCTCTGAAGGCCACATATTTGATGGGCTTATGATTTTTTGCATCAAGCCAAAGAGTTCGTTGCTACCGCATAGTAGGCGTGCTTCCATCAAATTGGTAATGACGGTGATATCTGCCGTGGCTTGTACTTCACAGTCTTTGAGCGTGCGTACGCTATGGCCGATATCAAGATTCAGATCCCAGAGCGCTGTGATCCATGCTGACAGGATTTCATCCCGGCGGGCTTTGAGTTTTTTATTTTCTTTGTCCGGTAGCAGAATGGCAATATCGATATCGGAGTGAGGGTGAAGTTCGCTGCGTCCGTATCCGCCAACCGCGAGTAATGCCATGCCATCGAACTCTTCGGAGTGTTGATTCCAGAGTAAGCAAAGTACGTGGTTGACAACGGCTGTTCTCAAACTTAGGAGTGTTGACGAGTCGGCTCCGTCGAGAAATTCGATATGGATGGCATCTTGCCCCAATTTAAGAGCATTACGGTATCGGTCTGGAGCGGATCCCTGTTGCTCAAGTAAGTCGTTGACAACACCAAGGATCTTGGTAGTGCGTGGATGCGAATGTGCAGGCTTTGGGACTAAATCCGCGGTATTTGTTTTGGGAGGGAGGATCACAATGATGCGGTGGGCGAGCGGTCATCTGCCTGTGCTCTCATCATTTTATAGCGTCTGTCCGTCCGAAGAGATAGTGAGTAATTCGTATCCGCTTTCGGTAACGAGCACTGTGTGCTCCCATTGAGCAGAGAGGGAGCGATCCTTCGTGACCACGGTCCAGCCGTCCGAAAGCACTTTTGCGTGGCGCCTACCCTGGTTAATCATCGGCTCAATAGTGAAAGTCATACCTGCTTTCAGTGTTACACCATCGCCAGGTTTGCCGAAATGGAGAACCTGCGGATCTTCGTGGAAGTTTGAGCCAATCCCATGACCGCAGTATTCTTGAACAACAGAGTAATGCTTGCCTTCTGCAAAAACCTGAATAGCATTCCCGACATCTCCCAGGGTTACCTCCGGGCGGACCACCTCGATGCCTCTAGCCATACATTCGTAGGCTGCTTCGCAAAGGCGCTGAGCGTGAGGTTGAACTGATCCTACATAATACATGCGGCTGGTATCGCCAAACCATCCGTCCTTTATAACAGTGACATCGATATTGACAATGTCGCCCTTCTTTAGGGATCTATCGCTGGGGATGCCGTGACAAATCTGCTGGTTGATGGATGTACATATTGATTTTGTGAAGCCGCGGTAGCCTAGAGTTGCTGGAATCCCTTTTTGAATATTCACAATATGGTTGTGACAGATGGTATTCAGCTCATCAGTGGTGACACCGGGCACCACATATTCCGTGATCAAGTCCAGAACTTCAGCTGCCAGACGACCGGCTATTCGCATTTGGGCGATTTGCTCGGGCGTTTTTAGAGAGATGGCCATACTGTGATTACTACCCAGTTAACGGACACATAGTGTACATCGCTGGCCCAGATTGTGTTATAAAGTCTGGCTGACCGTAGCCAGTTTGCTGGCGCGGATTTCACACGCAAGTCGTTTCAACCCGACCGGGTGCCTAGAAGGATATTTCTTCTGGGTCTGTCGCGGTTGGCTTGCGGAGGCCAAACCCAACCAAAGGATAAAACCATGGCTGAAGTAACCATGCGCCAAATGCTAGAAGCAGGCGTGCATTTTGGACACCAAACTCGTTATTGGTCACCAAAAATGGCTCCGTATATCTACGGAGAACGAAATAACATCCATATTTTCAATCTTGAAAAGAGCCTGCCAGCTCTTATTGATTCCACTAATTTTGCAGGTAAAATTGCGTCCAAAAATGGTCGCATTTTATTCGTAGGCACCAAGCGCGCAGCTCGCGATGCTGTTCGTGCAGCAGCTGAAAGCTGCAATATGCCTTTCGTCAACCGCCGTTGGTCTGGTGGCATGATGACAAACTTCAAAACAGTTAAGCAATCGGTGAAGCGATTGTTGGAACTTGAAGCGATGCGTGAAGACGGTAGTTTTGAGCGACTGAGCAAGAAAGAAGCGCTAGGTCTGACTCGAGAATACGAAAAGCTGGATCGTGGCATGGGTGGTATCAAGCACATGGAACGCCTCCCTGATGCACTGTTCGTTGTCGATGTCGGCCATGAGCGTATTGCAATCACTGAAGCCAAAAAGTTGGGTATTCCAGTCATTGGTGTGGTCGATACCAACAACACACCTGATGGCATTGATTACGTCATCCCAGGTAATGACGATGCTATTCGTTCGATCCAACTTTATGTAGAAGCAATTGCCAGTGCTATTCAAGACGGCAAGCGTTCTACTGGCAAGATGGACGAAGAAACTGCAGCCGCTGCTGATGCGGCAATGGCTGCACCAGCTGAAGAAGCCGTGCCAGTTGAAGGTGAAGCGGTGCCGGCTGCTGCACCAGTTGTTGACGCTGCGCCAGTAGCGGCAGCTCCTGCCGCTGACGCTGCACCAGCAGATGACTCTGCTCCAGCAGCGTAAGCTGCTTTAGGCGCCCGAAACGGCGCCTATTAGATCGTAACAGTGTGGCCCTGCCATTCGGCGGGGTAGCACTGACTTCCAACCAGTGTTCGGCCCGATCCCAAAGGGAGGGCTGGACTACAGATCCAAATAGGGGAACGAACATGGCCATTTCGGCTAGCATGGTTAAAGAGCTGCGCGAGCGCACTGGCGCCGGCATGATGGAGTGCAAGAAAGCGCTAACTGCAGCTGACGGCGACATGGAAGCCGCAATTGAAGCGATGCGTATTTCCGGTTTAGCGAAGGCTGACAAAAAATCCGGAAACACCGCCGCAGAAGGAACCGTCGCCATCCAGCTCAGCGATGACGGAAAGAGCTTTGGCATGATTGAAATTAACAGCCAGACTGATTTCGCTGCGAAAGCAGAAGATTTCATCAACTTTACTTCAAAAGTCGTTGCTGCAGTTTTAGAACAGAAGCCTGAGAGTGTTGAGCAACTGACAATTGACGGTGAAGCTGTTGAAGAAGCCCGTAAAACTCTGGTGGCCAAGATCGGCGAAAACATCCAGGTTCGCCGCAGCGTGTGCGGAATCAGTGATGCTGGTGTATACGGTTCCTACTCTCACAGTGGCCGCATTGGTGTTGTCTGTGAAGTTGTTGGTGGTGATGTCGAATTAGCGCGAGACATCGCTATGCACATCGCAGCGAGCAAGCCGGTATGTGTGGACGAATCAGGTGTGCCTTCTGAGCTTGTTGAGAAAGAAAAGTCCATATTTTCTGCAGAGGCTGCTGAAAGCGGTAAGCCACCAGAAATCATTGAGAAAATGGTTATTGGGAGAATGCGCAAATATCTGGCTGAGATTACTCTCGTTGGTCAGCCTTATGTTAAGAATCCAGATCAGACTATCGCTCAGTTACTCAAGGACAAAGGCGCAACAGTTGCCAATTTCTATCGCTTAGAAGTAGGCGAAGGTATTGAGAAGAAGGAAGAGAATTTTGCAGACGAAGTGATGGCTCAGGTTCGCGGCGCGTAAACTGGTTGAAAGCTTAGGAAAAATCGGATATCAGGCAACCACGAGTGCATCATTTTTCTTTATTGCATTGCAGTACGAATAAAATGGAGTTCAGCTGTGATTTCCGATTTAGAATTGTATTAATCGAAGCCGGGCTCGTTCCCGGCTTTTTTGTATCAACGCATTCGGGTGGTCGGCTGCCCGGCGCAAACGCATGAGTCATCATCAAATGGAAACTGCACGTCCCGCGTACGAGCGAATCTTGTTGAAACTCAGCGGTGAAGCGCTGATGGGGGAGATGGATTACGGCATCGATCCTGGCTATATCCGTCGTCTTGCTGCTGAAGTTAAAGCTATCAGCGATATTGGTGTCGAAGTGGCATTGGTTCTCGGTGGTGGTAATATTTTCCGTGGTGCTGGCTTGGCTGAGGCTGGTATGGATCGAGTTACTGGAGATCACATGGGAATGCTTGCAACCGTGATCAACTGCTTGTCCATGCAAGATGCCTTGGAAAACCAGGGTGCCTACTGTAGAGTCATGTCGGCTTTGGAGATAAACTCGGTTTGCGAAGACTACATCCGACGCAGAGCAGTGCGACACCTGGAAAAGGGCCGAATAGTGCTTTTTGCAGCGGGTACTGGAAATCCATTTTTTACCACAGATTCTGCTGCTAGCTTGAGAGCGGTGGAAATCGGTGCGGACATCATGATTAAAGGGACTAAGGTAGATGGAATTTACGATAAAGATCCAATGAAGCATGATGACGCTGTAAAATACGACGAAGTCAGTTTTGATGAGGCCGTACAAAAGAGGTTGGAGGTCATGGATCAGACTGCAATTGTGATGTGCCGCGACAATAACTTGCCTGTGAAAGTTTTTAACATGAACAAAACTGGTGACCTTATGCGCCTGATTATGGGCGAGAATATTGGCACAACGGTTAAGCAACTGGATTAGTGGGGCTGAGTGATGATTGACGATATTTTGAAAGATGCCAAGACTCGCATGGGCAAAACGGCGGAGTCTCTTGAGCACGAACTCTCACGTATGCGTACCGGTCGGGCTCATCCGAGTCTGTTGGAAAGTGTAAAGGTTGACTACTACGGAGCTGAGTCCGCGTTGAGCCAGGTTGCCAATATCAACACCGAAGATGCGCGAATGCTGACGGTTACTCCGTGGGAGCAGTCCATGGTACCTGCTGTGGAAAAGGCCATTATTAACTCGAATCTAGGCTTGAATCCGAACACAGCTGGCACTGTGATTCGGGTCCCCGTGCCACCTATGACAGAAGAACGCCGCAAGGATATGGTCAAGATGGTGCGAGGTGAGGCAGAAAATTCCCGCGTCGCCGTGAGAAATATTCGTCGAGATGCCAACAGCGATCTGAAGGAATTGGAAAAAGAGAAAGAAATTTCCAAAGACGATTTGCGAAAGGGCGAAGAGTCAGTACAAAAGCTGACTGATGCTGCGATCAAGGAAATCGATTCAGTGCTCGCAAAGAAAGAAACGGACTTGATGGAAGTCTGATTTCCGTTCTTGTCCTTGGAATTCCCCAAGTCTTTTTCTTTTAGCCCTTTCGCCAATAGAGATTGCCCAGTGTCATCTTTTGAACCGGTTCGACCTCGGCACGTTGCGATCATCATGGATGGTAATGGTCGATGGGCGAAAAAACGTGGGCTGCTTCGGGCGGCAGGCCATCAATCTGGGTTTCGCGCTACTCGCGAAATCGTAGAAGCTTGTGCTCGACGACAGATCGAAGCTATCACTCTTTTTGCCTTTTCTAGTGAAAACTGGAATAGACCTGAAAAGGAAGTGGGGTTGCTTATGGATCTTTTTCTTCACGCATTGAAGAGCGAGGTCACTAAGCTGCATGAGAACAAGGTCAATGTTCGATTTATTGGCGAACGAACGGCATTTAGCAAAAAACTGCAGGAGCAAATGAACCGTGCAGAGGAGTTGACCGGCAATAACGACGGCTTAAAGCTCTCAATTGCTGTGAACTATGGGGGGCGTTGGGATATTGTCAACGCAACAAAGCAGATTGCGCGCAAAGCTCGCGACGGTCAATTAGACCCGGAACTCATCGACGTTGGCACATTCTCACAGCATGTGTCGCTGTCTGATACCTGCGATCCTGATTTATTTATTCGCACCGGTGGTGAGAAGCGAATCAGCAATTATCTGTTATGGCACCTGGCCTATACAGAGTTGTACTTCAGCGACGTGCTTTGGCCTGATTTTTCAGATATTGAATTAGGGCATGCCCTCGATTTCTATGCGGGTAGACAGCGTCGTTTTGGCCGCACTGGCGAACAAGTGCAGGATACTAATGCTTAAATCTAGAATTATTACTGGCGTAATATTATTGGTTTTATTCGCAGCAGATCTGGCCTCGGCCTCTGTTGATGTTTTTGCTTTGTCCCTGTCCTTCGTTGTAGCGGCTGCGGGCTGGGAATGGGGACGCATGTGTGGAATCAAAGATGAAACTGTGCAGACAGCTTTCGCATCAATTGTTGGTCTGCTTGCTCTCATAATTTTATACCTCCCCTACAACGTTGATGCGACGCGGTGGGTATTCTTAGTGGCCTTTTTGTTTTGGGCCAGTGTGCCTGCGATGTTCTATCTCGCGCCACGCCTTGTGCCGATAACAAAGATCAGAGAAATGTTGTTACTCACTGGGGTGTTCATTTTCATTGTTAGTGTTTTGGCGATTCAGGATTTGCGAAGTTA